>JBKHEM010000117.1:0-7124 GCA_046540815.1 Salinivenus sp.
GGGGCTCGTCTGATGATCCAGTTGGCAATCGTGCGGCTCGTGGCGGGGCGGTTGTCGCGGAGGCGGCTGTCCGCTACCTTTAGTGCTCTATGTCGATTGATCTAGACTTCCGCACCATGCCCGACCCGTTTTCCCTGCAGACCGACGATCACGACCCATCCGATGAAGAGGAGGACGACAATTGGGACGTTGACGACGAAGAGGAAGAGGCGGAACTGAAGGAGGAATTTGAGGAGGAGGACAACTGGGTGGACTGGGAGGATGAGGACGCCTTCTATCGGGAGGAAGAGCCGATCGAGGAGCCGGACGAGGATGGGGAGGGCTACGACGATCCTGACGAAGCGGCCTAATCCTGCGGGGGCGGCGTTCTGTTTTCATCATTACCATCCCCGTGCCATGGAGTTGGAGCCTCCAGAAGACGTGTCCCCGTGGTGGGGACAATATTCTCTGGACATAGAAACGGGCGGTCGGTGGGACGTGGGGCCGTCCACGCTGTGGCTGTACCGGGGGGTCCACGATTGGCGTCTCATCCACCGCCCCTCGACGGCCGCGACCACGACAGATCCGATGGCCCACCGAAGCGAGGTGACCGTGCCGGTTGGCGAGAGTGAGATGAACGAAGTGCTGGCAACCGAGGAGGATGGGCTGCAGACGAGCCGTCACAGTGTACGGCGCACCGAGGACACGATCTACGTGCGCCCGGCCCTGGCGGACCGGCCCGTCGTGTCCCGTCCCGAGCATCCGCTCCACGTGCCCCCGGGAGAATCTGTGACGCTCTACCTGAGCACGGCCCTCTGGATGCAAGTGGTGAGGGCCGACGAGAAAACAGTGCTCCAGGAGCTCCCGTCCCATCGGATGTCCGATACGTGGTTCGGCCCGTCGACGCTGACGGGAGAACTCTGCTATGCCACCCGCACGGCGGGCCGCCTCCGCCTCGATCACCTGCCCCTCCGGCTCCACCGGGCTGTCACGCCGCTTCGCGTCCACAACCAGGCCGACTCCGCCCTGGCACTGGAGCGGGTCCAGCTGCCGGCACCGCACCTGGCCCTCTACCAGGCGGCCAATGACACGCTGTGGACCAACACCGTGACCATGCGCCACACCACCAAGGGGGAAGGGGCCTCCGTGCACGTCAAAGAGGGCGCTCCTGGGGTCGTGGAGGCGGCGGACGAGCTACAGCCCCCCCGCACGCCCGATCGCCGAGGACTCATGATCAGTACCTTTGGTGCTTTTGGGGCGCTCTTCGGATCTTAGAGAACAGGGCCTGTCGCCCCAGCAGTTGTAGATGTGCACATGCTCTCTTTCTGAAATCTCCTCTCTTCCATGGAGCAGTGGTGGACGCTCATTGTGGAGTACCTGACAGGCCCCCAGGCGGCCGGACTGTTGCGGGCCGTCGTAAAGATTGGGCTTGGCCTGCTGCTGGGGCGGCTGGCGGGCAACTGGTCGGCACGCCTCTTTGGGCGCGACGACCCCCAGCGGGCCATGATTCTGCGTCGGATGGTCTTTTATGGGATCGCTGGACTCTTCGCGGCGTCCGCCCTCGTCGAGCTGGGATTCGACCTCGGGGTCGTGCTCGGGGCCGCCGGCATCCTCACCGTTGCCATTGGGTTTGCGTCGCAGACGTCCGCGTCCAATGTCATCAGTGGGCTCTTTCTCCTGGGGGAACGTCCCTTCGCGGTCGGCGACATCATTCGCGTCGGCAACACCACCGGCGAGGTGCTGTCGGTCGATCTGCTCTCGGTGAAGCTGCGCACGTTCGACAATCTCTTCGTGCGCATTCCCAACGAGACGATGATTAAGTCGGAGGTCACAAACCTTCGCCGCTTTCCCATCCGGCGCGTGGACCTGCAGGTGGGGGTGGCCTACAAAGAGGACCTGCGCGAGGTGCGCGAGGTGCTCATGCAGGTGGCCGACCGCAACCCCCTGTGTCTGGAAGAGCCCCAGCCGGTTATCATCTTTCAGGGGTACGGCGACTCGTCGATCAATCATCAGTTCTCGGTGTGGGCGGCCACCGATAATTTCCTGGAGCTGCGCAACAGCATTCCCCTGGAGATCAAAGAGGCGTTCGACGAGCACGGCATCGAGATTCCGTTTCCCCACCGCACGCTCTACACGGGAAGTGAGACCGATCCCTTTCCCGTGCGGGTGACGTCCGAGGACGGGGCCGAACGGCCCGCGTCCCCTACGCCCGGCGAAGGGGGCGAGACGTAAGCGCAGGCACTACTCTCCGGCACGGGACGGCGGTTCGGCCCACCCGTCGGGCGCCGGCAGCGGGCGACGAAGCGCCGTGGCCACCGCGCCGTCGCGCGTGTATACGTCGCGTCGAAACTGGGCGGTGTCGCCGTCCATCCAGGCCGTCCAGTACAGCAGGTGCACCGGCACTTTTTCGTTCAGCACCACGGTCTGCTCCCGGCTGCCCCCAACGGTCGAGCGGATGCGCTCGGGCGACCAGCCCTCGTTTTCGCGGAGGAGGTACGCCGCCAGGTCGAGCGGCCGTTCCACCCGGATGCAGCCGGAGCTAAAGCTGCGCTCGCTCCGTCCGAAGAGGGAGCGCGAGGGCGTGTCGTGCAGGTAGACGCTGTGGACGTTCGGAAACATGAACTTGACCTGCCCGAGGGCATTTTGGGCGCCCGGTTTTTGCCGGAGGCGATACGGAAAGTTGGACGCCGAAAGGCCATCCCAGTCGATGGTCGACGGATCGATGGGCCGAGCATCCGCGTCCCAGCCCCGCAGCACCTCGAAGCCCTGCGCATTCACCTGCGACGGATCCCTTTTGAACGTGGGCAGCTTGTCTTGCTTCGCAATTCGGGTGGGCAGGTTCCAGTAGGGATTGAAGACAAGGTACGAAATCTCGTCCGAGAACACGGGCGTCTGGCGGTAGGGCGTGCCGGCCACCACGCGCATCTGCAGGGCCTCGGTGCCGTTTTCCATCACCTGCAGTTCGAACCCGGCGATGTTGACCCGCACGTGGGTGTCGCCGAGGTCGCGCGGGAGCCACCGCCAGCGCTCCAGGTTGACCTCAATTTGCTGGATGCGGTCCGCTACCGGCACGTTGAGGGCGGCTCGGGTGGCGGGGCCCACGATCCCGTCCGTATCGAGGCCGTGTCGCTTTTGGAAGCGCGTGACGGCGGCGGCCAGGGTGGAGTCGAAGACGGTGCTGTCGGAGGCCGCGGCGTCGGACAGGTCGCCGGTGGCCTCAAGGCGGCGCCGGAGGGGCAGCACGCGCTCGGATTCCACACCCTGCTCCAGCTTCGGGCCGTCGGGCAGCGTGGGCCAGTTCCCCTCCGACGCGATTTCCTGATACTGGTCGCGGAGGTCTAGAAGAGCCGTGTACTCGGGGTTGGCCGGCGCCAGGGTCGAGAGGGCGGTGCGAAGCGGGGTGCCGTCCTGCACCTCCCGCAACTGATTCAGGAGATCGTCTGCCCGACGGTCGGCCGTGCCGATGGGCGTGTGCGTTTCCGAATCGAGCCGGCCGTGGAGGAGGTGGGCCCCGTACAGGAAAAAGCCATTCGTGCACAGCAGCTCGAAGTCCGAGAGGCGCCGCGGATCCAGCGGCTCGCCCGACTCGGCCTGGGACTGAAGAAAGCGTCGCAGGGAGTCGAGCGAGGAGACGTGGTAGTCGGTTGGGCGGAGGCCGTGCCGCTCGGCGGAGCGGAGGGCCGCAACCAGGCTGTCGGCGCGCGGCGTGGGGCCGTCGTCATCGGTCCAGGCGGGCTCGAAGCGCCGGTCCTGGTAGAAGCGCGTCAACAGTTCGCCGGTGTGTATTCGGGCATCGTCCACGGCAAGCGCCTCGACGGTGCCCGCGTGTGCCGCGTCAATCCGTGTCCGAAGCAGGGTTTGGACGCTGTCGACGGGAACGGCCGCCTGTAGCGGGCTGGCAAGGAGAGGGAGGAGGCACAGCAGGCCCCCGATTCGGTTCAGGGCAGCAGTCGGAACAAAAATAATCGGCATGGAAAGAGGGGGAGCCGTCGCGTGTTCACGTGAGAGTACCCGATTACCATTTTTCCTTCTCTCCCCGAAGATCCACGTGCACGAAGGGGCCGCGGTGACTTGCCGGACCGTACACGCTGAGGCCTCCGACGAACGAGTCCTCCCCTTCGGTTGGCACCTCCTCAATCCACTGCGCGAGCTGTTCCGCGTCGGCCCGGGTCACGCGTCCGTCGCCCGTCAGGTCGTCCATTTTTCCGTCCTCGTTGGCGTCGACGAAGATATCCGCGGCGTCGCCGTAGAGGTGGCGGCTGTACTCGGTCCTGTTGCCGATGGAGCGGTTGTAGTAGGGCGTGCGAAAGCCGCTCATCACCTGGAGCGTTGAGACGTTGTGGCCGCGTTCATTGACGGCGTGCAAGATGGCCTCAAGGGTCCGCAAGAGGCGAGGCTGGACAAGGGCGTACTGGGGCGTGTCTTCGGTCTGTTTGCACAGGAACTGGTCGAGGCGAAAGTGGGGAGAGATGCGCGCGTCCCGATTGTCGTCAGTTACACGGACGAAGCCCTCGGGGGGCTCGTAGCGCGGATTGTCGTCCCGGGGTTCTTTCTCGTATTTCCCGATGTAGTAGTCTTCAAGAGTTTCCTGATCGGGATTCCAGGGTTGGAGGACGAAGACCTGAAGGCGGATGGACGCGTCGCCGTCGGGTGCTGTAACGGTGAGGGGGTACAGGCCGGGCGTATCGGGCGGCCGCACACGCCAGGATCCATTGTCAAGGGACTCCACCTGGTGGTCGCCTCCGTCAACGTCGTACGACATCTCAGAGGGCCCGGAGACCACGGAGAGGCGCACGGTCTCGTCCGGCCGGGTGAGCACGGCCATCACACGGTGGGACACGGTGGTCTCCCCAAACCGAACGGAAAAGGGGGCCGTGTCGTCGGCTCCGGTCGGGGGGGCAGACGACGCGGTCGCCGACTGTGGCAGAAGCACGACGAGACACAGAAAAAGCAGAAGGGGACGCAACGATGACATGGGGAATTGGCGGAGGGAAAAATGAGCTCTCCTTGGATGAAGAGACAACATCGGCGGTTCCCGATCGTTGCTCGGCAAGGGCGAGGGGCAGTGCGGTGAACCCCAAAGCCCTCGGTCGGTTACGTGGAAAAAACGCCACCACCGGAGGCGTTCCGTTCGCTTGCTCATGTTTTGTTTTCTCCCGCGCCCGCATGACCCTTCGTCATTTTTTCCTCGCAGTAGGTGGACTTGTGCTCGTCCTCGCCGCTGGGGTGCTCGTCCGGACCGTCCAGCAGTCGTACGAGCCGTCCGGGGTCAATCCAGTCGAGCGCCCCGCCTTCGACTCCGCAGCCGCCGTGGACCGGCTGTCCCGGAGCGTCCAGATTCCAACGATTTCCCACCAGGACTCGGCGGACATGGATTCGGAGGCCTTCGAGGGATTCGTCGATTTTGTGGCGGAGTCGTACCCCCGGCTGCACAGCACCCTGGAGCGCGAGCGAGTGGGGCGCAACGGCTACACGCTGCTGTACCGCTGGGAAGGACGCGACACGACGCAGGCGCCCATCATGCTCATGGGCCACTACGACGTGGTGCCTGTGGAGGAGGGGACGCGCCAAGAATGGAAGCATCCGCCGTTTGGCGGGGTTCGGGCGAACGGGTACGTGTGGGGCCGCGGCACGCTCGACGACAAAAGCGGCACCCTCTCGGCGTTCGAGGCCGTGGAGTACTTGCTGAGCACCGGCTACCGGCCCGAGCAGACGATCTACCTGGCGGCGCACCACGACGAGGAGATTGGAGGTCAGCGAGGGGCGGCAGAGGTCGCAAAACTGCTCAAGGCTCGGGGCGAGTCGCTCGACTTTCTGGTGGACGAGGGCATGCCCGTGGCCGAAGAAATCCTCCAGGGCATCGAGTCGCCCCTGGCCATGATTGGGGTCGCGGAAAAGGGAAGCCTGACCCTCAAGCTGGAGGTGGTGCGCGAGGGCGGCCACGCCTCTATGCCGCCCCAACAGACCGCCATCGGCGAACTCGCCAGCGCCGTTCATACACTCAAGCAAAATCCGATGCCGGCCCGGTTCGGGGACCTTCTGCAGCGCACGTTTGAGCCCATCTCCGCGGAGCTTCCGTTCGTCTACCGGATGGGATTATCCAACCTTTGGCTCTTCGGCCCCCTCATCAAGAGCCGCCTCGCCGAGGTGCCCCACACCAATGCCGCGATGCGCACCACCATCGCGCCCACGATGTTTCAGGCCGGCATGAAGACCAACGTGCTGCCGGCCCACGCCGAAGCCTTCCTGAACTTTCGGGTTCACCCGCAGGACAGCGTCGAAGCGGTCGTCGAGCACGTCGAAGAAACCATCGAAAACCCAAGCGTTGAAATCCAGCGGCTCGACGGGACCCGTGAAGCATCGTTCGTGTCGGACCTGGAGGCAGAGTCCTACCAGCGGTTCAAGCGGTCCATTTGGGAGACCTTCGGCGAAATCCCGGTGGCGCCCTCCATGTTCGTGGCGGCCACCGACTCCCGCCACTTTCACGACCTGACGCGCGACATCTATCGGTTCCGTCCCATCCGGGCCCGCCCGTCGGACCGCACCCGCATTCATGGAACCGACGAGCGCATTTCCGTGGACAACTACCTGGAGATGATCCACTTCCAGATCCGGCTTCTCCGCAACACGACCTCGTAGCATCCGACATCACAACGCGACTCTGCTGTCATGGATTTGCACCTTGACGACAAGACGGCCCTCGTCACCGGGGGCAGCAAGGGCATCGGCTACGGCTGTGCCGACGCCCTAGCGGCCGAAGGCTGCGCGCTGAGCATTTGCGCACGCCACGAAGGGGAACTGGAAGCGGCCGCCGCGGCCCTCCGCGAAACGCATGGCGTGCCGGTCACGCCCGTGGTGGCTGACCTCACCGACGAGGACGACATCGATCGCCTCGTGGATACCAGCCTCGATGCGTTCGGGACGGTCGACGTGCTGGTCAACAACGCCGGCACCGTTGGAGACCCCGGGCCCATCGACGAGGTGTCGACGCAGGAGTGGCGTGAGCTGTTTGAGCTCAACGTTTTTGCGGTGGTGACGCTCACGCGCAAGCTGCTGCCCGTCATGCGCAAACAGGGGTGGGGGCGCATCATCAACATCTCGTCGGAGAATGGAGAGCAGCCCTACCCCGACATGATTCACTACAG
>JBKHEM010000118.1:0-6976 GCA_046540815.1 Salinivenus sp.
CCCTACGACACGACCAAGTACAGCTGGCTGCAGGGACGGCAGGCGTGGATCTTTAGCACGCTCTACCGGGAGGTGGAGGCCCGCGACGAGTGGCTTTCGTTGGCCGAAAGCGGCGTCGACTTCTTGCGCGAGTACGCCCTGCGCCCCAACGGACAGGTCTTCTTCTCGCTCACGCGCGACGGGCAGCCCATCTACCAGCAGCGCAAAATCTTCTCGGAGTGCTTCTACGTCATGGCCCTCGCCGGCCTCGCCCGCGCCGCCGACCGGCCCGAGCTTCTGGACGAGGCGAAGGAGGAGCTGGAGCGGATCTGGGACTGGGCGGACGACTGGTCGCAGGTGGGGCGGCCCGTGCACGAGGGACAGCCGGAGGCCCAGCAGCTGGCCGTGCCCATGATTCTGCTCAACCTCATCGAGGTCGTCGCCGGCAACGATTGGGAGACGTATTCCGGCGAGGTGAAGGAATGCATCGATCGCATCGAACGGCACGTCCACCGCGACGACGAACTCGTCTTCGAAAATGTCCGACCCGACGGCAGCCGCCTGCCCGGCAGCGACGGACGGCTCCTCAATCCCGGCCACGCCATCGAGGCGGGGTGGTTTCTCCAGCACTGGGCCCTCCGCCTCGACCGGCCCGACCTGCAGGCCCTCGCGTCGAACATGGTGCGCTGGATGTACGACACCGGCTGGGACGACGAGCACGGCGGGCTCTTCTATTTTCTCGATGCCGAGGGACGGTCCCCGACGCAGCTCGAATGGTTTATGAAGCTGTGGTGGCCCCACACCGAGGCCCTCTACGCCCATCTCCTCAACTATGCCGTCACGGGCCGGGAGGCGGACTGGGGCGCCTTCGAGCACACCCACGACTACGCGTTCAAGCACTTCGCCGACCCCGAGCACGGGGAATGGTTCGGCTACCTGGACCGCCGAGGAACCGTCACCCACGAGTGCAAAGGGGCCCCGTACAAAGGATGCTTTCACGTTCCACGAAGCCTCTGGCAGTGCTGGCAGCTCCTGCGCCGGCTGTCGAATGACAGTTTGGAACGGCTTCCAACGAACCAAGCGGGGGGAAGCGAATAGGGGCGACCCGGGGGGCGCTTCCCCACTAACTCTACTCACAACAGGCGTTCGTTCCCCATGGCTGCTTCCGCCTCCGATCCCGAATCTCCCGTCGATACGTCCACCGTCGAGACCTCGCGCCAGGTGTCCGGGGCCAATGAAGGAACGCAGCGCGAGCGAGCGCCGGTCCTCATCTTTGAGGCGCCCGACGAAATGTCCAAACAGGTGGCCCGGCGCATTGCCAATCTGATTGAGGAGCGGCAGGCAGTGGGGCAGTCCCTCGTGCTGGGGCTGCCGACGGGGTCGACGCCCATCGGGGTATATCAGGAACTGATCCGGATGCACGAGGAGGAGGGGCTCGACTTCTCCAACGTGGTCACGTTCAACCTCGACGAGTACTACCCCATGGAGCCCGACAGCCTGCAGAGCTACCACCGCTTCATGGAGGAGAACTTCTTCGACCACGTGAACATCCCCGAGGACCAGATTCACATTCCGCGGGGCGACATTCCGCGAGACGAGGTGGAGCGCCACTGCATCGCCTACGAGCACGCCATTGAGAAGGCTGGTGGCATCGACCTGATGCTGCTCGGCATTGGGCGGAGCGGCCACGTCGGCTTCAACGAGCCGGGGTCGGGCCGGGGGACACGCACCCGCATGATTGTGCTCGACGAGATCACCCGCAAGGACGCGGCCAGCGACTTCTTCGGGGAGGAAAACGTGCCCCAGGAGGCGATTACGATGGGGGTGGGTACGATCCTCGACGCCGACGAAATTATCCTCATGGCCACGGGAGAGCACAAGGCCCCCATCGTCCGGGAGGCCGTAGAAGAGCCCCCCAGTCGCGACGTCACCGCCAGCTATTTGCAAGAACACCGTAATGCCACGTTTTACGTAGACCGCGCCGCGGCCGGCGAACTCACACGCGAAAAGACGCCGTGGCTTGTGCGGGAGGTTGACTGGACGCCCCGCCGGGCCAAGCGGGCGGTGATCTGGTTGTCGAAGAAGGTGGAAAAGGCCATTCCCCGGTTGGAGTCGGGCGACTTCTATCGAAACCAACTCCATAGCCTCGTTCACCAGTACGACCACATTGACGCCCTCACGCGCGAGGTCTTTGAAGACTTGCGCCAGCGCATCACATACCCTGAGAATTTGCCTGCGGGCGACCGGGTCATCGTCTTCAGTCCCCACCCGGACGACGACGTGATCTCGATGGGCGGGATGCTCGACAATCTCGTGACCAACGACAACGACGTCACGGTCGCGTACATGACGAGTGGAAATGTGGCCGTCTTTGATTCCGACGTCCGGCGCTATCTCCGATTTGTGGAGCTGAGCCGGAGTGCCCTCGACCTGAGCGACGACGGTCTGGAGGCCTTTCGCGCACGCCGCGACAAAATTGTCTCGTTCCTGGAGCAGAAGGACCCGGGCGAGGTCGATTTGCCGGAGGTGCAGACCCTGAAGGCCAACATCCGCTCCGGTGAAGCCATTGCGGCCACGGAGGTGATGGGCCTTGGCGCCGAGTACACGCGGTTCCTCGACATGCCCTTCTACAAGACCGGGCGCGTCCGCAAAGACCCCATCTCCGAGGCCGATGTGGAGGTGGTGCTCGATCTCCTGAAAGAGGTCGAGCCGACTCACATTTTTGTGGCGGGCGACCTATCGGACCCCCACGGCACGCACCGCATGTGCTACCAGGCCATTGACGAGGCCCTTAACCGCTACCGGCGTCCCGACGCGGCGGGCGACGGCGAGGCGGCCGACGGGGCCGCACGCTCCGGCCCCACGGTGTGGCTCTACCGGGGGGCATGGCAGGAGTGGGAGATTCACCGAGCCGACATCTTCGTTCCCCTATCGAAGGCGGACCTTGACCGCAAGGTGGAGGCCATATACAAGCACGAGAGTCAGAAGGACCGGGCGATGTTTCCCGGAGCCTACGACGAGCGCGAGTTCTGGCAGCGGGCCCGCGACCGGAACCGGGAGACGGCGGACACCCTCAATGGACTGGGCCTGCCTGAGTTCTACGCGGCTGAGGCCTTCGTCACGGTTGAAGAGATGCCGTAGAAGGGCTTCGAGTCTTAAGCAGCCCCGCAACTGGCACGGAGCACGAGCTCAGGCTCTAGCTCTATGTGTGAAGGCCCGTCGTCCGCCGACTCGATCCGATCGAGAAGCCGGTCGGCGGCCAGCTTCCCCTTTTCGTACACCGGCTGCCGAACGGTGGTGAGGGGAGGCACGGTGTACTGGGATGCGGGCAGGCCGTCGAAACCGACCACGGCCACGTCGTGTGGCACCTCGATTCCCTCTTCGTGGAGTGCCAGTAGGGCACCCATCGCAATCGTGTCGCCCGCACAGAAGAGCGCACCCGGGAGGATTCCGGCGCGCGCCCACTGCTGAACCGTGCGGTAGCCGCTTTCTTGCGAGTAGTCCGTATACGCGACACACTCGTCCCGGATTATGGCGCCGGCGTCGTTCAGCGCTTGTTCGAGTCCGTCGCGCCGCTCCGTGGTTTCCGCGAGCCGTTCCGTGCCTAAGATGACTCCAATCTCCCTGTAGCCGAGCGAGCAGAGGTGACGTCCGGCCTTATATCCGCCGGCTACATTGTCGATGTCGATGGAGCTGAGCCCCTCCCATTCCGGGTCGCGTCCGATCAAAACCGCCGGCACGTCGCGCTGTTCGAACGCGTCGGGGTCGAGGAGCCCGGTCACCTCCTGTGTAATGAGGACGTGCCCGTCAAACCGCTGGTCCTGGATCCGCTCGTTGACCCCTTCCTCCATGTCAGGCGCGATCATCGAGAGAGAAACGAAGTATCCTCGTTCCAGGCACTGCTCAAAAATCCCGGAGTAGAGCAGGGGCCAGTAGCCCGTGGCGAGCGACTCGTCCCCGCGCCGGGGCGTGAGAACGCTAATTTCAAACGAGCGATCGGTGGCCAGGCTGCGGGCCACGGAGCTGGGTTGGTAGTCGTGTTCTTCAATCACCTTCTGTACGCGCCGGCGGGCCTCATCGCTTACGTTCGGGTGCCCGTTGAGCACGCGCGACACGACGGAGCGAGAGACGTACGCCAGTTCGGCGACCTGGTCGATTGTCATTTTCTCTTCCATAGCGGCGCGAACGGGTCGTCGAATAGAAGACGAAAAGAAGCCTCAGCTCAGCCCCGCTTTCGGGATAAGAACACACTCCAGCCTCTCCAACGAAGCAGTGTGCGAGCCCGTTTCAATAAATTTAAACAGTCGAGGTAAGGCGGACGAGACCGACGATGTTGGCCCGGCCGGGCGCTTGGGCGAAGCGGGGGGCCGAGGTTGCTCCGCCAGGCGCGAGCCGGAGAACCGTTCATAGATTGTACGGGCACTCCGCAGGAAAAGAGACGAGTCCCAAAACACAATAGAGAGGCGGCCCTCGTAGATCAAAAATTCGGAACGGTTTGGAAGCGATTCCAACTTGAAGAAGCCCCCACCGATCCCGTCCTTCCTGACGGGCCCCAGGGGTCCGTCGGTGTTGGGTCTCCATCGGCGCCGGACGACACCCCCGCGGCCCGGCCCGCAGTCCTGCTCAGAGGCGACCGTTTTCTGTGCCTTCCCCTTCTCTTTCGATTGGCCTTGATGTGGGCGGCTCGACGTCCGTCCTGGTGGCGGAGGATTCACGGGCGTCGGGACTCGTACGGCGGACGGGGCCCGCGGCCAATCCCCAGCGCATCGGGATGGAGGAGACGGCCCGCATCCTCGTGGATCTGGTGCGCGAAGGGGTGCGCCGCCCCGTCGCGGACGGCCAACTTTCGGTGTGCGCGGGCGTGGCGGGGGCGGGGCAGGCCGACGAGCAAGCCGCGCTTGCCGATCGCCTCCGGTCTGCCCTTCTCGGCATGGCCGCCACCGTTCAGGTGTGCGTGCTCCACGATGCCCAGATTGCGCTGGAGGCTGCGTTTGGGGACGACAGTGGCGTGATCGTCGTCGCCGGAACGGGATCAGTGGGGGTGGCGCGCACCCAAACGGGTGCCGTGCACCGGGTGGGCGGCTGGGGCTACCTGCTCGGCGATCCGGGAAGTGGGTACGCCCTGGGCCGGGCCGGCCTCCGGGCCGTTGTGCGGATGACCGAGGGCGGGGCACAAACCGCGCTCCGGGACAAAGTGCAGCGTCGCTTCGGCCTCGACTCCCGGGAGGAGTTTATCCGGACCGTCTACGACGACGCGTTCCGTGTGCAGGAGGCCGCCCCTCTTGTTTTGGAGGCCGCCGCCGATGGGGATGCAGTGGCCAGCCGCATCCTCATGGCGCAGGTGGACGAGCTGGCACAGCAGGTCGCGTGGCTCATCGGGCAGTGCGATGCTGTACGCCCGCGCATGGCCCTCCTGGGCGGAATGACGAAGAATGATCACTACCTCCATTGCCTGCGGCAGGCCCTCAGCGAGCGGCTGGCGGGGTGGGCGATCGAGCGCCTGACAACCCCGCCCGTCATGGGAGCGCTGAACGTCGCCCGCCGGAGGGGGCAATGACCTGATCCGGCAGCGGGAATGGCCGAGAGAGTGGGCCCGGGGGGACTCGAACCCCCGACCGATCGATTATGAGTCGACTGCTCTAACCAACTGAGCTACGGGCCCGGATGCGCCGCAGGACGCAAAATATCCACCGGCACACCGGACGCGGGTTCCCCAGCGGGGCCCGTTTGAATTTGTGGAAATCGGACCCGGGTGCGCAACACGGACGGGCGTGACGAATTTGGCCCGTACACCTTTTCACGCATCTCTACCGACAAGCCCGCTCGTCCACATGAAATACACCTCGGCAAAAGATCTGATGACCTCGGACGTAAAGGTCGTTGAGGCAGACTGGCCTCTCGATCGCGTTGCCGGGTTTCTCGTCGAACATGACATCTCGGGAGCCCCCGTTGTCGAAGAGGACAACACGCTCGTGGGGGTGATCTCGCTCACGGATCTTGCGCGCCACGACAGCGTGTCCGGCGACCGAACGTCCAGCGAGCGGCCTGCGGCCTACTACCGAAATGAGCTCGAGCATCTCTACGCCGAGGAGGAGGTCGATCAGCTCCGGGTGTGGGAGGGCAACGAGGCAACCGCCCGTGAGGCGATGACGGACGAGATTTACGACGTGAGTGAGCACACGTCGATTCAGCAGGTCGCGCAGGTCATGTACCGGGGACGCATCCACCGCGTCTTCGTGACGGCGAATGGAGACATTCAGGGCGTGATTACGGCCCGTGATATGTTGAGGGTCATCGCGGAATCGTAAGCCTTTGTGGCGGGGGAACGGCCCACAACGTTGAATCCAACGAGGCACCGGTCGATGTAAAGGCGGATCGGTGGTCTCGGACGAACCGTTCGAGCGAGCGCGCGGGCCGTCCTGTGACCTCAACAATTGCGGATGATACGGTGCTCGCCGTTCCGTACTGAAGCCAGCGGGCGAGGGCGGTGAGGTTGTCGACCCACCAGGCTGGGTGCCCGACCCCGATTAAAGTTTCGTAGTATCGTTCCATCGGGAGGTCGACGTAGCGCACCGACGTTTGCAGAACCGAGGACAGCGTAGCCGCAACCTGGGTGTAGGAGAGGGCCTGAGGCCCGGTCAGCGTGTAGACCCGGCCGTCGTGTCCGTCCTGGGTGAGCACCTCCGCGGCCACGGCGACCACATCGCGGGCGTCTACGAACGGCACTGCCGCGTCCCCAAAGGCCCCGTACAGCAACCCGTCGGACCGAATCGTGTCGATCGAGGCGAAGAGGGTTTGCATGAACGCGTGGGGGCGGAGGAGGGTGGCTGGCAGGCCGGCGTTGCGAATCTGGGCCTCCGTTACGGCATGCCATCGTGCGAGGGGCACGACGGCCTCGGGGCCTGCGCCCAGGGCCGAGACCTTGACGACATGAATCGGCCTCCGTGTTCGCTGGATGGCCTCAACAACATTTCCCTGGAGAACCACCTGATCGGGC
>JBKHEM010000119.1:0-6974 GCA_046540815.1 Salinivenus sp.
GAGGTGCGAGAGGGAACGGTTGAACCTTTGGGCCGCGCAACCGATCCGTGCGTCTTTTCGAAAGGCGTAAGGCGATAGACGCCATGTTCGGCCCTTTTGATGTTTAACGGTACTCTCTGCAAGTTGCTTCCTGAGGTTTCGCCCTTACACAGCCCACGCAACTGCCTTCGTGGAAGCGTCCTCATCGTTTGACCAGATTCGGTCCCGGTTCGATGACCTTACGGTCTGGAAACGCGGAGATCAGCGGGCTCCTCACAAACCACTGCTCGCTCTCTATGCGATGGGGCAGCTGGTGAAGGGGAACCGATGGCTGCTGTTCTCGGACATCGAGGAAGACATGGAGGCTCTTCTGATCGAGTTCGGTCCACCGCGAAAGAGCCATCATCCCGAATATCCATTCTGGCACTTGCAATCGGACGGCGTGTGGGTTGTACCGAAAGCCGATACGCTGGAAATGCGAAAAAGTGCGTCCAATCCACCAAAGGCTGAACTCCGTGAAAAGAACGCCCATGGCGGCTTTACGGATGCCGTCTATAGAGCCTTTCAGCATACGCCTTCCTTCCGGCGCGAGGTTGCCCGAATGCTACTCTCTGCTCACTTTCCCTCGTCGCTCCATTCCGATATCGCGGATGCTGTTGGGCTCACTCTCGGGCCCACAGACGCCGACGATCGGGATCCGAAATTCCGGGACCGCGTCCTTCGGGCGTATCAGTACCAATGTGCGGTTTGCGGATTCGACCTTCGGATTGGAAATCAGGGAACTCCGATTGGACTTGAAGCCGCTCATATCAAGTGGAAGCAGGCCCGAGGTCCAGACGAGATCTCGAATGGGATTGCTCTCTGTGCCCTCCATCACAAGATGCTTGACAAAGGAGCCCTCCACGTGACGCAAGAACTCCGGCTCATCGTGTCCGAGGCTGTCCATGGCTCCGACCCTCATCTCTCGCGCCTGAAAGGGCGTCACGGAGAACAAATCCATACTCCTCAGCGCACGACGTACTATCCCGACAATCGTGTCGTCACTTGGCACGTCAACGAGGTCTTCCGAGGACCGGCACGAGCGTAATCGTTGCTGTGTGGCATTTTATCCCCCGCACGCATACGTTACAGGCGGGCGATGCACGGTGCCCGTAACATCGGTGCCCGTAACAATGGCCGTGCCTCCCTCGTCGTAGAACGGTCGGACGTCCCGTTCGGCCCACGCCCTCCTCTCCACTCGTTTCTGCACTCGACTCGCGTTTCCATGCGTCTTCGTTCCCTCCTGGGCGCCAGCGCCCTTGCCCTGCTCCTTCTCGCCGGCTGTTCGAGCACCGGCCAAATGACCGAGGCCGACTCGCCATCGACCGAGCCCCCCCAAGAATCCGGCGAGGAGAAAAACGAGTTCGCCGAGGCCATTGCCGAGAGCGACTCGCTCGGCGGCCTCTTTACCGTCTACCGCGACACGTCCGACGGCTCGCTGCAGATGGCCCTCGACACTAGCCAGATCGGCGAGGAGTTCATCTACTTCACCCACACGGTCGACGGCGTGCTCGAAGCCGGCACCTTTCGCGGCAACTACCGCGACAATACCGTCTTCAAGGTGCGGCGTCACTACGACAAGATTGAGTTCGTGGAGCTGAACACGAACTTCCACTTCAACGAGGAAAGCACGCTCACCCGCGCGGCGGACGCCAACGTAAGTCCGTCCGTCCTGCACGTCGAAAACATTGTGGCGGAGGACGACTCGACCGGGCGCGTGCTCATTGGGGCCGATGACCTCTTCCTCACCGAGTCACTCACTCAGGTCAAGCCCTCGCCCGCCCCAGGTCAGGAATCGGGCGGCTTTGATCTGGGTCGCCACAGCAAGGAGAAGTCGAAGGTCCAAGACGTTCACAACTACCCGAAAAACACGGACGTGGTCGTCGACTACGTCTTTGAAAACCAGTACCCCACCACCCCCGGCTCCGACGCGGTCACCGACGCCCGCAACGTGACGATCACGCTGCGGCACAGCCTCATTGAGGTGCCCGACAACGACTTCAAGCCGCGCTTCGCCGACCCGCGCATCGGCTTCTTTACTCAGGAGAAGGACGACCTCACCTCCACCAGCGCCACGCCCTACCACGACCTCATCAACCGCTGGCACCTGGAGAAAAAAGACCCGGACGCGGAGCTCTCCGAGCCGGTGGAGCCGATTACGTGGTGGATCGAAAACACGACCCCCGAGCGCATCCGGCCCATCATTCGCGACGCGGTGCTGGAGTGGAACGACGCCTTCCGCGAGGCCGGCTTCAAGAATGCCATCGAAGTGAAGGTGCAGCCGGACACCGCCTCGTGGGACGCGGGCGACATTCGCTACAACGTCCTGCGCTGGACCTCCTCCCCCAACCCGCCCTTCAGCGGCTACGGCCCCAGCTTCGTGAACCCGCACACCGGCCAGATCCTGGGCGCCGACGTGATGCTGGAGTACGCCTTTCTCACCAATCAGGTGGCGCAAAACAAGCTCTTTGACGAGGCCGGCCTGCCGCTGGAGGCCGCCGACGCCCCCGACTTCCTCCCCGAACACGCCTGCACGCTGCCCGGCTTTCTCCACATGAACACCCTGTTCGGGAAGGCCGCCCTGGAGACGGATGCGGCCGACCCGAGCCCGGAGCAGAACGGCCCCTCGGACCTGGACGGCGAGATGACGCAGCTCATGGAGGAGGCGCTCCACTTCCTGGTGCTTCACGAGGTGGGCCACACGCTGGGGCTCCAGCACAACATGAAGTCCTCGCAGCTGCACGGGGCCGATGAGGTGCACGATGCGTCCGTCACCCGCGAGGAAGGGCTGACGGGCTCCGTGATGGACTACCCGGCGGTCAACGTGGCGCCGCCCGATACGGAGCAGGGCCAGTACTACACCACCCGCCCCGGCCCGTACGACGAGTGGGCGCTGGAATACGGCTACACGCCCGACGCCTCCGAGGAGGCCCTTGATGCCATCCTGTCGCGCTCCACGGATCCGGACCTCGCCTTCGGCAACGACGCGGACGACATGCGCGCCCCGGGCAAGGCCATCGATCCCGAGGTGATGGTCGGCGACATGTCGAACGAGGCGCTCACCTACGCCGAGGACCGCATGGCCCTGGTCGAGAACCTCATGGACGGCCTGCTCGAGAAGTACGAGGACCCCGGGCAGTCGTATGAGGAGCTCCGCAACGCCTTCCTGAGCGTCACCGGCCAGCACGCCCAGATGGCCGCCGTCGCCTCGCGCTACGTGGGCGGCGTCTACGTGGACCGGGCGCTGATCGGGCAGGAGGACGCGACGGAGCCCTACCGCCCCGTGTCGCTCGAAACGCAGCAGCGGGCGCTCGACCTGCTCGACGAGCACCTCTTTGCGCCCGACGCATTCAACATTGTGCCGGAGGAGCTCTTCCGCCACCTGCAGCCGCAGCGGCGCGGCTTTAACTTCTCCGGCGAAACGGAAGACCCGAAGGTCCACGCCCGCGTGCTCAACATTCAGGAGAGCGTGCTCGCCCACCTCCTCCACCCCACCGTCCTGGAGCGCATGACGGACACGCGCCTCTACGGCAACGAGTACGACCTGGCCACCTACATGCAGGACCTCACGGACACGGTCTTCGGGGCGGACGCGCAGGGCAACGTGAACTCGTTCCGACAGAACCTGCAGGTGTCCTACGTCGAATCGCTGGCCACGGTTGTCGGCGAGGAGGGCAATGCGCAGTACGACAACGTGGCCCAGTCGGCCGCCCTGCAAAGCCTGCGACAGATCGAACGCATGGTTGAGCGCAAGCGCGGCGTGAACGCCGAGACCCGCGCCCACACCGATCACGTGCTGCACCTTATCGACACGGCCACCGCCACCGACTAAGCCGTGCGCCGCCCCGTTCGGCCCTCCGCCGGGCGGGGGCGGCCGGGGCCTTCCGTCCGGCCGTCCCGCGGCCCGATCGTTTCCTGTACTCCTCTTTTTGGTCGCTCCCTTATGGTTCGCGAATCGACGATCGAGTCCCTCACCTCCGTCTCCTCCCAAACATTTGCTGCCCACTGGGCCGACCCCGCCCACGCCCTGCTCGACGTGCGGCCCACCGCGGCCTACAACGGATGGGCCCTCCAGGGCGAGGCCCGCGGCGGCCACGTGCCCGGCGCCAAACACCTCCCGTTCGGCTGGACGCGGTTTATGGACTGGGTGGAAGTGGTGGAGGAAAAACAGCTGTCGCCCGACCAGCCGGTGACGATCTACGGGTACGACGCCGAGGAGGCCGAAACCATGGCCGCCAAGCTGTCGCGCCTCGGCTTCGACGACCTCTGGATCTACGACGGCTTCGTGGACGACTGGGCCGCCGACCTGCGCCGCCCAGTCTCCCGACTCCCACGCTACAGGCAGCTGGTGTCTCCCGACTGGCTGCACAGCGCACTGAACGACGAGGCGTCCGCCGTCAACGGGACCGACCTGGTGGTCTGCCACGCCCACTTCGACCACCGCGCCGATTATGAAGAGGGCCACATTCCCGGCGCGGTGCCCCTGAACACGAACTGGCTGGAGTCGCCCGAGACCTGGAACCGCCGCTCGCCGGAGGAGCTGGAGGACGCGCTCTGCCGCCTCGGCATTCGGCGCGACACCACCGTCGTGCTCTACGGCCGCTTTTCCCACCCGACCTACGAGCAGGAGCATCCTGCTCAGAGCGCCGGCCACCTCGGCGCCATGCGGTGCGCCGCCATTCTGCTCTACGCCGGCGTCGAGGACGTCAAGATCCTGAACGGCGGCCTCAACACCTGGACCGGCGCCGGCTACGCGCTCTCAACGGACGACGTGGATCCCGCCCCGGTCGACGCCACCGGCCTCGACGTGCCCGAGCGCCCCGAGTTCATGATGGACATTGAAGGGGCCGAGGCCCTGCTCGCGGCCGAGGATGGCGCCCTGGTGAGCGTGCGCAGCTGGAGCGAGTTTATCGGCGAGCGCAGCGGCTACCACTACATCGAGCAGACCGGCCGCATCCCCGGCGCCATCTTCGGCAACTGCGGAAGCGACGCCTACCACATGGAAAACTACCGCAACTTCGACTACACCACCCGCGCCTTTGAGGAGGTGGCCCGCAAGTGGGGCGAGGCGGCCATCGTTCCCTCCAAGCACATCGCCTTCTACTGCGGCACCGGCTGGCGCGGCAGCGAGGCGTTCATGAACGCTTACCTGATGGGCTGGCCCCGCATCTCGGTGTACGACGGCGGGTGGTACGAGTGGTGCAACTCGGGCCGCTCGTACGAGACCGGTCCGCCCGACGACACGACGACCGTCGACCCGCTCCTGTAGTCTCCGCTTTCTTGTCCGTCCTCGCGGTGCCATGCCGTCCCACTCGCCCGACTGGCTCCAGGAAATTGACCACACCGGCGACGTGGGGCTACGGATTACGGCGAACGCGCTGCCGCAGCTCTTCGCACGGGCTGCCGAGGGCATGTTTCGCGTGCTTACCGATCTGGGCGGGGTGCGCCTCACGTCGGAAACCACCCTCACCGTGACGGGGCGCGACCGGGAGGCCCTTATGGTCCGCTGGCTCTCGGACCTCAACTACCACCACACGGTCGACGACCAGCTCTTTCGCGCCTTTGAGGTCGAGGCAATTACGAAGACGGAGGGCGAAGGCCTCACGCTCACGGCCACGGCTCGGGGCGAGTCGATCGATCCGGCCCGCCACACCGTCCACACCGAGATTAAGGCCATCACCTTCCACGGGATGGAGATCCACGAGACAACGGACGGGTGGGCCGTGCAGGTGATTTTCGACCTGTAGCCTCCTTCCGAGTCGACGTTCGCAGCGGAATTTGTACCGGAAAACGGACTGCTGCCGAGCGAGTCTGGAGAGCGTATTCCATGTTGCGGATTGCATGCGTCCCCGTCTTTCTCGGAGCGCACCGGATGCACGCCGCGCTACGAAAACCCCAATCCGCACTCTTCCCACGCAACCTCGTCGCGGGGCGATGCATTTTACAGGTGTCCGCTCGCGTGCCTTCATTCATCCGCTCGTCCCATGCCGTCGACTGCTGCCTCCCGTTCCGACGCCCTCCTGTCGGCCCGCCAGCGCCCGCTCACGGTCGAGGAATACCACCGCATGGCCGAGGCCGGGATTCTCGGGGAGGACGACCGCGTGGAACTGCTTGACGGCCGCCTCATCGCCATGAGCCCAATCGGACCCGACCACCTCCACTGTGTCAACCGCCTCAATCGGCTGCTCACCCGGCGGCTCTACAGCACCGACCCCCCGATTGCTTGGGTTAGTGTCCAAAACGCCATCCAGCTCAGCGACACGAGCGAGCCGGAGCCCGACGTGACGCTCCTCCGCCCGGACGTGTCGCAGGACACCATGCCGGGGCCAGACGATGTGCTCCTCGTGGTGGAGGTGGCCGACACGAGCGCCGACTACGACCGGTCGGTCAAGCGGGCGCACTACGCCCGGGCCGGCATCCCGATGTACTGGGTCGTGGACCTGGGCCGCGCGTCCGTGGACGTCTCGTGGGATCCGACGGGGGACACCTACGCCGAGCGTCGACGGTACGGGCGGGGCGATACGCTTCCCCTGCCCTCCGCCCTCGACGTGGAACCCCTCCCCGTCGCCGAGGTGCTGGGGCCCTCCGATGCGTAGGTGCCGTCGTCGGACGGGCCAAAGGTGCATCGACGGAACGCGGATCCGTCCCTTCCGGCCTTCTCGATCTTTCTTCACGCCGCGTGGCCCCCTTATGCCTTCCTACACCTTCGAGAAGCTCGACGACTACCGCTGGCGCATCCCGAAGCAGGGCGGCATGCGCGTGCCGGCCCGGCTCTACGCCTCCGAGGCCATGCTGGAGGAGATCCGGTCGGACGACGCACCCCAGCAGGCCATCAACGTGGCCCACATGCCCGGCATCGTGGGCGCCTCGCTGGCCATGCCCGACATCCACTGGGGGTACGGCTTTCCCATCGGCGGTGTCGCCGCGTTCGACCCAGACGACGGCGTGATTTCGCC
>JBKHEM010000120.1:0-6901 GCA_046540815.1 Salinivenus sp.
AGGAACTGCTCTTCGAAGCGATGGACGCCCTCGTCCGTGCCGACGATGACGAGCTTGTCGTCGTCCCGAAATACAAACTCGTCCGGATCGAGCGACGTAACCACGTGCCCGTCGCGGACCGCTGCGACGACGGTACACCCCGTCTCGGCCCGGACATTGGCCTCTGCAAGCGTGCGCCCGGTGAGGCGTCCCGCTTCGAGGCGCACCACGTCAATCTTCGTCTGGAAGGAGAGCACGTCTTCCTCATCCAGGACCGTCGCGGCCATCATGCGGCCGCCAATCGTGGCCAGCGACTGGACGAAGTCCGCGCCGGCCCGGTAAATCTTCTGTTCGTTTTCCTTTTCATTCACACGGGCCACGATGTGCGCCGTGGAACTGGCGTCCCGCGCGATAAGCGTGGCAAAAAGCGCGGTCGTGTCGTCATTGACATCGATAATGATGGCGTCGGCCGTCCCAACGCCGGCTTCCTTGTACACCTCGGGATTCCGGGCGTCCCCCACAATGTCGACCTCAGGATCCTCCTCCACGTCGATGATGGTCAACCGGGCCTCCGTATCGTCCAGCACGTCCACCGCCGCCCGTCCGGAGCGTCCGTACCCAACAACGATGACGTGCTGCCGCTCGCGCAACTGAAGCGTCGTGCTGTCCTCCCGTCGCAACGCCCGGATGGGCTCGCGACCTCCGGTCACGAGAAGGCGTGTACTGGAATTGAGGGTCGTCTCCGGACCAATCGAACTCTCGAACGTGCCGTTGAACCAAGCGCCAATTACATCAACCCCGAAGCGCTCACGCAGCTGGAGCTCGCCAATCGTCTGGTCGCATAGCGGACTTCCCGGTTCAATGTCGAGCTCGGCAACCTGAAGGTCGTCGCCGATCCCAATCGTCGTGTCTCCTGCCATCGGGAGAAGAAACGGAATTTCCCCAGCCAGTCCCTTCCCAAGCAACTGACGGGGAGAAAGAACGTGATCGGCCCCCGCCATCCAGTGATAGTCTTCAAGTTCTTCGTCGTCGACGATGGTCACGGTTTGAAGGTCGCTCCTGAGTTCGCGTGCCGAGAGAATCACGCTCGTGTTCATCTCGTCCCTCCCGTCAACCACCAGCGCCGAGGCGGCCTGGAGACTGACGCGTTCAAGGGCAGAAACCGACTCGGGATCGCCGTGGACAACCCGATACCCGTCGACGTGGAGGGTCTTGGCCTGTTCGCGATCGGGCTCAAGGATCACATAGCTCCGGCCCCGTGCCTCCAGCTCATCGATGAGGGCCTCCACGCGGGACGTGTAGGGCGCAAGCACGAGGTGTCCTTCGTCAGAGAACGTATCCGGGGGCCGCTGCTCAAAGACGTCTCGGAGGACTGGCACGACAAACAGCGGGAGAGCGAGAAAGACGAACAGCACCCCCGTCAGATTCATCACGAGAATCATCGCGTTCATCTGCGGGCTCGTCCAGGGGGCGTGCCCCCCAAATCCCGCCGTGGTAATCGCCTCAATCACCACCTGCAGCGCCTGCAGAAAGATCACCGACCGATCCTCGTAGATCCACATGCCCCACTGGTACGCGAGGGCGTAGAAAACAAGCGTGGCCCCCACAATGCCCGTGGCCCACAAGATGCGTCGCTGCCAGCCGCTCATATCTCGTTCGCTTCACTTATGCCCAACGCTGGGACGTCAGCATGATAAGTACATGGACATCACAGTCTATCCGGCATTTGCCACCGTTGTACCCGCCCGCTCGGCGACCTGTTCGACGGGCTCGTCCGTGCCGCCCACGACATCGTCCACGAGCAGGCGACGGCCTCATCGCGTCCTCTCATGCGGAATCGGGGAGCGCAGATGTTCTACACGTCCCCTGTACCCACGCCTCTATGGCGTCTCCGAGGAGGGCCGGTCGAGCGTCGTATCCTCGTCGGGAACGGCCGGGCCGGAGACGACAATGCTGTCGTCGTACACGAAAATTTCCGTTCGAGAACTCGCCAGTGCCGAGGACATGTCCGCCTTCATCGTAATAGGGACCTCCAGTGCGCGCCCCTCCTCTCCCTCCGGATAAAGGCGGAGCGTGCGGGTCTCGCCGACCGGATGTTTTTCGAATTCTTTCGTCGCCCCACCCTCTTTCAGGGGCCCAGGCGTCCAGCGCGTTTCGCTGGGCGTGACAATGGTAAACGCGTCGGTGAGAGAATCATTCTCCGTTTTGTCCTCGACTCCAATATTGAGAAGGATGGCGCGATCGGAGGTTGCCTCGGTCGTCTGGTCGGCCTCCGGGTCCGACGCGTCGTCCCCTTCCGTGCCGCAACTGAGGGGGGCAACCGAAAGAATCATGAGACCGAGGACGAGAATGCCGGGAGCGAGAGCCGAGGACGAGGCGCGGCGCTGGGCCGTGGTGGTAAACATCGGGGAACGAGTCGATAGAAGAATGAGGGAGCGATACGTCGTATGCCGTACGGACCATGACAGATTCCTCCCCCGCCCCATCGGCGGAGAGAGATGGGGTTTGTCAACCCCGACGGGCGCACAGTTGGCTGCGAGAAGCAAATGGGAGTGCCCGCATGCCCGCTGTCAGCAGTCCGCCGTCGGCCCCTTCTGATCAACAGTACGCAGGGAGCACGGTGCATTCGCTTACTCTTCGGGGGAGGTCGTAAGGCCCACGGACTCCTTCAGCCGCTTCACCCCCTCGACGGCGCGCACCGAAAGGGTGTCGGGGACGTAGCGGCGCACCATGAGCACGGAGCAGTCGGCCCGGTCGGCCACCACGTCGGGGATCGAACCGAAGAGCACCTGGCGTAGCGTCCACTCCCGGGAGGCCCCGATGATGACAAAGTCGTAGTTGGCCTCCTCCATGACGGCGCCAATTCCTTCCGTCACGCTGTCGGCCTGCTGGACGCGGTAGCGGACGGTGTCGTCGTCCCCTACGATGTCCTGGACGGTATCCGCGAGCGTGGCCTTCTCTTGCTCTGCATTTACGTCCGCGCGCACCACCCGCAGCAGGTTTACGGTGGCCCCGGTGGCCCGTGCAATCCGCATCGCGACTTCGAGTCCGAGCCGGGCGTGCAGGCCGCCGCCCCACGGCAGCAGGATCTCGTCCATCTGCTCGAAGCCGCGATTCTTGAGGATGGCCAGATCCGCCGGAAGGTCTGAGACGATCCGCTGCATGGGGCTGTTGTAGATGCGTCCCACGTTGAAGCCGCCCTGCCAGCCCATCAGGAGTAGGTCGGCCCGCTGGTTTTGCGTCTCATTGATGAGGCCGCCGAACACATCGTGCGCGACGTCCACCACCGATTCGATGTGCGTCTCTTCAAGGGGGGTATGCCCGTCGCTCCGCGATTGCACCTTCGCCCGTTCCGCAAGATCAGCGATCGTGTTCTCCAGCGACGGCCGATCTGTAAACCGGTCGCGCGCCTCGCGGAGCGGCGTCTGGATCGGCACATCGACCAGGTGAATGCCCGAGACGTGGCCGCCGGCCGTGTCCCCGGTCGCAATGTAGCGGCCCAGCTGCAGCAGGTCCGATTCGTGCTCAGGGTTGGCCAGCGCCACGGCCACGCGCCGCGGCGCATCGACGTTAATGGCTCGCTCGCCCGGCGTGAGGGCCTCCGGCAACTCCACCGCAAACTCGGGGGCCGGCGCCGTCAGCGCGCTCCAGCCCTGCTCGGCCCACTGCGCCCGAAACTCCGGCACGGCGTGGTCGATGTCGACCCGACTCCGTCCCCAGACGTAGTACCACGCCAGGCTCACCAAGATGAGCACCACGATCGCGATCTGCGCGAAGGGACCCGAGTACAGGACAATCGCAAGACACGCAATCGCGGCAAAAATCTGGGCAAATGGAAACAGCGGCGTGCGGTACGAGGGCTCGTACCAGTCGGGCTGCGCCACCCGGAGGGCCACACATCCGATGTTGAGGGCGGCGTAGCTGTAAAGCTGGAGCACGCTGGCGATCTTGGCGAGCTGCTCCAGGCTCTCGATCATGAGAAAGCTGAGGGCCAGCACGCCGGTCAGGAGAATGGCGCGGTGGGGCGTGAGGAGCGTCTCGTGGATCGCGCTCAGCCAGTTGGGCACCATGCGATCGCGCGCCATCGCCAGGTTGATGCGCGAGGAGGCCATAATGCTGGCGTTGGCCGAGGAAACGGTGGCCAGCAGGCCTGCGAAAATAATGGCCCCGGCCCCGACAGGCCCGGCCAGCGTGCGAGCCGCCTGCGTGAGCGGATCCTTGACCTCCCCGATGGTCTCCTGCGGAAAGATGCCTCCGATAATGAGCAGGATGACGACGTAGAGACACGTCACCAGCGCCACCGATCCGATGAGCGTGCGCGGCAGGTTCTTGGCCGGGTCCTTAATCTCTTCCGCCACCGCCGCAATCTTGACGAAGCCGAGGAAGGACACGAACACGAGCGCCGTGGTGGAGGCCACCGGGGCGCCACCAAAGGGAAAGAAGGGCGTGAAGTTGCTCCACTCAATGTAGAAGGCACCGATCCCGCAGAAGGCCCCGAGGATCCCCAGCAGCGTGAGAACAACGACCACCTGCGTCTGCCCCGACTCCTTGGCCCCGTACACGTTGAGGGCCGTGAGAAGAATCCCGCCGGCGAACGCCCCCCAAAAGGGCGTCAGGGGCAAAAATTGCGACAGATACTCCCCAAGGCCGAAGAGGTAGAAGGAGATCGCGAAGGTTAGACTCAACCAGATGCCGACGCCGGAGATGGCCCCGAGGGCGGGCCCGAGGGAGCGGGACACAAAGAAGTAGTCGCCCCCAGAGGTGGGCATGCCCGTCGCCAACTCGGCCGCACTGGCCGCTGTAATCATGCAAACCAGACCGGCGGCCAGGTACGAAAAGATGGCGGCCGGCCCGGTCAGTTCGAGGGCGACCCCGGCGAGCAGAAAGATGCCGGCCCCGATCATGGTGCCGGCCCCAATGGTGAGCGCGTCCCAGAAGCCGAGTTCGCGGCGAAGGTCGTCCTGTGCCATGGAAAAAGGGTACCGTCCGAGAGGAGACGAGCAAGTTCGTTCGGATTGTGCGGAGACCGTACCTGTACCTGTGCTCTGCCCGCTGGTTCGGCGCTGTCGGTTGCCCTCTTCCTCACCTGTCGCTTTTAGGTGGTTCTCTCGTCGCGCCCGGCTGCCAGACGGACTCCAGTGTTGGTCTCTCCTGTCCGAATCGGGGGACTTTCGGAGCGGTTCCTGTGAGAAGCCGCTCCGAAGGCCCAGTGAAAAGGGCTGGAAACGGGCCGGCGTGACCCGTCCTCCGCACCTGGAAGCGCTTGCAGTTGTTGCGGGCACTGGTTCTTTTGGGGCACCCACGGACTGCCCACACACCCCCTCTACAGCATGGCTTCTTCGAACGGCTCGGCAACGCCTCAGAACGGCGACCCGCACGGTTTTCTGAGTCAGGTCAACCAGATGTTTGACGCGGCGGCCGCCCACACCGATCATGCCTCCGGCGTCCTGAATCAGATTCGCGCCTGCGACAACATCATCCGGTTTGAGTTTCCCATCAAGCGCGACGACGGGAAGATCCAGGTCATCCGCGCCTACCGGGCCGAACACAGTCACCACAAGAAGCCGACAAAGGGCGGCATCCGGTATGCGCCGAATGTGAACGTAGACGAGGTGATGGCGCTCGCCTCTCTCATGAGCTACAAGTGCGCCATCGTGGACGTGCCGTTCGGCGGCGCCAAGGGGGGCGTGTGCATCGACGCCCGCAACTTTTCGCAGGACGAGCTGGAGCGCATTACGCGCCGCTTCACCTTTGAACTGGCCCGAAAGAACTTTATTGGTCCCGGAACGGACGTGCCGGCCCCGGACTACGGCACCGGCGAACGGGAGATGTCGTGGATCATGGACACGATGCAGCAGATTGGCGACGACGACCTCAACTCGCTGGCCTCTGTGACGGGCAAGCCGGTGGGCCAGGGCGGCGTCCGGGGACGCACCGAAGCGACCGGCAAGGGCGTGTACTATGGCATCCGCGAGGCCTGCCGCCACGAAGAGGACATGGACCACCTGGGCCTGGACGTGGGCCTGGAGGGGAAAACGGTCGTTGTTCAGGGACTGGGCAACGTGGGGTACCACGCCGCCACGTTCTTGCAGGAGGAGGGCCACGCCGACATCGTTGGCATTGCCGAAATCGAAGGCGCCATCTACGACCCCGACGGACTCGACGTATACGACGTGGTGGCCCACCGTCAGAAAACGGGCTCCATTCTCGACTTCCCCGGCGCCGAGAACCTTGACACCTCTGCCGAGGCCCTCGAACTGCCGTGTGACATCCTCATTCCGGCCGCCCTGGAGGGCGTGATCACGGAGGAGAACGCCCCCGACATCCAGGCCAAGATCATCGGCGAAGCCGCAAACGGCCCCGTCACCGCCACGGCCGACAAGATGCTGTCGGATCGCGGTGTGTTGCTGATTCCAGACGTGTACCTCAACGCCGGCGGCGTCACGGTGTCCTACTTCGAATGGCTCCGCAACCTGTCGCACGTGCGCCACGGCCGCATGAGCCGTCGCTTCGAGGAGCAAAACGCCGAACGCATCCTCCGCGCCGTCGACGAACTCACGGACCAGGACTTCGACGAGCAACTGCTGGATGACCTCATCAAACGCGTCGGCTTCGGCGCCAGCGAACGCGATCTCGTGAACTCGGGCCTGGAGGACACGATGGCCTTTGCCTACAACGAGATCCGCGAAAAGCGGGAAGAACACGGCGTTGACATGCGCACGGCCGCCTTTATTAGCGCCATCGACAAAATCGCCAGGTCATACGATCAGATGGGCATCTTCCCGTAGCGCCTCCCCGCCGCTCCCCCTCCCCGTCTCGGCCCGCGGCCGGGACGGGGTTTTTTGTTGTCCCCTGAACTGTGCGCCACCAGCCCTGGTGGGGAAACGCTCCATGTTGTACCATCCGGCCACAGCTCCGCGAG
>JBKHEM010000121.1:0-6891 GCA_046540815.1 Salinivenus sp.
CCCACCGTAGCGTCCCGGGTGGGCCTGTCGTCCTGTCTTTTCCCACCGAGTACCATCTATTATCGTGTTAATGCGCATTTGGCGTTCGATCACAGGCCAACGTGCAGAATCCTCTATTCTGTCGGCGTCGGCCACTGTTTATTCCGACTCGGCTCATTGGAGGAGCCGTCTTGTCCTATATGAGGACCAGCTGGTCCTTTCCGGGTGGGGGTGGACCGGCCCGATGAAAGAGCGCATTCCGCTGTCGAAGATCTCATCCGTCGAAGCGTGGACCACGCGCGCCGGACCGAACTTCAGACTCCATGTCGACGGGCGACGTCGGCCGCTTGAGTTTCGGGTAGACGGGGCCTTTTTCTGGCGGCGGGCCTTCGAAAAGCGAGACATTCCCGTGCATCATCGGCACTGAGGCTCGGGGGCGTGTTACTCCTCGTCCTGCGCGTCCATGTCCGCCGTGCAAAACTGCTCGAACGAGGGCACCGTCCCGTCGAAGACGTTCGAAAAGTAGTCCGTCGTCTCGATCGCGTGGTACATCACGCACTGCTCTTCGTCGCAGTGCGGGCCGTTCTCCTCGTCATGATGATCCTGCTGCATCGGCGTCCCATTGTTGACGAGGCCCAGGTTGTGCCCAAACTCGTGGCGGAAGACCGTCGCCTCCACCTTTTCCCGGGACGGCTGGGTGACCCCACCGGTAATCTCGTCGATGGTCTCTCCGAAGAAGGCCATCGAGGTGTTGTAATAGGCAATCCCCACCACATTCTCGGTGGAGTATTTGCCGTCAAGCACGAGGAAATAGGCTCGGAGGGTGTCGCTCTCGGCGCGAGTGTAGTGGGTGCGGTGTTCGGCCTCCAGGTCGCGCACCTGCTCGGAGGTGTACGTGTCGCGCCCCTCGGCCGGGATGGAGGTGGGGGCGTCGATGCGGATCGTCGATTTGCTGAGGTGGCGGGACAACGACGCTTTGAGGCTGTCCAGGGCGGCGCTTCGCGGTTCGTAGCCCTCCATGTAGTCAACCTCGACCGCGAGTACGGGAAACCGATCATCGTTTAGAAACGCTTCGGCGGAGCTGCCCGGGGCGGCCTCGCTGTCAAAAGACGCCGGGGGATCATCGCCTGGGTCGGACGAGTCCTCACCCGGGTCCGCGCCGGTGGGGCTCGACGTGTCGGAGCAGGCGAAGAGCAGGAGCGCGAGCCCGACGAGCAATACGGCTCCCCTGGCGGACCACCGGTGAGAATACAGGAGGCGAGGCGTGCGCATGAGAGGAAAGGGCCTTCGAGAGGAACGAAGGGCGAGGCGGCATGCTGGAGGACACCCGGGCGCCGCCGGAGAATGCGTCCGCAAGGACTCCCGAGCGACCGTGCCCAATCGTGTAATCGCTCTCGAGGCAATCGATCCCTGTCGGGGAGGTCGCCAGGGGCGAGACGCCACGGGAACCAGACCGAGACGGAATCGGATCTTCCGAGCCGTGATCGAGTGAGGAATTTCGTGGCCCACCATTTTTTCTTTCGAGCGTTCGACATGCGCCCGTCTGTTCATCGCGTTCTCGTCGTGTCCGTATGGATTGCCTCCCTGGTGGCCGGAGGGGGCGGACCGGCCGCTGCGCAGGCGCCCGACTCGGCGGACGAGTCGATGGTTCAGCCGGTGCCGGCGGGAGCGGCCGATGAGGATACCAGCGACAAAGATGCGCCGTACGTGCCCTCCTCCGAGTCTGTCGTTGTGCGGATGCTGGAGGTGGCCGATGTATCGGAGGACGACGTGGTGTACGACCTGGGGAGCGGGGACGGCCGGATTCCCATTACGGCCGCGAAGGAATTTGGGGCCCGGGGGGTCGGCATCGAGATCGACTCGGCCCTGGTGGCGGACGCCCGGGCCCGTGCGCGAGAGGCCGGGGTGGAGGACAAGGTCCGATTCCGAAAGGGCGATATGTTTAACGCCGACCTCAGTGACGCGACCGTCGTGACGCTCTACCTGTGGCCCGAGGTGAACATCCGGTTGCGACCGAAGCTGCTCCGCGAACTGGATCCGGGCGACCGCATCGTCTCCCACGACTTTCAAATGGGCACGTGGACGCCCGACCGTGAGGTGGATGTCGAGCGGGAGACGGGCGGCGAGGAGCGCGTCTACCTCTGGGTGGTTCCGGACGACGTCCCCACCGACCTGACGGACATTTCCGATGAGCTGGACACCCTCGAGGTCGATACGGACGCGGGAGACTCGAAATAAGTGCGGTGGCGTCCCCGGCGTTACGCCTCGCTCCGCTCGAAGGCCTGCTCCGCCTCAACGGTCGCCAGAAACCGGTTCAGCAGGGGAGAGGTGTCATCGTGACGGGTCGCCAGGCCAAGGGTGAGGGGCACGGTGGGCTCGACAATCGTGGCGTACCGCACCCCGGGGCGCTGAATGTGGACGTTGGAGGCGTGGGCCACCGAGACGCCCAGCCCCGCCTCCACGAGGCCCAGAAAGCTTTCGCCCCGCTCGATCTCCTGGATGATTTTGGGCGTAAAGCCGGCGTCGTGACAGGCGCGCACGTAGGCGTCGTGGATGCGCGGGGCGCCGCTGCGCGCCCAGATGACGTGCGGCTCGCCCTCCAGCTCCCGCAGCGGCACCGCGTCCCGGTCGGCCAGTCGATGGCCCGTCGGCAGCACCACAATCATCGGGGCCGTGAACAGGGTTTGCACCCGCAGGCCCCGCTCGTTGATCGGCAAAAACAGGAAGCCGGCGTCGCTCTTTTCCTCGCGGAGGGCGCTGACCTGCTCGCGGGTCGTTTGCTCCACCAGGTCGAGTTCGCCGTGGGGCCCCTCGGCCTGGAAGGCCTTGATGATTGCGGGGAGGCCACTGCGCATGGCCGTCGCCTCGTAGGTGATTGTGAGCATCCCCGCCAGCCCGTCCCGGGCGGCCCGGGCCGCCGCCTTGGCGCGGCGCGCCTCCCGCAGGACCCGTTTGGCGTACGGAAGAAAGGTGCGGCCCGCGTCGGTTAACTCCACGCCGCTCGTGGAGCGCTCGAAGAACTGGACGCCGATTTCGTCTTCGAACGCGCGGATTTGCTGGCTGAGGGTCGACTGGGCCACGAATACGGCGTCGGCCGCCCGGCCGAAATGTAACTCTTCGGCGAGGGCTGTAAAGTAGCGAAGGTGTCGGAGCTCCATGCGTCGGGAGAGTGGTGGGCAGAAAGGCGGGCGTACGGCGGATGCGCGCGGGGAAAGCGCTTCCCGCCGGGCGGTCCCCATACGCTCAATCGACACGATCGATCAGTCCGAGCGAAAAACTCCATGGAACGGCCCGTCGGAGGAGGACCTATCAGTGTTCGCGGACGGGCACCGGTCCGAGGAGGGCAGTTTTTCGGTCTTTTGGTCCGGGAATTGGACAGGGACCGTCGCACTTGTGAACGATCGAAAAAACCGAACAACATGACGCTTTGGTCCCGGCAGGGTGCTGTGCTTGCAGCGTGCACCCTGGCCTTTTTTGCAACCATGGCGGGGCGGCTCGCAGTCAGCCCGGTGGTTCCGTCTCTCACCGACGCCTTTTCGGTGCCGAATGGCGCCATCGGCCTGGCCCTTACCGGCATGTGGTTGGCCTACGCGCTGGCCCAGTTCCCGAGTGGCCTCCTGGCCGACCGGTACGGGGAGCGGCGCATTCTGCTCGTGGCGGCCGGGGGCACGGCGGTCGCAAGCATCGTGCTTGCCCTCTCCCCATCGTACGCCGTGTTTCTGGTGACGACCGCGCTCCTGGGCGGGGTGGCGGGCCTTCACTACAGCGTCGCGACGTCGCTGCTTACGCGCACGACCACGAAAATCGGGACGGCCATCGGCATCCACACGGCCGGGGCGCCACTCGCGGGCATCCTGGTGCCGGTGGCGGCCGGGGCGGTCGGCGCGTGGTTCGGGTGGCGCTGGGCCCTGGCCCTCGGCGCCGTCGTGGCCGTTCCCGCGGCGTTTCTGGTGGCCTACGTCGTGCGTCCGCGTCCCCCGGCCCGGCCGCAGCAACCGGTGCACGAGCGCCTGCGCCTGCGCCCGCTGTTTGAGCTTCTCTCCCGTCCCCCCATCGCACGCACCGTCGGCCTCTCTGCCGCCGGCATGTTCGTGTGGCAGGCCACCGCATCGTTTTTGCCGACGGTCTTCGTGGAGCTGCACGGCTACTCAAACGCGACGGCGGGGCTCCTCTTTTCGGCCTACTTCCTGGTGCAGGGCCTCACCCAGCCGGGGCTCGGCGCGCTGTCGGACCGCATTGGACGGGACGCCGCCGCGAGCCTCGCCATCGGCGTCGGGGTCGTGGGATACGGGCTGTTGCCCTTCAGCGGCCCGCTCCCGGTGGCGGCCGTTTCGGTCGCGTGTGCAGGACTGTCTATGGGATGGGGCGCCGCCCTCATGCCAAAGTTTATGGACCACCTCGACGACGACGAACGCAACGCCGGGTTTGGGCTCGTGCGCACCGTCTACATGGTGCTCGGGGCCGGGGGCAGCGCCGTGACGGGCGCCGTCGCCGACGTCTTCGGGTGGGGCGTGGCGATCGGCGGCCTCGTCGCGCTGCTGGTTGGCATGCTGGCGGTGCTGCTGCAGGGCCAGCGGACCTCGAAGGCGACCCAGCCGGCCCAGGTCCCGGCGTGACGGGTGGTGTCCGCGCATCGCGGCAGGTTCCATCGCGGCGGGTCCCGTGGGGGCGCCCCCGTCCTGCGGGGTTGGCCCCCGGAAGCGCTTCCCTTCATGACCTTGTCACAAAGTGCCGGGGCGTGGGCTATTGACACTCGCCGCCGGGAGTCCTACCGTGGGAGGTACCATGAATCGCACCCCGATCTCCATTCGGCCGGCCCGACGACCGCGTGCCCGACGCGAGCGACGACCTCGCTCGTACACCCGCGGAACCGGCGACCCGGCCCTCAAGTGATCGGAGTAGCGTGACGTGAGTCCCGACATTTGATGCGGCATTGCCGCTGTGCTGAAAGGCGCTGGTTCCTTGCGAACCGGCGCCTTTTTCTATTTTCCCCCTGTGTTTGTCCTCCCATGCCGATTGTTCTTGCCTTTAGTGGCGGCCTCGACACCTCCTTCTGCGTCCCGTACCTCCAGGAGACCTACGGCCAGCCGGTCCACACCGTGACCGTGGACACCGGCGGCCTATCGGAGACGGACCGAGCGGCCGTGGCGGCCCGGGCGGAGGCCCTCGGCGCCGATGCTCACCACCTCGTGGATGGACGCGCGGCGCTCTACGACGACCACCTCAGCTACCTCATCAAGGGCAACGTGCTGCGGGGGGATGTCTACCCGCTCTGCGTGGGGCCCGAGCGCATCGTGCAGGCCCGGAGGGTGGCCGAGGTGGCCCAGGACGTGGGGGCCACCGCGGTGGCGCACGGCTCCACCGGCGCGGGCAACGACCAGGTGCGGTTTGACGTGGCGCTGCAACTGGTGGGCGGCGACCTCGACGTGCTCGCGCCCGTCCGGTCCCTCGGCCTGAGCCGCGCCGAGTCGACTGCCTACCTGGAGGAGCGCGGCGTCTCGGTGCCCGCGGACACGACCGACTACTCGATCAACCGGGGCCTCTGGGGCACCACCATCGGCGGGGCGGAGACGCTGACCGCCGAGGCGCCCCTCCCCGAGGCCGCCTACCCGGACACCACCCCTCCGACCGACGCGCCCGACGCGCCCCAGACGCTCACAATTGCGTTCGAGGCGGGCCTGCCCGTGGCCGTGGACGGGGAGGCGATGGACGGGGTGGCCCTCGTGGAGGCCCTCCACGAAATCGGCGGGGCGCACGGCATCGGGCGTGGCCTCCACGTCGGCGACACGATCCTCGGCATCAAGGGCCGGATCGGGTTCGAGGCGCCGGCGGCGCACATTCTGATTCCAGCCCACCGCGAGCTGGAGAAGGTGGTCCTCTCGAAGGGGCAGCGGATCCAGAAGCGGCAGCTTGGCGACGTGTACGGCCGCCTTCTGCACGAGGGGCAGTACTTCGACCCGGTGATGCGGGACATTGAGGCGTTTCTCGATCACAGCCAGGACGTGGTGACGGGGACGGTCACCGTTCGCCTCTACAAAGGCATGGCGCAGGTGCAGGGCGTCGACAGCCCGCACTCGATGTTCGATTCCGAGACGGCCACCTACGGCGAGGAAAATGCGCTGTGGGACGGCCGCGACGCCGAGGGGTTCACGACGCTGGCCGCGGTGCCGGCGCGGCTCGCCCAGAAGGCCCGGTCGGGGGCCTCGGCGCCCGCCCCCGCTGCCCCGTAGGCCCCCACGCCCGGACACGCACCCACCCCGCCCACATTCTCCGCGTCTCATGCCTGACGATCCCCACGCGACGCAACCCGTCGACAAAATTGCCTCTAGCACGGCCCACTGCGACATCGAGTCGCCCGTGGCCCTCTCCCCCTACGTCGTCGCCCAGCACGGCTACGTCGTGGCGGTGCGGGCCCTCGCGGAGAAGGACCAGTACGACGAAGTCGAGTGTCAGGACGGCGTCTTCCGCCACGTGAAGGAGGGAGATATCCTCGCCGGCACGCTCGGCGGCCGCCAGGCCCTGCGCGGCTACAGCGGACGGGTGCCTCGCCACATCGCTCCCGGCGACACGCTGCACGTTCTCAACCTGGGCGGCCTCGTGGGCGAGTGCACCGCCGATCACCCCAGCGTTGGCCCGGCCCTGCCGGTGGAGGTGCTGGGGGCCGTGATGGTGCCGCGCAACGGCCACTGGGTGCACGCCCGCATTCAGGAGGAGGCGCTGGAGATGGTGCACCGCCTGGAGGCTTCGGTTCCCATCGTGAACGTGAGCGGCACGGCCATGGACACGGGGAAAACCCAGGCGGCCAGCCTCATCGTGGAGGGACTCGCCGAGCAGGGGCTTCGGGTGGGGGCGGCCAAGCTCACCGGCGCCTCCCTGATGCGGGACACGCGGCGGATGCGCGAGCACGGGGCC
>JBKHEM010000122.1:0-6736 GCA_046540815.1 Salinivenus sp.
CGTCCGACGGCGACCCCGGCCCGGCTTAGCCCGCGAACCCACCGGTCGCGCGGGCGCCGGTGGGGCAGTCGCCGGCCGTGGCCGTCACTGGCGAGCGGTGAGATCAAGACCGGCGAGCGGGCCGGTCAGCATTCGAATGCCGCGTTCGACGCGGCCGACGTCAGTGGTGGTGGCCGGTGGCTTCGGCGTAGGTGACGCCGAAGCGCTCTTCGAACAGTTCCATGGCGGCGGCTTCCTGGGCTTCGAGGGCCTCGTCGGCACCCTCGCCGTGGTGGACGAGGTGGTGAGCGCGGCTGGCGAACGAGAGCAAGGCGACGTCGCCGACGGTCTCGACGGGCGCCTGGTCGCCCTCCGCCAGGAGGTCGATGAGCCCCGCCGGGAGGGTCACTTCGTCGGTCGCGCCGTCGGCGTCGATGCTGAACGTGATCGTCTCCACCTCTTCGGACATACCACCCCCTTTGCGGGCGAGACTAAAGGTCCTGTGGCTCGTCCTGGCAGGGCCGACGTCGCTCCCGGACCCTGTCAGCGGTCCCGGTCGATCCCGGGTGTGTATTTTTACGGGCTGGATCCCTACGTGTGGATGGTATGCCCACGGTCGAACTCGACGAAGAGACGGTCGACCGGCTCGATGCCCTCCGGGTCGACGAGCATAATGATGCTTATGAAGACGCCTGGGCCGACGGAGAAACCGGCTATCCCCTCGTTGACGCCTGCATGCGCGCCCTCCGCGCCACCGGCTACCTCAACTTCCGCATGCGCGCCCTCCTCGTGTCCTTCGCGTCGTACGACCTCTGGCTCGACTGGCGACAGTTCCACGACGTGCTGGCCCGCCGCTGGATCGACTACGTGCCCGGCATCCACTTCTCACAGCTTCAGATGCAGTCTGGCACCACCGGCATCAACGCGGTTCGGGTGTACAATCCCACGAAGCAGGCCCGCGAACAGGACCCTGAGGGCGCGTTTATCCGACGCTGGCTTCCCGCCCTCGGCGACGTACCGACGCCCTATCTCCACGAGCCGTGGCTGATGCCCAAGAACGTGCAGCATAAGAGCGGCTGCGCGATCGGCACGGACTACCCCGCCCCCATCGTACACCACGAGACGGCGGCGAAACGGGCCAAGGACCGCATCTTTGCCCTCCGCAAAGACCCAACCGTGCAGGGACAAGCCGAGCAGGTATTGGACACCCACGGGAGCCGCCGCGGCTCTCGCTCGGCCCCCACCCGCTCCGCCGCCCCACCGCACAACGCTCAGCAGTCGCTGGACCTGTAGCCCACGGGGCTGGACTCGGCCCTCTGCCGCACGCGTTCGTCCGGGACCCACCTCCCCGGTCTGTGCCGCCGTACAGCATCTGCAGGCGCCTCCGCTTGCTCTGTGTCGCGCTCCCTCTACCGGACATTCTCCCGGCCGTCCGGGCGACTGCTCCTCCGGCGAGGCTGACGGTTACAGGATGGTTAACCATTTGGTTGAACCAGACAGTTGCCACGGGATTCGTGTAGCTGTACATACCGAATACGCTTCTTTTATGCCCTCCACCAGCCCAAGCGCAGACCACTCCGAGACGGAGCGGGACATTTTTGATGCGGCTCTCCAGGTCTTTGCTCGCGAGGGACAGCACGGGGCCCGGATGCAGGCCATCGCCGACGCCGCCGATATTAACAAGGCGATGCTGCACTACTACTTCCGGGATAAGGAGACGCTGTACGAGAAGGTGTTCAGCTATACGGTACAGCGGTTTATGGCGTCGTTTGGGGAGTCGCTGAGCAGGGCGCCGACCTTCGAGAAGACCCTGCACGTGTTTATCGACGGCTACGTTGAGTTCGTCCGCTCCGACGAAGCGGCGATGCGCCTGATGGTGCAGGAAAATCTGGCCGGAGGCTCTTTGCTGGGGGAGTATCTCCGCGACGCTGCTGACGCCGGAGACGCCCCGCCCCGCATTTTGGCCGATACGATCGCCTCTGCGGTGGCCGCGGGCGAAATCCGGACGGTCGACCCACAGCACACCGTCATCTCCATCGTCTCGATGTGTCTTTTCTTTCTCGTGACCCGGCCCACCGTCCAGCACATGCACCCCGACGCGGACGCCGATTGGGACGCGTTCGTGGAAGATCGGAAGGCGCATCTGTTCGACCTGATCTACCACGGCCTTGCGCCCCGACCGGAGGGAGGAAGTGGTTCTCAGGCCGCGCCCCGAACGGAGTGAGGAAGTGATTTTAGATTGCGCCCCAAACGGAGCGACGCGACGCAAGTGCTTCTGTGCATCGAAGTGGATTTAGACTGCGCCTCGGCAAACCCATTCAACGTTTCACCGCTTAGCGTTCTTCAATGAAGACCCCTCGCTTCCTTGGGCTCCTCATTCTGATGAGCCTGCTCATCACGGCCGGGTGTTCGCTTACGCCAACGATGCAGACGCCCGACGCCGAGGAGGACCTTCCCGATCGGTTTGAGCCCGCCGCGGGGGACACGACGCTCCCCGCTGCGGCCGCCGACACCGCGGCCTACAACGCAAAGCGGTGGTGGACCGAGTACGACGACCCCGCCCTCACTGCTCTTGTGGATACGACCCTCGCCGCGAATCTCGACCTCGCCTCCGCGGAGGCCCGCGTCGAAGAGCTGGCCGCCCAGTTCCGCATTGCACGGGCCCCGCTGTTCCCGAGCGCTACGGCCGAGGGGGAGGGCAACTACCAGGACCAGCCCGCAAACACGGGCATTGGGGGCGCAATCGGTGGGGGACAAGGGCCCGACCGGTTCGAGATTACCGACTATCAGGCCACGCTTGGCCTCTCCTACGAGCTCGACTTCTGGGGCCGCGTGCGCAGCCAGCGCAAGGCTGCCCTCAGTCAGTACTTCGCGACGGCCGCGGACCTGCAGACCGCCCGCCTCTCGGTGATCAGTCAGACAATCTCAACCTACGCCCAGATCGCATCCCTGCAGCGACAGGTCCGCCTCGGGAAGCGCACCCTTCGCCTTTTAGAGAAACGAGAGGAAGTGACGAAGGACCGGTACGCCCGCGGCCTGCTCCCGTCGTTTCAGCTGTACACGGTGCGCCAGAACCTGCAGTCTGCCCAGGCCGATCAGCCGGAGGTGGAGAACGAACTCTACGAGGCCCAGAGTCGCCTCGCCACCCTTCTCGGCCGCTTTGCCGGCGAGCAGCGCAGCCTTCTCCCCGACTCGATGACCGTTCCGATCGATCCGGAGCCGATTCCCGCCGGCCTGCCGTCGGATCTCCTCATGCAGCGGCCCGACGTGCGTGGAGCGGCGCTTCGGCTGGAGGCGGCCCGTCAAGACATCGGCGTGGCGCGAGCCGAGATGCTGCCGAGCCTCTCGCTGACCGGGCAGGGCGGCACACAGAGCAGCGAACTGGCCGACCTTGTCAACGTCGGGCAGACCTTCATCAGCTTCGCCGGTCAACTAACGGCCCCCCTGTTTCAAGGCGGTCGCCTCCGCGCCAATCTCAGCGCTGCGGAGGCGCGCTACGACCAACAGGCTGCGGAGTACCAGCAGACAGTCCTCACCGCCTTCCAGGAAGTCAAGGCGTCCCTGGTGGCCTACGAGAAGCAGCGACAGCGATACCGCAAGGTGCAGCGGCAGGTGGAGACCGCCCGGGATGCCTTCCAGACCCAACGCGACCGCTACGAGCGGGGCGTGGGCGACGTGCTATCGCTCCTCGACGCAGAGCGCACCCTCGTACAGGCCCAGACCCGACTCGCGGGCGTCCAGTTGGCCGTCGTGAATGCCCGCCTCGCCCTTCACCGGGCGCTTGGCGGGCCCTGGACGGACGTCGAGGCGCCCGAGGACCCGCGCCTCTTTCAGTAGGCGCGGGGGCGGCCCTCCCCGTTTTTCCCTCCCCGCTTCTTTTTATCGACTGACGCTTTCGATTCATGGACGCCCGTACTCTCAAGTGGTCGCTCGTTGGGGGCGGCCTTCTTCTCGGAACTGCCGCCCTCGTGGTTGTGCTGACCCTGTTCGCGCCGGAGGCGGAAACGAGCGAGCCCTCCCCTCAGTCCCCGCTGGTGTCAACGAGCCCCGTAGACGTGCGAGCCGGAAGCCTGCTTGTACGGGGCACCGGTACGGTGCGGCCCGTTCGGGAAATCGAACTGACCGCCGAGGTGGGCGGACGGCTTACCGACGTGTCCGACGCACTCGTGAGCGGCGGCCGGTTTGAGGCCGGAACGTCGCTGGCCCGCATCGACCCGTCCGACTACCGGAACGCCGTGCAGCAGGCTGAGGCCCAGGTGATACAGGCCAGGGTGGAGCTTCTGCAGGCCCAGGAGGAGGCGGGCGCCGCCCGCGAGGACTACGAACGCCTCCAGGATCAGACGGGCGAGGCCCCCGAGCCTGATAGCACAGAGCTTGGGCAACTCGTCTTCAATGAACCGCAGGTGGCGCAGGCCCAGTCCAACCTTGAGAGCGCCCAGGCCGCCCTTGACGACGCCCAAACCAACCTTGATCGGACAACGCTCCGGGTGCCCTTCCCCGGCAGGGTGCGGCAGAAGCAGGCCGACCTCGGCGCGTACGTGACGCCCGGCACGCCCATCGCCACGGTGTACGGCACGGAGGAGGCCGAAATCGTTGTGTCGCTTTCCTCCCGCAAGGCCGCCCTCATTCGTAACCTGTGGACGTCTGACGATCAGGCGCCCGACACTCGCCTTCCGGCCACCGTGACGAGTTCGTACGGCGGCCGGACGTATTCGTGGGAGGGACGGGTGCACCGAGTTGAGGGCACCATCAGCGAACAGACGCGCACGGTCGACGTCGTCGTGCGCGTGCCAGACCCCTACAACCAGACGCCGACCGTACAGTCGGAACGGGCCGAGCAGCCAGAGGACACGACGCGAGAGGACACGGCGCGAGAGGACACGGCGCGGCCCCCGCTGGCCGTTGGCACGTACACCACGGTCGACATCGAAGGCCGCCAGGACGGCACCTACCACGTAGTGCCCCGCCGGGCGGTTCATACGCGCGAGCCGGATCAGCCCCCGGTCGTCTGGACGGTGGCCGGCGACTCGATGCTGGTGGAGCAGCCCGTGGAGCCGATTCAGACGGTCGAGGAACAGACCTACCTCGCCCCGACGCTCGACCCGGACGCCCGCGTGATCACGACCGACCTGCGGGTGCAGACCGACAGCATGTCCGTTCGCGTCTCACGATAGCGGGTTGACGGTCGGAACGTTGAACGTTGAGCGTTCTCACGCACATACCTCCGGTCTTCGGCCCCCTTCAGCCGTCAACCTACCAATCTTCAACCTGCCAGCCTTCAACCGATGAACAAAGCGATTTCCTGGTTCGCCCGCAACGGAGTGGCGGCCAACCTGCTGATGCTCCTGCTGCTCCTGGGGGGCGGGGTGGCGGCCTACACGACGGTCCAGGAGGTCTTCCCCGAATTTAGCCTCGACTCGGTGCAGATTCAGGTCGCGTATCCCGGCGGCTCGCCCGAGGAGGTCGAGCAGTCCATCGTGCGCCGCATTGAGGACCGGATCGAAGGCGTGGAGGGCATCGACCGCATCCTGGGCACGGCCACGGAGAACAACGGCGTTGTGACCGCCGAGTTGAAGCGCGGCACCGACCTGTCGCGGGCGCGCACCGACATCAAGTCGGAGGTGGACCGCATCACGGCGTTTCCGGAAGAGGCGGAGCAACCCGTCGTCACGGAGGTCACCAATCGGCAGCAGGCCCTCCAGGTGGCCCTCTACGGCGACGCCAGTGAGCGCTCGCTGAAGGAGCTCGCCCAGCGCACAAAGGACGAACTCACGCAGGACCCGCAGATCTCGTTCATCCAAGTCGGGGGTGTGCGGGACTACGAGATTTCCGTGGAGGTCTCGCGCACGGACCTCCGCAAGTACGGCCTCACGCTCGAACAGGTGGCGGGCCTCGTGCGGGAGGGCAGCCTCGACCTGCCGGGCGGCAGCATCGAGACGGACGACGAGGAAATTACCGTGCGCACTGAGGGGCAGAACTACACGAAATCGGACTTCGAAGACATCGTCCTCCTGACGCGAGAGGACGGAACGACGGTACAGCTCGGAGAGGTCGCTGAGGTTGAGGATGCGTTCGACGAAGACGCAGATCTCATCACGCGTTTCAACGGCCGGCCCGCGGCCATCCTCAACGTCTTCCGCACGGGGGATGAACAGGTACTGGCCGTGGAAGAGACCGTTAAGCGCTACCTCGACGAGGACCTGCGCCCATCCATGCCCGCCGGGCTGAACGCCGCCATCTGGCAGAACAACGCCGAAAACCTGCGCAGCCGCCTGAACCTGCTGATCGAGAACGGCGTCCTCGGGCTCTTTCTCGTCATTCTCACCCTCACACTTTTTCTCGCTCCCCGCCTGGCCTTCTGGACCTCGGTCGGCATCTTTCTCTCCTTCACCGGCGCGTTCATCGTCATGCAGTACCTGGACGTGTCGATCAACCTGCTGTCGCTCTTCGGCTTCATCCTCTCTATCGGGATCGTCGTCGACGACGCGATTGTGGTTGGCGAGAACGTCTACGCCGAACAGGAAAACAAGGGCGATCCGCTGGAGGCCTCCATCCGCGGGACGCAGCGCGTCGGCATCCCCGTCATCTTCGCCGTCCTCACAACCGTCGCGGCCTTCACCCCGCTGCTCTTCATCGGGGGCACGATTGGAAAATTCCTCGGGGACATCCCCACGATTGTCATCATCGTCCTGCTCCTTTCGCTCGTGGAGGTGCTTTTGATCCTCCCGTACCACCTGTCCGAGCGCTCCGACCGAGA
>JBKHEM010000123.1:0-6707 GCA_046540815.1 Salinivenus sp.
CGACGCGACAAACGGCCTACCGCCTGTCGGTCCTCGTGGTGGTGCTCATGGCCACGACGGCCGGACTCGGGCTTTTTTCCCACAGCCTGTACCGGGATAACGCCCTGGTTGCGGCCGGCTGGTACGGAAACGACCTCGTCACCCTGGTCGTGGCCGTGCCGCTGCTGACGATCGCCTTGGCCGGGGCGTGGCGGGGCTCGGACCGGGCCACGCTCGTGTGGCTGGGATTGCTGTCCTACACCGTCTACAACTACGCATTCTACCTCTTCGGGGCGGCTTTCAACAGCCTGTTCCTGCTCTACACTGCCCTTTTTACCCTGTCGGGCGCGGCCCTCATCTTCGGTCTCGCGTCGCTCGACGTGCGACGCCTCCACGGCCAGGTGTCAGAGGCCCTTCCGGTGGGGCGGGTTGCGACCTTCATGGCGCTGGTGGGGGGGAGCCTTGGCGGATTCTACGTTGTTCAGTCTCTTGACTACCTGGAGACGGGCACCCTGCCCGCGCCGATTGACGCGACGGGCCTCCACACGCACCTGATCGCAGCCCTCGACCTGTCGACGGTGGTTCCCGTGGCTCTGCTTGGCGCCGCGTGGCTGTGGCAAGGAGAGCCGTGGGGCTACGTGCTGGCCGCCCTCTGGTCGGTGAAGGGAACCGTCTACATGATGACGCTTGCCGCGGCCACCCTTACGTCTCTGTGGGTCGGGTCGTCGGGCGCATGGGAGCTGCTTCCACTGTGGGCCGCGATTGGGGTTGGCTGTGGCGGAGCGGCTCGCGTGCTGCTCTCCCATCTGCGGCCTGCCCGCTCGTCACACCCCAGGTAGCGATCGTGAATCAAGGGGGATGGGCGGGACAGCCTGGGTTACACCTCGTGCCGCGCCCACACGACGAAGGCGAGGCCACGCTCCACTACGTCCGGGAGGGGGTCGGCCCCACCAATGTCATCGTCGGTAAGGGCCGACAGCGCATCGCGCACTTGGCGCGCCTCCTCGACCAGTGCCTCTGATACGTTGGGGTAGAGGCTGAGCAGGTGCTGGTGCATGGTCTTCGCCAACCGTGTGGCCCGGCGCAGCTTCATCAGGAGGTCGAAGTGGCGCACCGCGTGGCCCAGCGCGTGCTTCTCCTGTCGTTCCAGGGGCACCTGTCCAAGGACCAGTTGCATGAGCAAATCCATGAGCGCCCGACGCGCCTCGTGCAGTCGCATCGTGGCCAGGTTGCTCGGGGCCTGGGCGGCAGGGTCCCGCCCCGTCCGCCGGTCCTGCACCGCGTCCCGCACCTCGGCCGCCGTTGACAGCGTGGCCAGAAGGGTCATTGATTCCAGAACGGCTGCCGAGTCGGGTCCCTCATCAGGGCGAGCATCACTCATGTAAGCGAGGGGTCAATTGGTGCACGCGAGAACGAAGCCACTGAAGCCGAGGACGGGCGCACACAGGGCCGGCCCTCCTCCGCCGCCCTATACCTCCAGGTACCGGACAAACTCCTCCACCATTTCTTCCAGTTCTTCCTCCTCTTCCCCAAAGGAGGCCACAACGTGATATCCGTTGTGCTCCAGGACGTGTCGGATGCGGCTCGTGTCTTTTACGTTCAGCTTAAGGGTGACCCGAATGTTCTCGGTTGACTGCTCGGGCGACTCGGACGCCACGGCGAGCACTTTGCCTTCATTCTGCTCGATGAGGTGGACGAGCTGGGCCAGGGCGTAGTCGCGAGGATCCACTTCCAGCGCCACGATTGCACCGGTCTGTTGTGTGGACAACATCTGGGCAAACTTGTCGAAGATGTCGTGCCGCCGGATGAGGCCCAGATACCGTCCCTTCGGGGTGGCCACCGGCACCACGCTCAGGTCGTGTTTCACCATGGTTCGGGCGGCGTCGAAGATGTGTGCTTCGGGCGCTACGTACACGGGCCGAGCCGCCAGCAACCCACCCACCTCGGTGTCGGGGCCGTCCGCGTTCATCAGGTGGGGCTCCGAGATAAGGCCGGCCAGGGTGCCGTCCTCCTCGACCACCGGAAGGTGGCCGACGTGGTATTCCATCAGCAGGCCCAGCGCCTCCTCGACCGTGTCATCAACCTGGAGCGCCGGGGTCGCTCCGTGAATGGCGTCGCGAGCTTTCATGGCAGTTGGGGGTGGGTCAAAGAGAGGCGGGTGACGACGGCATCGGAACCGAGCGAGGCCAGTGGTTACAATGCGGTGCAAGGGCCGTGCCGCACCCGGCCGGACTGCCAGAATCGCAGCCCGGAAGGGCCCGACATGCCGGGGGCGTTACGATTCACGAACGGGCACCTCATCGTCGACGACGGGTCGAAGCTTGGCAAACGCGTCGAGGGTCTGCTGGAGACGGGCATCGTTGCGGGGGGCGGCCCGAAACTGCATACGCGCCACGGCCTGCGGACCCTCTTCCTTGCCGTTCTGAGCGTACATGTAGTCCTCGCTGACCACGTCGGCGAGCCGATGCACCCTGGCAATGGCTTCGGGCTCCGACACCGGGACGTAGGTAACGCGCTCTACGTAGTCCTGCTCGATCACGCTCAGCAGGTCGTCTTTGAGCTGCGAGAGGCCGATGCCCCGGAGGGCCGACACAAACGAGGCGTCGGGGTATTCGTCCCGGAGGGCACGGAGGAGGCCCCGGTCGTCCAAAGCGTCTATTTTGTTGAACACGACAAGGGTCGGCTTGTCGTCCGAGTCCAGCTCTTTCAGGGTCTCGCCCACCACCGCCATCTGTTCGCGGAAATTGGGGTGCGTCACGTCGACCACATGCACGAGGGCGTCGCTCTCCCGGACTTCGTCGAGCGTACTCTTAAAACTCTCGATGAGGCGGTGGGGGAGCTTGCGGATGAACCCGACCGTGTCGGACATCAGCACCTCTTTGTTCGTGTCGAGCTCCACGGTGCGGGTGGTGGCGTCGAGCGTCGCGAAGAGCCGATCCTCGGCCAGCAGGTCTTCGCCGGCCAGGGCGTTGAGGAGCGTCGACTTGCCGGCGTTGGTGTAGCCGACGAGAGAGACGGTCGTGTGCTCGCGTCGGCCCTTCCGCTGGGTCTGGCGCTGCTGATCGATCTTTTCAAGCTCGTCGCGCAACTTGGCCATGCGCTTGTCGATGATGCGCCGGTCCATCTCGATCTGCTTTTCCCCCGGCCCCTTCGTGCCAATGCCGCCTTCCTGCCGCGAGAGGTGGGTCCAGCGCCGCGTGAGGCGGGAGCGGAGGTAGTCGAGCTGGGCCAGCTCCACCTGCGTTTTGGCCGCCCGCGTCTGGGCCCGGCGGGCGAAGATGTCAAGGATAAGGCCGGTCCGATCCAGCAGCTTGCAGTTGATTTCCTGCTCGATGTTTTTGACCTGGACGGGGCTGAGCTCGTCGTCAAAAATGACGAGGTCCGCATCCTGCTCCTTCGTCAGGCGTCCCAGTTCGCGCACCTTGCCGGAGCCGATGAAGGTGGCCGGGTCGGGGCTGTTGAGCGATTGAGTGAGCCGATCGGTCACCTCGGCCCCGGCGGTGCGGGCCAGGTGTTCTAGCTCGTTGAGGTGGTCCCGCACCTCGAAGCGGGACTCCTGGGGTGTAATGACCCCCACAATGACGGCGGTTTCCGCGTCTTTCGTTTTCTCTTCTGGTCTAAACAACGACGGTGCTGGTATTTGGAGGGAAGATCACGAGCACGCCCGGCGCCCTCGGTTCAAGCAAACTGCATGGAATATACCTGTACCACGGGTTGGTGTTGCACAACAGGCCCGTCGGACCGGCCCGGCACGGGGCCCGGATCGGGGCCTCGGCTTAGGGTCGGTCCGACTCATCGGGACGGTCGACTCGAATGTCGGAGCGGTGCCCGACGGCGTCGCTGAACCGGGCGTCGAGCTTTCGCCGAACCAGGTCGCGCATGGACTCGGCGTAGGCGGGGGGGACGGGCAGGTCGAGGCGCCGGGGCGGTCCGTCCGCCACGTGGTAGACGAAGATGAAGTGGGGCTGGCCGTTGCGGGTCGTGGAAACGTAGTCGACGACGGCGCGCCAGGGCACCGCGCGGTGCAGGCGAGTGACGTCGGGAATCACGCCGTGCTCGGTCACAATCACGCTCTGGGCCAGCCACGTGGCCACGAACCAGAACACGCCGCCGGCCGGATAGCCGAGCAGGACCGCCGTTGGTACGGGGCGGCCCATAAACCAGGCGTACCCGATTCCGCCTGCCACCAGCAGCAAGAACAGCGACGGGCCCAGCGGGAGACGGACCAGCGGGCCGGTGCGCCAGACGAGGAGCGGCTGCCGAACGCGGAGCCGACTGACAACGGCGACCAGCATGGCCACGGAGGTGACGCCGACAAACGCCGCGAGGGCGATCCAGTGCAGCGCCCAAAAAAGATTGGCGGCCGACGGCATAGCCACTCCTGTAGGGAGTCGGTTGCGAAGTGCCGCCCGAGGCATGCCGCGGGGGAAACGAGGAGGCTCATCGGAGCACTGCACTCGGTGGCCCCTCCTCACGCGGCCGTTGTTTCCGGCTGCCACAGGCGGGCGACCAGCATTTCGCTGACCAAGAATCCCAACGCCAGGAGCAAAAAGACGTTCCAGATCTCGGTTCCGGCTTCGCGCGTGCGAACCGTTTCTGCGACCGCCTCCTCCCCCGTGCCCTGTAGCACCTCAACCGGCGCTCCGAGCACCGACTCCAAGTGGGCCGCGGCACTGTCGGGCGGGGCCGTGCGCAGGTCGGACTCGTCCGGATCCACGTTCACGGCAAGGCGCTCCACGAGGCGCTCGGCGGTGGTCACGTCGTAGATGCCGGGGGTGCGCAGGTCTGTGCCCACCTGCAGCAAGGTGGCCCCAAAGAGCGTGCGCTGTTCGGGCGCAATTTCGGCTCCCTCGGGCCCCTCCAGGCGCAGCGACGCATCGGGCGAGACGCCGGAGACTCGCACCTCGCTGGGGCGCCCCGCCACCAGCTGGGCCCCGGTCGTCGAGGCGCCGGCGGACAGGTAATAGACCGAGCGATAGAGCAGCGGCACGAACAGACCGCGGGTGGGCAGGTCGCTCCACTCCAGCGTGGGCGCTACAGCCGAGACGAGCAGCGCCCCGCTGCCGTGTCGCGCCTCGTGCAGGAAGGGAGCGCCGTTCGACAACTCAATGAGGGTCTGTCCGGACTGCCCGGACGGCCGGAACCGCAGGGCGTGGTAAATTTCGGGCTGCTCAATTTCCGCCTCTTCGTCTTCCTCCGCCCGATCGAACACCCCTTCAAACAACGGGTGCTCAAGGTCCACCTGATCGAACGACGCGACCGGCTGCTCGCCCGACAACGTGCCGTCCCGCCCCTCGATCGTGCCGGCATCCAAGGCATCGAGCAGGGTATTGTATTCGTCAGGGGAGGCCTGCGCACTGGGAAACAGGAGCACCCCGCCGCCCCGGTCCACGTACTGCTGAAGCGCCTCCACCGCCCCGCCCGATAGCGACCGCGGCCCCACCAGAAGCACCGTGTCGTACTGCCCAAGCTCTGCGGTGGGAAGGGCTCCCTCCTCAATGTCCGTCGTCTCGAAGGCGATGCGGTCGTCGATCATTTCGGACGACAGGGCGAGGTCGAGGTACTGGGTGTCCTGTCCCTCTCCCCGCACGACCAGCACGCGCCGTTCTTCCGGCACGTTGAGCGTAAAGTAATGCCGGTCGTCCGCCGGAAAGGCATCGCCCTCCGTTTCCACTGCCCCCCGCAGCCAGCCCCGCTCCTGCGGCGTCACCGTAAATGACACCGTCTGCGCCTGCCCCGGGTCCAGTGTGGTCGTCGTCTGGGCCACGCGCTCGTCGTCTAGATAGACGCTGGCCCCGTAGTCGGGCAGCGGCTCGTCGCCGTAGTTCACCAGTGTCGCCTCGATGGTCACGGGCTGGCCTGCCTCCGCCACACGCCCGGGCACCGTCACGTCCTGCACACCCACGTTCGACGGCGTGCGGGGCTCGACGGGGAGAAGTCGCACCTGCACGTCCTCCGGAACCTGGGCGGCCACCGAGTCGCCGAGGGTGCTGCGCTGCAGGTCACTCGCGGCGTACACCACCTTGCGCGGCGCCGAGGCCTCGGCCACTGCCTCCGCCGCCTCCCCTACACGCTGGGCGAGCGACGAGGCCCCCGGGTGCGACTCCAGTCCCCCGATGGCCTCCCGCGCCACCCCCGTCGAGGGACTGAGGTCGGGTTCGCTGGGACGGGAGGCGGGCGGAGCGGTGGCCCACATGCCCACCTCGTCCCCGTCATCTGCCACGTCCAGAACCCCGTCCGCCTGTTCTTTCGCCTGCTCCAGAACAGACCCTCCCTCTGCCGCGTCCACGCCCATCGACAGCGAATTGTCCATCACCACCCCGTGGGCGGTACGCACCGAGGCCCCCACGCCGGCCAGATTGCCGGTCAGGGTGGGCTGTGCAAACGCCATCACGAGGCACGCAATCGCCAGCATCCGCAGGAGCAAAAGCAGCCACTCCTTGATCCGCACGCGCTGGACGGCCGTCTCCTGCACCTCCTTCACGAACGCGAGCGAGCTAAACTCGACCGTCTGCGGCCGGCGCAGGTTAAAGAAGTGAAGGAAGAGCGGCACAGCGACCGCCGCCATGGCCAGGAGAGCAAACGGGTTGAGGAACGACACGGGGCGAACGGCGGGGCTCCGAGGGACGCAGCGACACGGGTCCGCCTGCTACCAGGGCCCGGAGGACCGCGTTCCGCAGCCCCGCCGTCCAATGCAGCGGCTCAGGACACCTGTCCTTCAAAACGCT
>JBKHEM010000124.1:0-6682 GCA_046540815.1 Salinivenus sp.
GTCGATTGCCTGTGAAGTGCACGGAACAGCGAACGACTGTGGTTGACGTTTCGCATCGACGGCGATTAACGTAGAGGTGTTGTCTGTTTGACGTCGTATTCGTTTTGCCCATTGGCCCTGGGGTATTTAGATCTCTCGCGAACGGACCGATTGGATGAACGTGTCCCCCATGCCGGACGTCCCGGCTCCGTTTGGCGCGTTGCCCCCTCGCTCGTTCCCGCACGGGGGACCGCCGCAGGGGCGGGCTGCTATCCGTTTCCTGGAAGCCGTTCCACAACGTGCTCCATCGAGCCGGCGCACGCCGGGGCGAGGCGGGCGCCGCGGTCCGGGTTGGCGTTCGCCTCGTGACATCGTACCTTGAGACCCCCGACGTGCCTCGGGGGGAATGAGGACCGACGTTGCTCTCGAGATCCTGATCGTTCTTTCGTAGAATCCCACGGTTCTTTCATGCGCATCCAGCGACCCACCTTTCAGCGACCGGAACCGCCCGCGCCCGACGGCGTGCCGACCCGTATTGCCATCACCCTGGGCGACCCGAATGGCATCGGCCCCGAGGTGGTGCTCAAAAGCCTCCACGATCCGGGCCTTATGCCGTCAATGACGCCGGTGCTGATTGGATCGGCCCACGTGCTTCGTGTGCACGCGGATGTGCTGGGCTTCTCGGACCTGGACATTCATGTGGTGGAGGAGGTCCCCGAGGAGGTGCCGCCCGGAAACGTGGCGCTGCTCGACGTGTCTGAAAAGCCGGAGCCCCCGGTCACCTTCGGCACCACTTCGGCGGATGGTGGGCGCTTGGCCATGCGGTCCGTGGAGCGAGCCGTTGACGCCTGTCTGGCCGGCACCGTCGATGCAATGGCAACGGCCCCCATTTCCAAAGAGGCCGTCCGAAAGGCGGGATACGATGTGCCGGGCCACACTGAGTTTATCGCCGAGCGCACCAATGCGTCCGAGCCCACCATGATGATGGTGGCGGGCGGCCTGCGGGTGGGGCTCGTCACCAGCCACGTGCCGCTGTCCGAGGTCCCGTCCCAGGTCACGGAGGCGGCCATTCTAGAAAAGCTACGGGTCTTTGATGAGGCCCTCCGGACTGATTTTGCCATCGACGAGCCCAAGGTGGCGGTCCTGGGCCTGAACCCGCACGCGGGCGAGGCCGGGGCGTTCGGGCATGAGGAAGAAGAGGTGATCGCCCCGGCGGTGGAGGCCGCGCGGGGCGAGGGCTTTCGGGTTGACGGTCCGGTCGCGGCCGATGGCTTCTTCGCGACGCAACTGGACGCCGACTACGACGCGGTGCTCGCGATGTACCACGATCAGGGCCTGGTGCCGTTTAAAGCCCTTGCGTTCGATCACGGTGTGAACTACACGGCGGGTCTTCCCATCGTGCGCACGTCGCCGGATCACGGTACCGCGCTCGGCATCGCCGGGAAGGGAATGGCCCTGGCCGGCAGCATGCGCAGTGCCCTGGAGGTGGCCGTGGCCGTGGCCCGGCATCGACGTGCGGCGGCCCCGACGGCCTGAAGGTCCTGCTGTGGGACCTCTTTTCTTTCGACCATCGCCTGCGTGTCATGTCCGTCGAGCCCTACAGCGCCCTGGCCGCCGGGTACGACCTGGTGATGGAGCACGTCGACTATGATGCCTGGGCCGCGTACGTGCACACCCTGCTTCAGCACTTCGTTGAGTCGCCAAAACGGATCGTGGAACTCGGCGGAGGAACGGGCACACTGGCCGTGCGGCTTCAGCCCATGGGCGATTACGACTACCTTCTTACGGACGGATCGTCCGCCATGGTCGAACAGGCCCGCCAGAAAGTCGCAGCGACGCCCCTCCCGATCCGATGCGAAGAAGCCGAGTTTACCACGGTGTCCCGGGAGCGTCTGGGAATGGACGCACCGGCTGATGCCGTCGTGCTCGTGTATGATGGACTGAACTATCTGCTCGACGCGGAGGCCGTCGCCACCCTCTTCTGCCGCGTGCACGACCTGCTGCGCCCCGGCGGCGTGGCCGTTATCGACCAGAGCACCCCGGCCAATTCGGAGGCGCACGAAGAGCACTTTGCCGACGAGGCGGCCGTGGATGGGTTTGCGTACGTCCGAGAGAACACGTACGACCCCGAGACGCGTCGCCACGAGACCACATTCGAGCTTCTCATTGACGGGCAGACGGTTACGGAACGACACGTCCAGCGGGCCTACACCCCAGACGAAATCCGTGCCCTGTTGAAGGAATCGCCGCTCGACATTGAGGCTGCCTACGAGGGCGTTTCGACGGAGCCGGCCCGTTCTGGCAGCCCCCGCATCCACTGGGTGCTCCGTCGCCCGTCCGATTGAGTCACATCGCCCGAGCCCTTCCCCTCCGTGATAGACCTCGACAACGTATCGGTCTCGTTTGCCCTGCCGAATGGCCAGCGCCGCTCGGTGCTGGACGACACGTCCATGCACCTCGATCAGTCGGAGCGGGCGTACCTGGTGGGGCCGACCGGCAGCGGCAAGAGCACGATCCTGCGCCTGCTGTACATGGACCTCTTCCCGGACTCGGGAGTGGTGCGCGTTGGCGACTACCGGTCCGACCTGATTGAAGAAGACGAGATCCCGTACCTGCGTCGGTCGCTCGGCGTGGTTTTTCAGGACTTTCAGCTCTTGCCGGACCGCAGTGCGTACGAGAATGTCGCGTTTGCCCTGTACGTGACGGGCATGCGGGGCGCCAAGGTAAAACGGCGCGTCCTGAACTCGCTGGCGAAGGTGGGGCTCAGCCACAAGCAAGACAGCTATCCGCACGAGCTGTCGGGGGGCGAGCAGCAGCGCGTCGTCATTGCCCGGGCCATCGCCAACGACCCGTGGGTGCTGCTGGCCGACGAGCCCACCGGCAACCTCGACCCAATGGTGGCCGACGAGATTCAGGAGCTGCTCGTGGACCTGCACCAGCAGGGCATGACGCTGCTCACGGCCACGCACGACTACCGCCTCGTCAAGTCCTTCCCGACCACCACCTACGCCCTGATGAACGGGCAGATCGTCGAGATTGACCCCGATACGCTCTAATCCGCCGGGGACGCCGCAAAATGTGACGGTGTTGCGATCCCTGCGGCCGGGCGAAACCGGCGTCCGGGCCGATTCCATTGGGCGTTGTGTAGACTCATCACACATCTGCGCACCGATCGACGGGGGCCATGAGGACGCTTCTTCACTTCAGCGACCGGGTGTACGACGCCTTTGCCGCGTGGTGGGAGGGGCCGGCGGCCCGCCGCCTTGTGGCCCAGGTGCTGATAGGGGGCTTTTTCGTGTCCTTATTGCTCATCGAAGCCAACCGGCAGGGCTGGCTTCCGGCGGATGTTGGACAGGCGGTGTCCACCAATCACTTCGTGGCCATCGACGTGGCCTTTACGCTCTTTCTGGTGGTCGAGCTCATAGGGCTCATCGTGGGACTGGCCACCAGCGTGGCGGACACAGCTGGCAAGCAGTTCGAGGTCTTTTCGCTCATCCTGCTTCGCCAGTCGTTCAAGGAGCTCGTCAACTTTTCGGAGGAGCCGATCCAGTGGACGCTCGACGGCGTGGGACGGGAGGCCGTACAGCTTGTGATGGTCGACGCGACGGGCGCGCTTCTCATCTTTGCCACGATGGGCCTGTTCTACACGCTGCAACGACACCAACCCATCACCGAGTCGGTGGCGGAGCAGCGGCGCTTCGTGCGGTGGAAAAAGTTGATCGCAAACGTACTGCTGGTGGTGCTTGTCGGGCTCGGGATAAATACACTGCTGGGCCCCTTCGTCGAGCCGCTTGGGGGTCCGTTTTTCGACGCCTTCTACACGGTGCTCATTTTCAGCGACGTGCTGATTGTGCTGGTGTCCTTGCGGTACAGCGTGACCTACCACGTGGTCTTCCGCAACTCCGGCTTCGCGGCGGCGACGGTGATGATTCGTCTCGCCCTGGCCGGTCCGCGCTACCTCGATGCGGCGCTGGGGGTAGCGGCGGCCCTGTTCAATGTGGGAGTGGCCGCGGCGTACAACTACGTGGCGCCGTCGGTCCAGCAGTCCGAAGAGCGCAACATCCAGCAGAAGGGGAAGGTCGTGTCCCCCGACGCCCTGAAGAAGCGGGAGCAGGGGGCGTCCGATACAGATCCTGGGGACGGCAAGCGCCCGTAGTGCGGGGACGGCAGACTCGGGGAATGTAAGCCGTGCGGCGCCTGCGTTTGCGCACATCCACTCCGGCTCCTATATTCCAACGGCGTTCCGGGGTGTGCCGCGGAGAACGACGGACCTGCGCCCTCGGCCTCGGGTCTGGAAGGGACCAGACCGGCGCCATTCTGAGCATGCTCTGTCTGATCGGTTTGCGTGTTTATGTCTACCTTTCTCGATACGTTTGCGGATGGGGTGGATTTCCTCGTCGACTTCGTGTGGGGCTTTGGCATCCCGACGGGGACAGGGAACAACATCCCGATCGTGGTCCTGTTGTTGCTGGGCGCTGGGTTGTATCTGACCGCTCGGCTCAGGTTTGTTCAGTTCCGTCGCCTCTGGCACGGGTTCGTTGTCGCGACCGGAAAATATGACGATCCCGACGAGCCGGGGGACATCCCCCACTTCCAGGCGCTCACGACGGCGCTCTCGGCCACGGTCGGCATCGGCAACATCGCGGGCGTGGCCTTGGCCATTCACTACGGCGGCCCCGGCGCGTTGCTCTGGATGTGGGTGACCGCCGTGCTGGGCATGGCGACCAAGTTCAGCGAGGTCACCCTTGCGCAGTTCTATCGCGACGAGACACTTGCCGACGACGGGGACACGCCGGGATGGCTGGGGACCGTCTCGGGTGGGCCGATGTACTACATCGAGAAGGGACTGGGCTCGAAATGGACCTGGATGGCCGTGCTGTCGGCGGCCCTGCTTGGCATTACCTCTTTCCTGACGGGCAACGCCAATCAGGCGAATACGGTGACCGACACGTTGGAAGCGTACAGTGGACTCGTCGGGCTCGATCCGTTTGTAATGAGCGTGGTCGTGGCGGCGGTTGTCGCGGGCCTCGTGGGTGTCGTGATCATCGGGGGCGTGACCCGCATTGGGCGTGTCACAGGCATTGTGGCGCCTGTGATGGCAGCCATTTACGTGTTCGGAGGGCTTCTCATCCTGGTGCTCAATGCGAGTAACGTGCCCGGGGCCTTCGCGAGCATCTTTACCGAAGCATTTAACCCGACCTCGGGTGTGGCCGGGACGGGGGCCGGGGTGTTTTTGGTCACCATGATCTACGGCGTACAGCGCGGCCTTTTCTCGAACGAGGCCGGGATGGGGTCCGCGCCCATTGCCCACTCGGCAGCGCAGACCGATGAGCCGGTGTCGGAGGGCAGCGTGGCCCTTCTGGAGCCGTTCATCGACACGATCATCGTCTGCACGATTACCGGCCTCGCCATTGTGGTGACCGGCGTCTGGGACGATACCTTTCCGACGGAGTTAAATCTGGACGGGGGAGCGCACAGTTATCGGGTCGAAGAGGAAGGAGGAATTATTGCCGATGGAGATCCGCCGGCCGAAATTCGAATTGTCGACGGCGAGGCGCAGGTTGAGACGGGGACCCCGGAGTTTGCGTGGAATCAGGCCGTCGTCGACAGCTTTTTCGTTGATTGTGTAAATGGCTGCGAGACGTCCAGCGATCTACAGGGGGCATTCACCGGGACGCTGGATACGGAGCAAGGAGTTGCCATCTCAGAAGACGGTACCGAGTATGAAACTCTCTACGGGCCCGCGGTGGAGTCGGGCGCTCCGCTCACGCAGGTGGCGTTTTCCCGCGGGCTCTCGCCCCTGGGCGATTGGGGCGGCCTCATCGTGGTGCTGAGCGTCATCCTCTTTGCCATCTCCACCTCCATCTCGTGGAGCTACTACGGCGACCGCTGTGCCATTTACCTCTTCGGCGAGGGGGCGGTGCTGCCGTACAAGGTGGCGTTTGTGACGATCAACTTTCTGGGGGGCATCGCCCCGCTGGCCACCGTCTGGGCCATTGGCGACATCGCGCTCGGCCTCGTGATTATTCCCAACCTCGTGGGGGTGTTGCTGCTCTCTGACAAGCTGAAGGAGATCACCGACAGCTACTTTGAACGCGAGGCGTGGCTGAGCAACGTGGAGCCGGCCCGTCAAGCCCGAGAGAAGCGGGACTCGCAGGAGGAAGGGAATGAATAGTTCCTCGGAAGGCGCCTGCGACCTGGTCGATGGAGTCTCATTCTGACGTAGCCGCCGATGGAAAACCTGACCGTCGTTGATCACCCCATTCTCAAGCGCGATCTGACCATCCTGCGCCGCGACGAAACGCCGCACGGGCAGTTTCGGAAGACGGTGAGCGATGCCGCCGCCATCCTGGCGTACGAGGCCATGCGGGACATTGAGCTCCGGGAGACCCAGATCGAAACCCCGCTGGAGACGACCGTCGGGTACAAAATCGCGGAGGACGTGATGGTGGTGCCCATTATGCGGGCCGGTCTTGGAATGGTGGACGGCTTTGTGCGCTACGTTCCAGAAGCGCGTGTGGGACACCTCGGCATGCAGCGGGATGAGGAGACGTACCGCCCGGTCGATTACTACAGCAACATTCCGTCGGGCATTGAGGACGCACACGTGTTTGTGGTGGACCCGATGCTGGCCACGGGCGGCAGTGCCTCCTTCGCAATCAATCACTTGAAGGAGCACGGGGGCCAGACCTTCACGTTTGCC
>JBKHEM010000125.1:0-6589 GCA_046540815.1 Salinivenus sp.
CGACAGCCCGTTCGTTCGGCGGCGCCTGCAACAGAGCGTGCAGGTGCGGGCCCGGGATGCGTGGACCCGAGTACAGAATGCCTTTTCGTAGGCGCGAAGGGGCGCCGCCGACTCAGAGGGACAGGGACAGGACCGCGCCCGTGGGGGCCGTGTGGAAGGAGAGCGCACCCGTCGTATCGAGCAGAGAGGAGAGGCGGGTACGGGACGCCAGGAAGGCAATGGCGTCTAGCGCAAAAAGCCCGACGCCCTGCAGGATGAGGGCCGTGCCGAAGCCCCGCCACCGTGCGGCGTTGCCCACGTCCCGATAGCCGGCCGCCACCATGGTGCCGCCGACGGCGGAGTACGCCACATTCAGGCCCAGGTTGAAGAGCAGAATGTCGTGAAACTGGCGCTCCGCCCCGAGGGCTGCGGACGGGTCCGTAAGCGGAGCATCCGGCGTCGTCGCAAGGCCTACCGCCGCGATTCCGACGTTCACCGCGCCCCACCCGGCCGACATGGCCCCGAAGTTCCAGCGCGCCGCGGAGGGGCCCGTCCGGGACGAACCTCCGACGAGCGCGAGGCCGCCCAGCACGTTCGCCCCGCCCCATGCGGCCACTCGCCACAGGTGGGCCCGCTGGGCCGAGTGCAGGTCCGCCGAGAGCTCCTGCACGGCATCCGAGGACTGCGCGAAGGCGAGGTCCGGCCCCGCGAGGAGTCCCGACGTCAGCAGAAGGAGAAGCGCAAAGACAACAAACGAACGCATGAGAGGGGCACTGTAAGTAAACATGCTACCCGATGGCGAGCATGCGCTCCACGGCCTCCAGGGCCCGGACGCGCACGTCTTCTTCCACCTCGATTCGGTACTGGTTGTGTGCCAGATTGCGCCGCGTGTCCTGCAGCGTGATCTGATTCATGTGGGGACAGCGCTGCCAGCACATCCGCAACAGGTTCTTGTCCGGGTTCTCGCCCATGATGTTGTCGCCCATCGAGCACTCCGTAAGCAGCAGGTAGCTCTCCGCGTCCGTGTTCTCTACATACTCAATCATCGAAGAGGTGCTGCCCGAGTGGTCGGCTTCGGCCACCACTTCGGGGCTGCACTCGGGATGGGCGAGCACCACGGTGTCGGGGTGCTCCTGGCGGGCCTGGCGGATGTCCTCCACCTGAAACATCTCGTGGACCACGCAGCGCCCCTCCCACCCGATCAGGTCGGCCTCGGGCTCGGCGGGCGCTCCGTCGCCCCCGGCCGGGACCCCGTTGCCCGGATCCTTCCGCTGGCGCTTCTGAGGGAACAGAATCTCCTTGCCCGTCTCCTGCGCGACGTTCTGCGCGAGGTACTCGTCGGGAATGAAGATGACAGTGTCGGAGTCGAGAGACTCGACGACCGCAGCCGCATTGCTGGAGGTGCAGCAGACGTCGGACTCGGCCTTCACGTCGGCGTAGGTGTTCACGTAGGTAACGATTGGCACCCCGGGATAGCGAGCACGGAGCTGCCGCACATCCGCGGCCGTAATGCTTTCGGCGAGAGAACAGCCGGCCTCCTCGGCGGGCAGGAGCACCGTCTTGTCCGGATTCAGAATCTTCGCGGTCTCGGCCATGAAGCGGACCCCGCAGAACACAATGGTGTCCGCCTCGGCCTCGGCCGCGCGCCGACTCAGCTCCAGCGACGAGCCGGTGTAGTCCGGAATCGTGTGGAAGAGGGCCGGCTCCATGTAGTTGTGGCCCAGAATGACGGCGTCTTGTTCCTGTTTGAGCTGGTTGATCTCGGCGGCGAGTTCGGCCTTCTGCCGCAGCTCCCGGTCGCTGGGCCGGTCTTCGAGCCGCTCGGCCAGCACGTCGCGGAGGGCGTCGGGGTCGGTGAGGGTGGAAACGTCGTTCGGCATCGGAACCGGAATGGGTGTGAAGAGGGTCGTGTTGGAACTTAGGAACGGTCGTCGGTCCGGAGGCTCAAGTCCAGGGCGGGGGCCGAGTGGGTGAGGGCGCCGACCGAGATGCGGTCGACCCCGGTGTCGGCGACGTCGGCCACGGTGTCGAGCGTAATGCCGCCGGAGGCCTCCAGGGCGACGGCATCGCCGGCGCGGTCGACGGCCCGGCGGAGCGTGGGCAGGTCCATGTTGTCGAGCAATACGATGTCGGGGGACAGGGGGAGGGCCGCCGTCAGTTCGTCGAGGGTGGTGACCTCCACCTCAATCGGATATTGGTCGCCGTGCGCGTCCCGAACCTGCCGGAGGGCCTGCGCCACGCCCCCTGCCGCGGCAATGTGGTTTTCCTTCACGAGCACCATGTCGAACAGGCCCATCCGGTGGTTGGTGCCGCCGCCCTGCCGGACGGCGTACTTGTGGGGGCGGCGCATCCCAGGACGCGTCTTGCGGGTGTCAAGGATGGCCGCATCGGTGTGGGCGACGGCCTCGACGTACTGACGGGTCTTCGTGGCGACGCCGGAGAGGTCGGCGAGAAGGTTGAGGGCGGGTCGCTCGGCGGTGAGCAGGGCCCGACCGGGCCCGTGGATTGTTGCGAGCACGTCGCCCGGGGTCACGCGGTCGCCCTCCTGGACGCGCACATCGACCGAGAGAGACTCGTCCACGAGGCGACAGAGCGCCCGGATCAACGGGAGCCCCGCGACCACGCCGTCGTCCTTTGACAGGAGGGTGCCCGTCAGGTGCGCGTCGGGCGGAACGGTGGCGGCGCTCGTCACGTCGCCCGTGGCGGTGGGGTCGTCAGAAGCGGGCCAGGTGCCGGTCGGGTCCACGTCCTCGGCCACGCACCGGCGGAGCAGGGCATCCACGGTCGGATGTTGCAGGGAGTCCGGCAGTACGGAACGGACGGCAGCGTCCGGCTCGGGCGACGACGAAGGCACAGCAGAACGGAGGCGGAGTTAGCGGGTCGGGGCGGGAGCGCTGTCGGCCGACGGTTCGATGTGGTGCGTCCCGACGGAGGTCCGGTTATCCGCCGCGGACGCGGCAATGTGCCGGGCCACGAGAGCGGCGTTGCGGAGCTCCGAGAGGGCTTGAGATCGCCCGTGCGTTTCGGCGTGGCGATCGGCCGTTGTCTGGAGGTCGTGCAGCGCCCGGTGGGCGGTGTCGAGCCCTTCGGGCGTACGACGAAGGCCCACGTGCGTGTCCATGATGTCGTGGAGGCGGTCGAACCCCTCCCGGAGAACGTCGTGAGGGGGGGAGCCGAGGGGCGGGGCGTCGGGCTGAAGGTCGGGAGGCGTGCGGTTCCGCGTGGCGGCATCGGCCCCGGCCCGGAGCCCCCAGACCAGTCCCTCCAGCAGGGACGTAGAGGCCAGTCGGTTGGCTCCGTGCACGCCGGTGCGGGCACACTCGCCGGCGGCGTAGAGCCGATCGAGCGAGGCGCGACCCCAGGTGTCCACGTCGATGCCCCCGCAGAGAAAGTGCTCGGCGGGCTGGACGGGGATGCCGGAGGTGGGATCGATGTCGTTTTCGTCGCAGAGGGCGGCGAGGTCGGGAAACGTCCCGGCAAAATCGAGGGACGACACGTCCAGGATGACGCGGCCGGTGCGCTCGTGCTCGCGTTCCACTGCACGGGCCACCACGTCGCGGGGGGCCAGCTCGGCGTCCTCGTGGTACTGCGGCATGAACCGCTCGCCCTCCGCGTTGCGGAGGAGGGCCCCCTCGCCCCGGACGGCCTCGCTCACGAGGAACGGTTCGTCGCCCGCAACACACACCGTCGGGTGAAACTGGACGAACTCCAGGTCGGCCGTATCGGCGCCGGCGCGAAGGGCCATCGCCACGCCGTCGCCGGTGGCGCCGTCGGGATTGGTGGAGACGCCGTAGAGCGCGCCGATGCCGCCGGTGGCCAGAATCGTCGCCCCGGCCCGGCACGCCGCCACGGTCCCGTCAGAGGCCAGCCAGGCGCCGGCGACCGTGTCGTCGTGGACGATCAGGTCGAGGGCGGCGGTGTCCTCGACAAAGGTGACGCGGTCGTGCGACGCAAGATGCTTTAGGAAGGGCACGTGGATGTGCTTGCCGGTCGAGGCGTCGACGTGCAGGATGCGGTCGGCCGAGTGGGCCGCTTCCCGTCCATAATCGAAGGCACTGTCGCCGCCGTTCCTGTCGAAACGAATGTCCAGAGTATCCAGCAGCACGTCTCGGACGGCCGCGTCGGCGTGGGACACCAGCACGTCCAGGGCGTCCGGGTCACTCGTGTCACTGGAGGCAGCGGCGATGTCGCGTTTGAACTGTTCGGGGGCGGCGCGGGCCACGGCGATGCCGCCCTGGGCCCACCAAGTGGAAGCGCCGGCCGGCCGGGTGGCCTTCGTGGCGATGGTCACCGATGCGCCCTCGCGGGCCGCTCCGAGTGCAGCCGATAGCCCGGCGATGCCGGAGCCAACGACCAGAACGTCCGTCGTGGAGGGGATCATGCGAGGAAAGAGCACTGTGGAAAGAGGTCCAGGAATCGGTTCTATGCCGTCCACCACCCGGTGTTCGAGGGGCGAGGACTGTAGCGCAACGGCCCCGTAATGTCCTGGTCTGTCCCCGGCCGCCTCCCATCGACGCGGTTGGAGAAACAGCCCGATGTGCAGTGTCTACCACACGTGTCCACTCCCCAAGCGCCCCTGCGTCGATGTCTGACTCGTCTTCCCTGAAGTTGACCCAGCGGCCGTATGCCCTGCTGGCCGTGGTCGTTGCGGCCGTTCTGGGCGGGTACGCACTGCTTCAGATGACGGGCGTCCTGCTCACGGTTTTCGCCGGCGTTCTCCTCGCAGTGTTTCTGGCGGGGCTCGCCGACCAGCTCTACGCGTACACGCCACTTCCGCGTCCGGTGGCGCTTGCGCTTGTGGTTGTGGCGCTGGGGGGCGCACTCGCGGGGCTCTGGGCCCTCACGGGACCCGATCTTTCCAGTCAGATCAACGCCCTGGCGGCGCTCCTGCCGAGCGCTGCGGATCGTCTGTCGATTCGCCTGCAAGATTGGGCGGAGCAGTACGCCTGGATCCGCCAGCTCATCTCGCCGAGCGACCTGGTGCCCACGGCCACGAGCGTGTTGGGGAGCGTGACGAACGTGTTTTCGGTCACGGTGGACGTCCTCGTGAACGTGCTGATCATCCTGTTTATTGGGCTCTACGGCGCTGCGGCCCCACGGCCGTACGTCGAGAGTGTCGTGAGCCTCGTTCCACCGTCGGGGCGCGATCGGGCCCGGGAGGTCCTGCACGCCCTCGGGCGGGCCCTGCGGTGGTGGGTGCTCGGGCGCCTGACCTTGATGGCGGTGGTGGGCCTCCTTACGGCGGTGGGGTTGAGCGTGGTGGGCCTTCCGTCGCCGCTGGCCCTGGGGTTGGTGGCCGCGCTCTGCTCCTTTGTGCCGTATCTGGGGCCGGTGCTCGCGGTTGGCCCGGCGCTGCTGGTTGCCTTCCCGTTCGGGTCCGCGACGATGCTGTCCGTGCTGGGGGTGTACGGGGGCGTGCAGGTCTTGGAAAGCTACCTCATCGCCCCGCTCGTGCAGGAGCGAGCCGTCCACATTCCGCCCGCGGCGGTGGTGACGGCCCAGTTTGCCGGAGGGGTGGCGGCCGGGGCCGTGGGGGTGCTGCTGGCCACGCCGCTGGCGATCGTGGCCATTGTGCTGGTGCAGACGCTGTACGTGGAAGACGTGCTGGGCGACGCCGTGGCACTCCTGGGCGAGCACTAGCGGGACGGGGAGCCCCGCCGGGCCAGGGGCGTTCGACTGAACGGTCGTGACGGGACCGGCGTTGGGAGAAAACAGACGCCCGTCGCGAGTTTGTGTATTTCCAAGACCGTCTGATCCATGCCGAGCCCCAACCCCATGCGCCCGCGGTTCCACGACGAGGCGCCATCCGCTGCCCTGAAACGCTGGGGCGGGATCATCACGGGGTTTGCGCGCACATACTCGATGGCCCTCGGCGCCTCACGGGCGGAAGTAATCGACGCGGTCGACGGGCCGCAGGCCGTGGACACCTTGGTGGTGGTAAACGGGCACCGCGGCACCGATCATCCCGGAGCAGCCACCAACCGCATCCGCTCCGATGAACACCCGGAGCACGACGGCGTCGACCGTGTGTTCATTGCCACGACGCCCGCCCAGTTCGAGGTGCTGGCCGAGCGGGTGCGCGCCGACGTTCAGGTGTCCTGATTTCACGTGTTTGATTCCACCGTCCGATGTCCAACTTTACGCCCCTGTGGATTGCAGCGGCCCTGATTGCCGTCGACCTGCTGTTCTTTATGGTGCCCGTGATTCCGGTCGTGGCGGTGTACGTGCTGCTCGTTCGTCCGCCCTGGTTTAAGACGTTTGTGGACGACCTCTACGCTGATCACTAACGCTTATTTTCGCACTCATCTGCATCTGCCGTCCTGTCCCATGGAACGACGCATCGAACGGATTAAGTGGCGACGCCCCGAAGCGGACGTGTTCACCGATATTACCGACGCACTCTCGGACGCCGTGGTGAGCGCAACCCCGCACCCGGACGACGACATTGACCATCCGAAGGGCTATTCACTGAAACTCACCCTGCGCGACGACAGCACCGACCTGGCGGACGACCTACAGGCCGCGCTCATGGACATGGAGCCGGCCCGCGTCACGCTTACGCTCGCAGGCGTAGATACCCCGATTCGCGACGTGCCCGTAAACGTGAGCC
>JBKHEM010000126.1:0-6530 GCA_046540815.1 Salinivenus sp.
GTTCATACGAACCTAGAGACCGGCCCCGAGATCGCGTAAGCGTCCCAGGACGCTATTTGCGCTCCGCGCGGACGACGGCGGTCCCGGACGACGATTCTTGAAGGGTGCCCCCGTCCGAGACATCCACGGTCTGGGTGGCCGTTGCGGTCGTGCCCCCACCTCGCCCCGAGGGCGTCAGCACGATCTCCAGGTCCCCGTTGGGTCCACTCAGCGTGATGGTCACGGTCTCGACGGCCGGGTCCTCCGTCGCCTCCGGATCGGGGTCCTCGACCACCCGGAACGTAAACTCCGTAATGCCCTCGCCCACCTCTACATCATCAGCGTCGAAGCCGTCGCCGTCATCGTCCCGGATGGTCGTATCGTCGAGCGTCACGTCGGTGTTGCCGGTGGCCTGCACCTGTGTGCCTTCGGCCTCCACGGAGATGGACGTGCCGGGGGCGAGCGGGAGATTGTTCTCGACGTCAAAGACCGTTAGCTCATACGTCTGTCCGAGTTCGGCGGAATCTGGGCTGACCTGCACTTCGGGCCGTCCAGAAAAGACCACCGGCACGGTTTCGGTGAGCTCATTTTCGTTCCCGGTTTCGGCCGGGTCGGGACAGTTGTCGGGGTCGACGATGGTGTTGGCGTCATCGGTGCCTACGGTCTGTGCCTGCACGGTCGCGACGCCGTCGGACGGCTCGGGGTTGGACGACGTGAGTGTCACTGCGCCCGAGCCATCCTCGTCCGTTTGGGCAGAGCCGCCAATAATGCCTGCATTTGTGGAGAAGGAAACGGCGGTTCCCGGCACGACCGGATTGCCGTACTTGTCCCCGACGATCGCCGTGACATCGTTCGTCAGGTCGTTTTCGAGGAGGCCGGGGAAGTTGAACTGATCGGGCGTTACGGTGAAGTGGCACTTGTTTGGCAGGCCCCCGTGGACGGTAAGGCGAACGGGTTTCGAGCGGATTTCCGATCCGTCGGCCGTTTCGGTCTCGGCCACAACCTGTACAATGCCGGCCGTTTTTCCACTGGCCACGTTCACGGTGGCGGTGCCGCTTCCGTCAGTCGAGTCGCTCTCCGGGGTCAGCGTCGCGTCGCCCGGTTGTTCGCTAAAGCGAAAGTCGACGCCGACCGCCCGATCGAGTTCAATGGGCTTGCCGGTGGAGTCTACCACCTGGAACGTAAGGCGCGCCACTTCTTCGCCGCCGCTCTCTTGGACCCGGATCACGTCGGTGGACTGCTCGGCGAGGGTGATGTTGGTGGGGCGCCCCGGTTCCGTTTCGTCCTCGTCGTCGAGGGCCAGGGAAAGCTCAATGTCGCCAACCTCCTCTAGGTCCGGCGACACGCGCTCAGTGGTTTCCACCGTGGTGCCCCCTTTCGAGGCTTCGATGGTCACCTCGGTGGAGGTACTTATCTCAATGGACGTGGAGAAACGCCCCGAATCGTCCGTGACCACGGACGTTTCCTGTTCCTCGTCGTCGTCCTGATAGGTGAAGGTGACGACGGCGTCCGCGACCGGGTTTTCCGTGTCGCTGTTCAGCACGCGGCCCGAGAGGGTGACGTCACTGGCGTCTACGCCGCCGATGTCGCATCCACCGGTCAAGAACACAAGGGTCAAGGCCGCCGCGACGGAGACGAGACGAGAGGTGGGAAACCGGATCATGCCAGGTGGGGAAGCGGAGTGGAGAGGCAATGTCAGGGATCCTCCCTGCAAAAAGCGCTCCGCGCTCGCCAAACCCCAAAGAGTTAGGAAAGGAAAGGCGGCTCGTTGAGCAGGACAAGGCCCACTACCGGACATCACTTCAGCGTGCGAACGCGCCCGTAGAGCCGGGTGAGCCGGGACAGGTGCTCCTCGGTTTCTTCTGTCAACTGATCGGGCGTCATGCGCCACCGCCAGTTTCCCTCCGGTTCGCCGGGCGTATTCATGCGGGCCTCGCCCCCCAGTCCCAGCACATCCTGCAGGGGGGTTACCACGCGGTTGGCCACCGACGCCATGAGGTAGCGCAGGCACTGCGTGTGCACGTTGGTCGAGGAGGCGTTCAGGTTGAGGTAGTCCCGGGCAAACGCGCGGTCCGGGGTCGACAGCTCGTCGTTCCACCACCCCATCGTTGTGTTGTTGTCGTGGGTGCCGGTATAGGCAACCACGTTTCGTTCGTAATTGTGGGGAAGAAAGTCGTTGGACGGATCGGTGTTGAAGGCGAATTGGAGCACCTTCATGCCGGGCAGGCCAAACTGCTCACGGAGGGCTTCGACCGAGTCGGTGATGATGCCGAGGTTTTCGGCTACCACCGGAAGTTCGCCCAGTGCCGCTTCCAGGGTGTGGAAGAAGTCCGCCCCCGGGCCTTCGACCCACGTTCCGTTGACGGCGGTCTCTTCATCCGAAGGGATTTCCCAGTAGGCGTCGAATCCGCGGAAGTGGTCGAGCCGCACGAGGTCGAAGCGGTCGAGGGCGTGCCGCATGCGGTGGGTCCACCAGGCGTAGTCGTTTTCCCGCATGCGGTCCCAGTGGTAGAGGGGATTTCCCCACCGCTGTCCTTCCGGGCTGAAGTAGTCGGGCGGGACGCCGGCTACGGCGGTCGGATGGCCATCCGCGTCAAGCTGAAAGCGTTCCTGGTGGGCCCAGACGTCGGCACTGTCGTGGGCCACGTAGATGGGCACGTCGCCGAAGAGCCGAATGTCGCGGGCACGGCAGTAGGCCTGTAGCGCCGTCCACTGGCGATGAAAGAGGTACTGCCAGAAGGCATGCTTGCGCACGGTGTCGGCGTGCTGGGTTCGGGCCGTTTCCAGAGCCTCCTCCTCGAAGCGGGCCAGGGGGGCGGGCCAGTCCGTCCAGTGGGCGCCGTCGTGTACGTCCTTCAAGGCAGCGTAGAGGGCATAGTCGTTGAGCCACGCCGACTGGTCGGCCTGAAACTGGTCGACGGCGGCCGTGTCGAGCGACGAGTCGCCTTCTGCGAACCGGTCGTAGGCCGTATCGAGGAGGGCCCGTTTGCGGGGCGCGACCCGGGCATAGTCCACGTGGTCGGCCGGAAGGTCGCGGAGGGGCGCCAGGTCGTCGTCGGTCACCAGGCCGAGTTCGCGAAGCGGCTCGGGGCTGATGAGGAGGGGATTTCCCGCAAAGGTGGACGTGGCCGAGTAGGGCGAGTGGCCGAAGCGGGTAGGCCCGAGGGGGAGCACCTGCCACAGGCGCTGGTTGGTGCGGGTCAAAAAGTCGGCAAACCGGTAGGCCGCGGGGCCCATGTCGCCGATGCCGTACGCACTGGGAAGCGACGTAATGTGAAGCAGAAGGCCACTGACGCGTCGAGAATCCACGGGGCGAGAGGAATCGGACAAGCAAAGCGAACGAACCAGGATGTAGTCAAACCAAGCCCCTCGGGAATCACAAAAGGATTCGTCGCGAAGACCGGAGACTACGTCTCGTCGGGCGGGGACGACGGCACGCTCGAGGGCGAGGCGTCGGTACGTTCGGTGGGGAGGCGGGGACGTTCGGAGGGGGCGAGACGCGTGTCGGCGGCGCCCGTGGCCTCCGCGATTCGGTCCTGGTAGAGGGTTTTAAATCGCCGGTAGAGGCCGTTGAGCTGGGCGTCGGCTTCCTCGGCGGGGAGATCCACGACCTCGGGGTACGCAAACGAGGCGGCCCCGGCCGTGTCCACGTAGAGCGTCTTCAGGTCCAGACGGCGCTGAAAGAGGGAGGCCTGGGCCGCGAACACGTGAAACTTCTCCGTTGGGAGGATCCAGAGGTGGCGTGACAACACCCCGCGCCGCACGTACAGGCCGTCGTCCTGCTGTTCGTAGCCATGGTTCCGGTACTGCAGGACCGCCCACCCCAGGATGCCTGGGATGAGGAGGAGGCCCCACCAGGGAAGGGCCACGCCGCCGAGTTGCCACCACGTGGGGGGCCAAAAATACAGAATTGGGGCCAGGACCAGTCCGAGAACGGCCGTATAGCGGACGAACCGGCGACGGATCGTGAGGGGAGAGACCGATCGGAAGCGGTCGGGCAGGTCAAAGGACCGGATGCGCTGGGCGAGTTGCAAAATGTCGTCGTACTGGGCAAACGGGGCAATGACCCGGTGTCCCTGCTCATTCACGTCGGTCCCCACGGTCTGCACCTGGAGGCCGTACCATCCGAAGGCCCGCATTAGTGGGTTGGTGCGCAGAATGAGGACCTGCACTTTTTTGAGTGGGACGGTGCCCTCCGTGAGGGTAAACAGCCCGTGTCGCTTGTGGAGCTTGTCGTCATCCAGCCACAGCCGGAAGCCGTAGTAGCGCGAGATATGGATGAGAATACCGCTGATCCACCCCAGCACAACAGCGACTGTCACGGAGCCAAGGATGGCAAGCGCCGGATGGGCCGTCATCAAGTCCGTGATTTGGTCCACGCGGCCCTGGGAGCGGAGGACCCGCTCCACGATGAGTTCGGGATCGATGAGTTCCAGGGCCGAAAAGATGAGGGCTAGGTAGAAAAGCGAGAACCGGAAGGCTCCCGAGAGCATCACGCGCGGAAGGTTCATTGCGTACAAGAGGTCCCTAGTCGGGGTCTCGGCCTCATCGGACGTCTCTTCAGCGGACGTCCCGGGATCCGCAACGTTCTCGCGTTGGAAGGAGCGCACGGCCCGTCGGATTTCGTGGGCAGCGTCCAGTCCGACGTATTCGAGCGAGCCCTCCGTGGCGGCACTTCCCGCCGTTTCGATTTGTACCTTCGCCATGCCCAGGGCGCGGGCCACCAGGTTCTGTTCGATTTGAATGTTCTGGATGCGCTCGATGGGAATGCTGCGGTTTTTCCGATTGAGCACCCCTTTCTGGATGACGATCTGCTTGGGCGTGATGCGATAGCTGAATCGAAGGTACTGAAGCACGATCGTCGGGAGGGCCACAACGCCATACAGAACGCCCAGGACGACCGAGACGACGTTCTCCGAGCTCGGATTTTGGAGGGTGGGCAGGAGGATAAGTACGAGAGCTGGCAGGCTGGCGCCCACCCGTAGAAGTAGCGTGAGGGGGTGGAGGCGCTGGGGCTCCTGCACGGCGCCAAGGGGAGACGGCGCATCCGGCTCCGGTTCGGGACCGGAGACCGATGATGGGGCGTCCGAGTCGGACGCGGAGGAGGACGGCGACATTACACCGGGTCTTCGAGGAGCGGGTCTTCGAGGATGAAGCGCTTGATCTCGTCTCGGATGCGTTCGGCCTCGGCGAGGGGGAGGCCGGGGATGACCACGTCGCTGCTACGGGACCCGGCCGTGTGGACCACGAGCCGGCCGAGGGCAAACTCCCGTTCCAGGAGGTCCTGCGAGACGTCCACGTGCTGGATGCGGCGGAGGGGCACCACCGTGCGTACGTTCGTAATCACCCCGTGCTCGCGGTACAGCTCCTCGGGCCACAGGGCAAACCGCCAGGCCCGGTACCGCAACCGGGGCCAAAAGAGGGTGAAGAGAATCCCGCCCACGAGCATCGCTCCCGAGGGAACGCCAAACGGAAGCCACGGGTCGGGGGAAAAGAGGGAGGTTAGGTCGTAGAACAGCACGGGAAGAAAGAAGAAAAGAACGAGGCCGGCCAGCTTAATCCGCCAAACCGTTTGGATGTCCTCGTCGAGGGACCGGGTTGCTCCCCCCGTAACGGAGGCCGCAGGGGGGAGGTCGGCTGAGGAGTCAACCTCCATCGAGACAAGCATCTAATTGGGACAATTGCAGCACTCCATCAAACCAAGGGCGGGGGCCAGGGTTCAGGGGCCGATGATTTTCCGAACATCGGCGCCGCTCGTGGACTCGTTGCGGGGCGGGACGACGCCCGACGGAGGACCGCCTCAATAACTCCCGGGACACGGAGGGCGTCGGAGAAGCAATACGCCTCAAATTCAAAAAGATTCTCCAAAGGAGAAAAGAGATTTCAAAACCCAGCGTATCCCGAACGCCGTGTGGCGGAGTGGCTTGGCGCCTTTTTTCCGTTTTGAAACCGAGCGCCGTTTCAGGCAGGAAATTATTGGTCGGAAGCGCTCCAAAACATGTTAATGTCTGGAGTGGATGTTATCTTTGCCTCTTAGTTTGTTCTAAAAAGGAAGGGTCTTTTTTTTGTGTGTCGTCTCACTTCCTATTCTGTGATCTCGTGGAGCACATCGACCAGCGTCGCCACTGGAAGAAAATTGAATGGTTCCCCCGCGGAGGAATCCAAGAAAAGGGACGTCGCGCAATCTCCTTTCGGTCTGTTGGCGCTCTCATTGGCCTCGTCGCCCTCAGTCTCTTCGTAGTCATCAGGGGCGTGCAAGGACATGCTGTACCGGACAATCGCCAGGACGCGGGGGCTGTCGTCGTGGTGTCGGCACAGGCCTCTCCATCTCCGGTCGAGGACGTGCTGAGCGCGCTGCGGTTGAAATCCCGTGATCCGGTGGCGCTTGGCCTCTACACCGTCGTGGGTCTTTCTCTGCTCGTTGGGTACCTGCACTGGCGGGTGGTCGTGGCAAATCGAGGGCGGATGTTTCTCAAGCAGGTCTTGTCGAACCGGGCCGCCGAGGTGCGCCGGCAGAACCGTCAGTTAGAGGCGTACAATCGCGAGCTCAT
>JBKHEM010000127.1:0-6466 GCA_046540815.1 Salinivenus sp.
GACTGCACGAACACGTCCACGTTTTCGATGAGATCGGTCCGCATCGCGTCGAGAAGGTCGAGCACTGCCTCCTGGTCGTCGTACTTCTCCCGGAAGGCGTCGATGGCGTCGTCGATGGCGAAGGCGGCCATCTCCTCGTTGAGCTTCTCGATTCGCTTGCGGGCCTCGCGCTGGCTTTCCGGCACCGTCTGCAGAATGTCCTGGAGCCGTTCCTGATACGTCTCGATCTTGGCCTGGACCGCCTCGCGTTCCTCCTCGGGCATCGATTCCACCTCGTCCGGCGAGAGCACGTCGCCATCGCGGATGGGGGCGAAGGCAAAGCCCTGCGGGGTGCGCATGAGCGCCACGTTGTCCTCGCGGGCCTCCTCCTGCAACTCTTCGAGGGCGGCCTCCTGTCCCTTCCGGGCCTCCTCCTGTATCATCTCGCGGCGGGAGTGGTATTCCTCGCTCTCGAACGCGGCGGGGAGGGCCGTCTTCAAGTCCTCGATGAGCGCGTCCATGTCCTCCTTCAATTCGCACCCGCGGCCGGCCGGCAGTTGCAGGGCGCGCGGCTCGCGTTCCTCGTCGAAGTTATTGACGTAGCACCAGTCGGGCGGTGTGTCGTCGGTGGCTGCCGCCTCCTCCAGCAGGTGCTGGACGAGCTCCCGCCGCCCGGTGCCCGTGGGGCCTAGGGCAAAGATGTTATGCCCGTCGCCATCGATGTTCATGCCGAACTCAAGGGCGTCGACGGCACGGTCCTGGCCCACCACCTGCGTTTCGGCGGGCAGGTCGGCGGTTGTGTCAAAGTCGAAGGCCGACGGGTCGAACCGCTGGCGGAGGGCGTCCGGGGGAAGGGCGTCAATCATGTAGAAGGAGAAGCGTCGTCAGGAGAAGCGTTATCGAAGGAAAAGGGAGCACCACCGGGCGTTGCCAACGGGAGGAGAAAGGACGGCAACCCCGAGCCACAGCCCCTGATAAGCAGATGACTGTCCGGAGTTCAATGGTCGGTCCCCTCTCACGAAAACATCACCGAGCATCGAGGGCGGTTCTGGTTGGCGCATCCGGGCGGCGTTGCGGGGCGTTGAGGGCGCCGTGGAGAAGGGCCGTTCGGGACGGGACGCGGGACCGCACGGGATGAAGGGCGCTCTTCAGTCCCAAGGCCCGTGCACGCCGGAGGGCCGGGACCGGGAAACGGGCGGCCGGGGTTTCGTTAGCGACGCTGGGCACGGCTTTTTTCTTCAACGAACACGGTGGGTTTCATGAGCGACGACATCCTCTGCATCGGCGAGATCCTCTGGGATGCGCTGCCCGACGGGCTCTTTTTGGGCGGGGCGCCCTTCAATGTGGCGTACCACCTCCATGCCCTTGGGACGGAGGTGGCCGTGGCCAGCCGGGTGGGCGACGACCTCCTGGGCGAGGAGGCCCTCCGGCGCCTTCGAGCCTACGGGCTTGCGACCGATCTCATACAGATCGACGATTCGCGCCCCACCGGCTTCGTGCGGGTGGAGCTCGACGCCAGCGGCGAGCCCGCGTACGAGATCGTGGCGCCCGCGGCCTGGGACGCCATCACCCTGACCGACGCCCTTCGCCGGCGAGCCCATCGCGCACCCGCTCTCGTGTACGGGAGCCTTGCTCAGCGAGCAGTTCCGTCGCGGCAGACCATTCAGGAGTTGATTCAAGCCGATGCGCTGTCTGTATTCGACATTAACCTGCGTCCTCCGTACGTGGACCGGGCGGTGGTGGACCGCTCACTTCGGGCCGCCGACGTGGTGAAGTGCAATGCCGAGGAGTTTGAGCGCCTGAACACGTGGTTCGACCTATCCGACGAGCCGACGGCCCTGGCCGGGCTGGCGGCGGCGTTTGGGTGCGAGGCGGTTTGTGTCACGCGCGGCGCGGCGGGCGCTTGGCTGTGGCGAGAGGGGGAGCAGTGCGCGCATCCGGGGTACGACGTGACGGTGGCCGACACGGTGGGGGCCGGGGATGCCTTCCTGGCCGGCCTGCTCACAGGGCTCCTCGCCGGAGAGGAGAGCGAGCACCTGCTCGATCGGGCCAATCGGCTCGGGGCCTACGTGGCGTCTCGGGACGGTGCGCTCCCTGCGTATTCCGTAGGGTCGCGTTCGGACGTGGCCGACCTGCCGCTTCCATTGAGGAACGATCCGGCCTCTTCATGATCGGCCCCCTCGATTTCATGATCGGCCCCCTCGATCAACCCCGATCCCCGAGGGGTTACGGGGCGGAGGTGTCCACGTCGTCGTTGAGCAGGGGTTGGGTTGCCTCCAGCCGTCCGTCGGTGGACGCCGGTTCCAGGTCGAGCAGGTGGGCCATCATCTCGTAGAGGTGAACGTGCGAGAGCCGATCGACCGTCGCGCTATCGCGGAAGGCCGGGCCGTGGGCTGCGAGCAGTGTGTGCATGTTGTCGAGGCGGGGGTCGTAGCCGTGGGCCCCGCCGCCGTCCCAGTCGGGATTGTTGTTGAGCCACGTCTGCGTGGCAATCGTCCACCCATCGTCGGCCAGGGCCACGACGGAGGGGATGCGGCGGTGGTCCTCGAAGTGGAGCGTGTCCGGCAGTGTGCCCTTCCGGTAGGCCGACAGGTGCGGCACCTCATCGAGGGTTGACACGAGCGTATCGGCCGACACGCCGTCCTTCGGTTCCATCATGGCGACGGGGTTCATGTCGATGAGCCGCACGTCGTCCAGGTCAATGTATTCGTCGAGGACGATGGTGCGGTCGCTCGAGGTCGGTGTCATGCCGTGGTCGGACGTGACGATGAGGTTGACCTCGTCCTCGATCCCGCGTGCCGCCAGGCCGTCGAGCAGCCGCTGGAGGAAGCCGTCCACCTCCTGCAGGGCCACGGCCACCGAGTCGGAGGTGGGGCCGTGGTAGTGGCCTTTCGTGTCCACGCGGCTAAAGTAGAGCGTCATGAAGTCGGGCCGTGTGTCGGACGGGCGGTCGAGCCACTCCAGGGCCTGGTCCACGCGGGTGGTGCCGGGCACGCTGTCGTCGTACCGAAACCAGTCCGAAGGCCGCACGTCCTGGATGGGCGCCTCCGAGCCGGGCCAGAAGTAGGTGGCCGCCGTGAGGCCTTGTTCTTCGGCGGTTACCCAGATGGGCTCGCCGCCCCACCAGTCCGGCGATTCGACGGCGTCCCGGTCGTCGAGGCTGAACGAGGCGTCCATCTCCGGGTCGTACATGTTGTTGGCGACGATGCCGTGATTGGACGGATGGAGGCCCGTGACGAGGGAGTAGTGATTGGGGAACGTCTTGGTGGGAAAGACCGGAATCAGGCGCTCCACGTGGGTGCCCTCGTCGGCCAGGGTGGAGAGGGTGGGAGCGTCGTGCCTCTCAAGGTAGTCCCACCGCAGGCCGTCAATCGAGATCAGGAGAACAGGGGCGTCCGGGTCCGGGGCGTCCGTGTCGGCTGCGTCCGGCGACGAGCACCCGACGCCGAGAGCGAACACGGCAACGAGGACGAGGGCGGTGGAGCGAAGCGGCATTGGCGGCGGTGGAGAATGGGACAAAGTTTAGTACGAAGGTACCCAATGGCGCGGACCGGTGTGTTATCTCTCTTCAAAGTGCGTCTGAACCTCAGTTGGCGCGGCAGTAGTGATCTGTGGAATACACGGCGCGGACGTCGGCCTGCCGGGGCGCGCTCGAAGAGCCCGCCGAGTCGGGAGCAGGGCGAAGGACAAACTCGCTCGGGCCGACGTCGTCGGTCTCCGGGTTCCAGTCGTAGGTGTAGCCGAGGCCCGTGAAGGGATAGCCGTCCGGGCCGTACGACGTGCGCTTGAGGTCCCGAAACCATTTCTGATGCGCGTCGCTGACCGACGCGTGGCGGGCGGGGATGGGAGGCGAGAGCTCGCATTCGCGGTCGCTCACTTCAGGGTCGGGGCAGGGGCGCACAAGGTCGCGCGGGCGCACCCACAATTCCACGAACCGGTCGTAGTCCACGTCCGGGGGCAGGCCGAGGCGCTGGGCGAGGCGGCGGTCGAGGCGGTCGCCGGTCCGATTCAGGCCCTCACAAAACGTCCGAAGGTCCGGCACGGCAGTGACCCAGATGTCTTCGGTGACCGTCATCGTCTCCCCGGCGGCCGGGACGGTCGGGCCGCCGGGACCCGTCCAGGTGACGACCAGCACCTGGCGGGTCGAGTCGCGCCGACGCCGCCACACCAGGTCATCATTGTGGGGGACGATGGGGGTGAGGGTCGTCACGAGGTCCGACGGTTCGGCGGTGCGCGCATCGTTGACGGCCGCGCGGTAGAGCGAGTCGAGAGACAGCGGAGGGGCCTGGGGATCCATGCCGGCGCGGTCCGTTCCCCCACAGCCCACCAGCACGAACAGCACGGCGAGCAAAATCCCCCTACGACGAAGCCGGGCGGGGCGCTCGGCCCTCCGTTTGCGTGCGTCCATCGGCCCGGTCATTCTGCGGAGTTCGTCCTCGGTTGGGCGGCCCGGATCATGGCGGGAGCGGCGGGCCCGGTGCGGTTTGGAGAGAGGGTGTTAGTCCCGACCGAAAAGAAAGTACAGGATCACGCCGCCGAGGGGAAAGAAGACGATGAGGAGCGTCCAGACCACACGGTTGGTGGTCGAGCGTCCCTCGTCACCCAGCAGGTCCACGAGCGCCACGAGATCGAGCACGATGATGAGGGTGCCGCCGAAGCCCCAGTAGGGAGAGCTCATGCGCTCGAACAGATTGGGCCCGCCGCAGCCCGACAGAAGAACCGTCAGCGGTACGAGGATGGTGAGAAGGAGAAGGCGAGGGTGAAGCAAACGTTTGCTGATGTTCATGGCAGAGAGGAGGTCAAAGAGCGAGGGCGTATCATCCAACGTACGGACCAGCGTCCGGAATGGATACAAGGAAAAATGGGCGAGGGGCGAAGAGCGTTGGAGGCAGTCCCCGAACGTTCGCACCTCCAGGCGGTCCAGGAGTCCATTCCGAATGGTTGGAACCACCGCTGGGCGGAACGTCGTTTCCAAGCTTCGCTTCTCACTAAATGTTTTGCCCAGCTCAGCTACAATGCGCATCGGTCACCTGGAGTTTGGCGATCGGCCGCTCTTCCTCGCGCCGATGGAGGACGTGAGCGATCCGCCGTTCCGCATCCTGTGCAAGCGGTACGGGGCCGACATGATGTACACCGAGTTTGTGTCCTCCGCGGGCCTCCTCCGCGAGCAGGAGCACGAGCAGCAGAAGCTTGAGATCTTCGACGAGGAGCGGCCCATCGGCATCCAAGTGTGGGGCGGCGAGATCGAGGAGGTCAAGAACGCCACGCCCATGGTGGACGCCGCCGGGCCCGACGTGATCGACATCAACTTCGGGTGCCCGGTGCGCAAGATTGTGCAGAAGGACGGCGGGGCGGGGGTGCTGCGGAACCTCAACAAGATGCGCGACATCACGGCGGCGGTGATGGAAGAGGCCACCCGCCCGGTGACCGTCAAGACGCGCCTGGGCTGGGACGACGACTCGATCCACATCGTAGACGTGGCGCGCATGCTGGAGGACATGGGCGTGGCGGCCCTGACGGTCCACGCCCGCACCCGCGAGCAGAAGTACAAGGGCGAGGCGCGCTGGGAGTGGCTCCGCAAGATCAAGGAGGAGGGCGTGCGCGACATGCCGTTCATCGGGAACGGCGACGCGCTGGATCCGGAGGCCATCGAGGCGATGTTCGAGGAGACGGGCGTGGACGGCGTGATGATGGGCCGCGGGGCGCTCGGGAATCCCTGGATTTTCGACCGTGCGAAGAAGTACATGGCGACGGGCGAGCTGCCCCCGCCGCCCGATTGGGAGGAGCGCGTGCAGGTGGTGGCCGAGCACCTGTCGCTCAAGTGCGAGTGGCTGGGCGAGCGGACCGGCGTGCTGGAGATGCGCAAAAATTACAGCAGCTACTTCAAGGGCTTCCGCAACGCGTCCAACCTCCGGCACCAGCTCATGCAGCCGGAGACGAAGGAGGGCGTGCTGGAGGTTCTGCTCAACTTTAAGCCCGACGCCCCCGACATCCAGGTGCCCTCCGCCAAACTCCCCGAACAGACCGCCGATCCGGACGCGGTGCAGACGAAAACGCCCGACCTCCCCGACGATCTGCCGTCGCCGGGCGGGGATGGGGCAGATGCAGAGGTTGGGACGAAGAAGGCGGAGCTGCCCGCGTCGATGGCGTCGTAAAGCCTCGCGGCGCACACGGTCGTATCTGCACACGGTCGTACCTGGAAGAGAGCAACACGAGGAGATGCCCGACTCGATATCGATTGGGAGTCCATTCTACGCTGGCTACCTCTTGGCCTTTTCCGTATCGGCCCTGGTCTGCTTCGGAGCGGCCCTCCGGGCCCGCCGGATCCCGTACAGCGACACCCGGCGCGGCCTGGTGGTCTTTTTTATGACCAGCGGGATTTGGGCCGCCACATACATCGGTTTTCTCCTGTTTGACTCGGCTCTCGTCAAAAACTTTTTCTACCAGGGAAGCCTGATTGTCGGCTTCGGGACGGTGTGGGCCTGGC
>JBKHEM010000128.1:0-6461 GCA_046540815.1 Salinivenus sp.
GGATGGTAGCCCATCGGCTCAACAAGCGCTGGGACCTCGTCGCGCTGGGGGTGATGGAGGCCCTCCGGGAGCTGGGACGAGACGTTCCGGAGGACCTGTCGGTGATTGGATTTGACGACCTGAACCTTCTGAACTACGTCTCCACCCCTCTCACAACCGTTCACGTGCCTAAACACGAAATGGGACGCCGGGCTACCCAACTTTTGCTTGAGCAGATTCAGGGAAATGGGACGACCACTCCTCAGCGTGTTTCGCTAGACGCGGAGCTTGTGGTACGGTCCTCAACGGCCCCCCCAAGCCGCTAGAATCGACACTACGATTTCTGCTCCGCCCGTGCTCACGCAATGGTCCTGCGACACGCATGGATTGGAGCGGTTGACGGTGTCCTGGATGCTTGTTTATAATCGAACCGATTCGATTGTATTTGTTTCGATTTGCATCGTAGTTCAACACGGATGTACTGTGGTGTTCACCCGTTCACCAGACGGTGAATCGTTTTCACCCCCGTCGCCTTGCCCCTTTTTCTTGCTCCTTTCTCTCGTCGAACCGACTTCGTGCTCGCTGCTTCCATCGCCCTGTCTTCCCAAGCACAGCTCTCACCCCCCCGGGACACCACGTCCCTGCTCAAGGTTCATGTCCTCACAAATGCGAATGGGGTTGAGCTCCGAACAATGAACTATGGAGGGACTATTCTCGGGCTCCGGCTCCCCGATCGCAACGGGAGTTTTGAGGATGTCGTCCTCGGCCTTTCGTCCCCAGAACGCTACCGGTCGGAGGCGTACGCGTCCGAAGCGCCGTATCTTGGGGCCCTCATCGGGCGGTACTGTAATCGCATCGAAGGCGGGCAGTTCGACCTCGACGGGCACACGTACCAGCTAACGACGAACCACGGCCCCCACCATTTGCACGGTGGCGAGACCGGCTTCGATCAACGGTTGTGGACAGCCCATCCGTTTGAGGATGATGGGGTTGGCATTCGATACTCGTATGCGAGTCCGGAGGGGGAGGAGGGCTATCCCGGTCGCCTCACCACAACGGTCACGTACCGCCTCCGAGACGACAACGCGCTGGTGGTGGATTACGAGGCCCACACCACCGCCCCCACGCCGGTCAACCTGACCCAGCACACGTACTTCAACCTTGCCGGGCACGACGCTGCCGATGTGCTGGACCACCGCCTCACAATTGATGCCGACCACTTCACGCCCGTGGATGCGTCCCTGATTCCGACGGGCGAGATTCGTCCTGTCGCGGGCACTCCGTTTGACTTCCGCCGCCCGACCCGAATCGGCGCCCGGCTCGATACAGACTCTCGGCAGCTCCGGTACGGCAACGGATACGACCACAATTTTGTCCTCAACGAGACGGGGGCCGACGAGACCGTCCCTGCGCTTGCAGCCCGTGCCTTTGAGCCTGACTCCGGCCGAGAGCTCACGGTCTACACCACGGAGCCCGGCGTGCAACTCTACACGGGGAACTCGCTGAGCGGCACCCTCACAGGGAAAAATGGGGCCACGTACGACGCCCACTCCGGCTTCTGCCTGGAAACCCAGCATTTTCCCAACTCGCTAAACGAGCCGGACTTCCCGTCCACGATTCTGCGGCCCGACGAGACCTACCGCTCCACCACGATCTACGCTTTCGACACCCGCGCCGCGACTTCATAACAACCGCCGCTCTCGACCATGGCCTCCTTTGATCCTTCGGAGCATCCGCACCGCCGCCGCAATGCCCTCACCGGCGAATGGGTCCTGGTCTCGCCGCACCGGGCCGATCGTCCGTGGCAAGGCCAAACCGAGGACCCGCCTCCCGACGAGCGCCCCACGTACGATCCGGAGTGCTACCTCTGTCCCGGCAACGACCGCGCCGGCGATGCAACCAACCCGGAGTACGAGGAGACGTTCGTGTTTACGAACGACTTTAGTTCGCTCAAGCTGGACGCCCCCAGTGGCACCTGGGCGCCCGGTGACGGAGCAGCGGATGACCTGTTTCAAGCCGAGTCCGAAAAAGGCATCTGCCGGGTGATCTGTTACTCCCCCCGCCACGACCTCACCCTCGCCGAAATGCCCGCCGAGGACGTGCGTCCCGTGGTCGACCTGTGGAGCGAGGAATACACGTCTCTAGGCGCACACGAGAATATCAACTACGTCCAGATCTTCGAGAACAAGGGCCAGATGATGGGGTGCTCAAACCCGCACCCGCACGGCCAGATCTGGGCCCAGGAGAGCATCCCGAACGAGCCGCGCAAGGAAACGGCCCGCCAAACGGAGCACTACGAAAACCACGGGCGCACGCTGCTGTCCGATTACCTGGACGCCGAGCTTGAAAAGAACGCCCGCCTCGTCTGCAAAAACGACTCGTTCGTGGCCCTCGTCCCCTTCTGGGCCGTCTGGCCCTACGAGACGCTGGTTGTGAGTCGCCGTCCTGTCCCGAGCGTTTCGGCGCTCCGGGACCGCGAGCGGAACGATCTGGCCCGCCTCCTCCAGCGCCTCACGACAAAGTACGACAACCTCTTCAACACCTCCTTTCCGTACTCCGCCGGCCTCCACCAGGCCCCCACCGACGGAGAAGAACACCCGGAGTGGCACTTCCACATGCACTTCTATCCCCCCTTGCTCCGCTCCGCCACAGTAAAGAAGTTCATGGTGGGCTACGAAATGCTCGGGACGCCGCAGCGCGACTTTCCCCCAGAACTCAGCGCCGAGCGCCTTCGGTCGCTCTCCGAGACGCACTACCGGACGGCGTGACACAAAACGCCGCGCTTTCCTTCTTACTCTGTCCTCGCAAACGCCCCCCTGGGAGCGCTCCCAGGGACCACGTTCGCTTTCCTTTTCTCTGACGCCAGCATGAGTTCATGGAAGAATCTGCCGTTGCGTTTACGACACTCGACTACGCGATCTTCGGGGTCTACCTCCTGGTCATCGTGGGGCTGGGACTCTGGGTCTCTCGCGAAGAGGAAGGAAAGGAAAAAGACAGCACCGACTACTTTCTGGCCAGCAAGTCCCTTCCGTTCTGGGCAATTGGCTCCTCGCTGATTGCAGCCAACATCTCTGCCGAGCAGTTCATCGGCATGAGCGGCTCGGGCTTCCGGGTCGGCCTGGCAATCGCTTCCTACGAGTGGATGGCCGCCGTGACCCTGCTGGTGATCGCCTACTTCTTTTTGCCGATCTACCTGGAGAAGGAGATCTTCACGATGCCGCAGTTCCTGGAGCAGCGCTACGACGGGCGCGTGCGAATGCTCCTGGCCATCTTCTGGCTGCTGGTGTACGTGTTTGTGAACCTGACCTCGGTGCTGTACATGGGCGGCCTCTCGATCAACGTAATCATGGGCCTCCCGCTCTGGCCGTCCGTGGCCGGGCTCGCCTTTATTGCGACGGCGTACAGTCTGTACGGCGGGCTCAAGGCCGTCGCCTGGACCGACGTGGTGCAGGTGGTGGTCCTGATCGGTGGTGGATTGATGACCACCTGGGTCGCCCTCGACGTCTACGGCGGAAGCGGGGCCGGGCCGATCGGGGGCCTCACCCAACTGATGGGCGACGCCTCCGACCGCTTCAACATGATCCTGTTTGAAGGAGAGATGATGTACCGCAACGACGAGGGGCAGATGCAGGACGCCTACCAGCTGCTCCCGGGCCTGAGCGTCTTGATTGGGGGCCTCTGGGTGGCCAACCTCTTCTACTGGGGCTGCAATCAGTACATCATCCAGCGCGCCCTGGCGGCAAAGAGCCTGGAAGAGGCAAAGCGGGGCCTGGCCTTCGCGGGCTACCTCAAGCTGCTCCTGCCGCTGATCGTCGTGGTGCCCGGCATTGTGGCCTACGCCCTCGACCCGGCCGAAATCACCCGGGGCGATGAGGCCTACCCCTGGCTCCTCGGCGAGTACGTCCCGGCGGGCTTCCGCGGGCTGGCCTTCGCGGCGCTGGTGGCGGCGATCGTCTCCTCGCTGGCCTCCATGATGAACAGCGCCTCCACGATCTTTACGATGGACCTCTACAAAAACTACGTCGATCAGGAGGGGGTCTCCGAAGGGAAGCTCGTGCGCATCGGGCGCATTGTGGCGCTGGTCTGCATCGTGATTGCCACCGTCCTGGCCCCGCAGCTGGCCGACCTCGACCAGGTCTTTCAGTACATCCAGGAGTACACCGGCTTTGTGAGCCCGGGCGTGCTGGCCATCTTTATGCTCGGCCTCTTCTGGAAAAAGGCCACGCCCAATGCGGCGCTCGTGTCGGCGGTCCTTTCGATTCCCCTCTCGGCGGCCTTCAAGTTCTGGACGCCGGAAATTGCATTCTTGAATCGGATGCTGATCGTCTTCTTCCTCTCGGTCGGCCTGATCGTCGGGCTCTCGCTCTACGAAAACAAGGGCGAAGACCACCCGAAGGCCATCGACATCGACGACGTCGAGCACCGGACCGACCCGGTCTTCAACGTCGCCGCCTTCGGCATTCTCGGCATCACCGCCGCCCTGTACGCCTTCTTCTGGTAGTGCGTCTAAGGGGAGGGGGGAACGGGTCCCAAATGTAGAGGGCGGGCAGCGGGGTGCCCGCCCGACGCGGTCGAGTGTGCCGAGCGCGCAACATTTTCCCGTCCGGGCGCCGACGGAGGGACCCTGCCGGCACGCTGGGAATATGGCCGGTCCGATGCCCCTCCGACCCTTCGCCGCCCGCCATGCGCCTGCGCTTCCCTGCCGCCCGCCTCCCATTCGCTGCTGCCCTGCTGGTCCTGGCGTTCGCCGCCCCGGCCTATGCCCAGGAGTCGTCCCCCGACGCCCCGGCGGCCGACACCGCCGACGCCTACACGGAAACCACGCCGAGCCGCGACGGCATCGGCAAGGTGTATATGGGGCGCGAGATTTCGCAGGTGATGGGCCATCGCGGCGCCCGATGGCTGGAGCGACCCGAGCGGGCCCAGAAGGAGAAGCCCGACCTGCTCGTGGACAGCATGGCCCTCGCCCCCGACGCCGCGGTGGCCGACCTCGGGGCGGGCACGGGCTACTTCACGTTCCGCATCGCCTCGCAGGTGCCGGAGGGCCGCGTCTTCGCCGTTGACATTCAGCCGGAGATGCTCGGCATCATGCAGGACACGATTGAGGCGCAGGGCATCGACAACGTGACGCTGGTGGAGGGAACCGTGCGCGACCCGTCCCTGCCCGCCGACTCGATCGACGCGGCCCTGATGGTGGATGCCTACCACGAGTTTTCCCACCCTCGCGAGATGATGCTGAACCTGCGCGAGGCGCTCGTGCCCGGCGGGCGCGTCTACCTCGTGGAGTACCGGAAGGAGGACCCGAGCATTCCCATCAAGCCCCTCCACAAAATGACCGAGGACCAGGCAAAGAAGGAGATGCGGGCCGTGGGGCTGGAGTGGGTGGAGACCAAAGAGATGCTCCCCCGTCAGCACTTCATGGTGTTTCAGAAGCCCGCCGACAACGCCGAGGACCGCGCGTCGGAGTAGCCCCTCGCGCCCTACTCGGTGCCTCCGTCGTCGCTCCCAACGGTTCCGTTCTCGCCGTCGCCGTACAGGCCCTTGAGGCCGTCCAGCGTGTCGGGGTTCAGGACATTGTCGACCACGCCGTAGTCCTGCGCCTCCGTCGCGCTCATCCAGTAGTTGCGGTCGGCATCGTCCTCAATCTGGTCGTAGCTTCGATCCGTGTGGTGGGCGAGGATCTGATAGAGCCGCTTCTTGAGCCACCCGATCTCCTCCGCCCGGATCTCAATGTCGGAGGCCTGTCCCTGGGCCCCGCCCATCGGCTGGTGGATCATGACGCGGGCGTTGGGGAGGCAGGCGCGCTGTCCGTCCTCGCCGGCCGCCAGGAGCACCGAGCCCATCGACGCAGCGAGCCCCACGCAGATGGTCGCAATCGGCGACTCGGTGTACTGCATCGTGTCGTAGACGCCCAGGCCGCTGTAAATGACGCCGCCCGGCGAGTTGACGTACATCTGGATCGGCTGGTCCGAGCTCTCGCTCTCCAGGTACAGGAGCTGCGCAACCGTCAGGTTGGCGATCTGGTCGTTGATCGGCGTCCCGACGAACAGGATGCGCTCTTTGAGCAGGCGGCTGAAGATGTCGTAGGCCCGCTCGCCGCGGGTGGTCTGCTCCACGACCTTCGGCACAATGCCGGAGATCGGCTGGTCGCCCAGCCCGCCCTGGCTGATGGAGCTCGGGAGCGAGCCGAGGCTTTTGCTAAACTTCAGGAAGTCGTCAACGTCGGCCATGCGAAGGGGCGTGGAGATACAGGGAGAAAAATGCGGCAGGTCAACTCAACCTGATCCGCTGGACGACAGTTTCACCTGCGCAGGGGTTGTTTCGGAATCTACACGCCGAGCGGCCCCGGAGCTGGTCGTCCCCCACAGGGGGCGCGAGCACCGCTTCCCGGATCCCCGGCCCCCGGTCGCCTTCCTCCCGGGAGGCTGGTTCACCCGGACTCCCCTCCCTGCCGCACCTCCCAAAACGATCGGGGGGTCATG
>JBKHEM010000129.1:0-6321 GCA_046540815.1 Salinivenus sp.
CAGGATCGCGTTTGAAACCCAGGCCGGCCGATCGTCCCCGCACCCGCCGACAGCGAGGGACAGAAGGAGCAGAGCGAGAATACAGGCCCGGGAAGACAAGACGGATTGCTGCACGGGTCGAGTGAATCTTGTTCAGAAGAGACTGGTGTTGGATCAAAACAAAACGTCCGTCACCAGGTCCCGCCGGGTCGATGGGTCGGTTGTTTGGCACGACGAATGGTCGCCTACGGCGAAGAGCATTTCTCCGTTTCGGCCTCGATGGACGGCACGCCGATCGATCCGCGGGCGCCATCCACCTGCCTACTGGACCCGGTCAAAGAGCCGTTCGAGGTCCTCTTCGGTCACAATCCCGTCCGCCCGCTCATCGGTCAGATCCGCGAGGACCCGCTGCCACAGGTCCTCCGCCGAGAGGGGGTCCGTTTCGGTGAGGTAGCCGTTCTCCAGAAAGTACGTTTCAAGATCCTCGATCTTGTTTGAGCGGAACCCCTTCACCCGCTCGTCATTCCGCGCTCGTATGATGTCAAGGATCCTCTCAGCGTCCCCATCCACCTCTTTGGCGATGTCCGCCACCCCGTCGATGAACGTGCTCGTGACGGCATCCGTCTGCTCCAGCGCGGGCCGGTCCACCGGGCGCCCCCGCCCCACGTGCCAGGCGTCCTTCCAGGCCTGCACCGCACGCGCACGGGCCTGGACCTGCCGAAAGCGGTCCTCGCGGACCCCCGTGGCGGGCACGCCGCCGATCTGATGCCGGTTCGCGAGCTGGCCCCACGTCCGCGTCCCGCTCTCGATCAGGTTGAGGAGAAGTTCTGGGGACTCGATAAGATACCAGAGATGAAGCCGTCCGACGGGCTGGCGGGGCGACCAGCGAGGGACGTCCAATGCCGTCTGAAGCTCCTCATGAGTGGTTGTCCCCGGATCAGGAAGGGCCTCGGGCACCTGGCGGGCCGGCACGACCGCACCATCCCCACCTGTCTCCAGGAGGTCACGGGCGTCAAGGTTTTCGAGCGACACGATGGAGTGGTCTGGTTCCTCCCCATCGAGCTGCGCGCTCCATTTCTGGACCTCGTCCTCCTGAGCGGTGAGGTAGAGCACCTGTCGGCCGTCCTCGCAAATGGTCTTCACGGCCTCGATGATGGCGCGAGCCCGGGTCGCGTCGCTGTTGGCGAGGGTTTCGTCGAGCACCAGGGGCGCCCGGCAGGCCTGCTCCTGCGTTTCGAGAAAGGCAATCCGAACGGACAGCATCAGCTGGACCTGCGTGCCGCTGGAGAGCTGGTCGAGAGCAAACGTCCTCTCGTACGTGTGGTCGAAGGCACGGAAGGACGCGTTTTTCCGATCAAGCGTCAGCTCGTAGCGGTAGTCGGTAATCTCCGCGAAAAGCTCCCGGGCGCGGTGAAAGACCGGCGGGAGACCCTGATCCTGCGTTTCCTCCTGGATGAAGTCGGCGAGCACCTTCCCGACGGCCTTTTCGTAGTCTTGCTTCCGCTCGGCCGCCAGTTCGTCTCGGCGCGTACGATACGTCGCCTGGCGCTCCTCCAGCGTTCCTTCCGCCCGGGCGGCCTCAATCTCGTTTTCGATCGTGTTGATCTCCTTGACGTATTCCTCCTTCTTCTCCGCTCTCTCTTTGGCCTCGCGTCGCCTCCGCTCCAGCGCCTCCTCCGTCCGGTCGTCCATTCCCTCCTCGTACGCGTCCATGCGACGGAGCCGTCGGCGCTCTGCGTCCAACGCAGCATTCGCGGTTCTCTCCGCCTCCACCGCCTCCTGGTAGGCCTCGAACTGCCCCGCCAGGTCTCGGAGGTCGTCCTCGGCCCCCTGCTCCAGATTCAGGCGGTCGTACAGGGCCTTAATCTCATCTTGGGCATCTTCTCGGTCCTGAATGGCATCGGCCTTCTGGCTCTGCGCCTGCTCAAGGTCCCGTGTCGCTTCCTGGAACTCGTTTCTCTCCGTCTCCAGCGTGTGTACGGCCCCCTCGGCCTCGCTAGCATCCTCGATCGGCCCCAGCCCGTACTCGTCGAGCGCTTCGTTTAGGCGATTTCGGCACTTTTCTGCCTCATCTCGTGCCGTTTCCAGGGCCGCCCGCGTTGCCTTTAGCTCGTCGTGGGCGTGTTGCCAGCGCGTGAGTCGCTCCAGGAGCACGGGGAGCGCGTGGGATCCGACGTCCGGGTCGATCCCCAGCTCCTCGGCCAGCCGCTGTCGCTCCTGCTCCAGTGTCTCCGCCGTTGCATCAAGGGCCTCATAGTCCGACTCCAGGCGGCTCCAGGCATCTCGTTTCTGGACGACCACGTGCGCCTCACGAAGCCGGTCGAGAAGCGCATCCGCATGCTCCTCCACGGCGTCGCGGGCCCAGTCGGCGGGAGCGTCGAGCTCGAGGCGCTCGTACTCCTCTTCGTGGAGGGCGCGTCGGTCCCCTCCCGCCTCCCGCCCCCGCCCGCCACGCTGCCACTCGGCCACCACAAGCACCACCCCAACTACGGCGAGACCGATTCCCACCCAGGCGGTCGCCCCTGTACCGACCACGGCGAGGAGCCCGCCACTGCCCGCCACGAGAACCCCCCCGACCCACACCACCCGGCGGGGCCAGGCCGCGCCGGACGCGGCCTCTGTCGCCGGCAGCTGGAGCCAGCGATGCAGGTGCTTTAGGCCGTCCCGGAGCGTGTCGGGGGGCGGGTCCGGATCGGCGCCTGCAAAGAGCTCCTTTGCGGTCTCAAACGCCTCCTGCCGCCCCTGAAAGTCCTGAACCGCCTTCACGTGGGATTCGATCTCCTCGAGCTCGGGGAGATCGATGTCGGCGGCCGCGTCCTTCTGGACCCCGGCGGGCAACCGGTCCCAGGCCGTCTTTTCCGTCTGCTTCGCGTCTGCCAGCTCAGATCGGGATTCCCGGACGGCCCGTTCCTGCTCCCGAATCGTCGACACGACCCCTCGCAGTTCCTCGACCCGCCCCTCCGGAAGCCCGTCCTCCGGGATTGGGCTCCCCTCGATCGTTTCCTGGGCCTCGTCGATCTGGCCCTTCGCCTCCTGGATCTGTTTGTTTGCCTCCTCCAGGTCCGCCCGCAGGGCGTCGAGGCGCTCGCCCTCGTCCCCCTGGACCGTGTCCATGACGTCTGGGAACCCGTCGAGCGCGGCCTCCGCCTCGTCGTGGGCCGCCCGGGCGGCGGCCACCGCCTGCGCCTGCTCAAGCGCCGCGGCCCGCTTCGCAGCGCGCTCGGCCTCGGCCTTCTTCGTGCGGAGGTCGTCGAGCGTCCGCTCGCGGCGACGGAGGGCCTCCTGTGCCCCCTTCGTCTCGTCCCGCTTCTCGCGCAGGTCGTCCACCGCACTGGTAATCTGTGCGCGGCGGCGATTCGGCACCTCGAAGCCCAGGGCGTCGGCCGTTCCGTCCACGTCAATGCCACCCTGCGCCTCCTTCAGGATGCGCTGGGCAAACGTCTCCTCCTCGTCCCCGCCCCGGAGCAGGTCGTGCAAGTACAGGTGGTACCGCGGGCCGTGGGACGCAGGCGGAAGATCGGGTCGGTTTGCCGGGCTCTGGTCTCGGAGGTATCCGCACCGCTCGCCCTCCAGCTCCACCCGCCAGGTCGAGCCGTCGAGGCGAAACCGCGCCTCCACAATCGGCAGGTGTCCGTCGACCTGCTCGGGCCACAGGAGCCCGCGGATGGCCTGGGCCAGGGTCGTCTTGCCGGTGGCATTGGAGCCGTGAATCACGGTCACCCCATCGCAGAGCTCCACCTCCAGCCCGTGTTCGATGCCATTGAACCGCTGGACGCGGAGGTGCTCGAAGCGCAGAACGTCTGAGGGGGGCGTTGGCTCGGACGGCTTTTCGGATGAGGGCATGGAAGTACGAGACGGCTCTTCTCGTTCTGAGAATACGAAGACGAGGCGCTTCCCCCTTAGTCGCGACGGGCGGAGAGCTCGTCCAGCAGAAGGAGGCCCTGCTGATACAGCATCGACCGGAGGGCGTCGCGGTCGGGCGGCTCTCGCGTGTCCGAGTCGCGGCGGAGGGGCTCATACCGGCTCGACTCGTGGACCTCCGTCGTGGCCTTGGCGGCGTCGCGGAGGACGCGCCGGATCCGATCGTCGTCGCCCGCCCCATCGTCCAGCTTGAGGAGCAACTGTGCGAGCACGCCGGGCGGATCGTCGGCCCGGGCCAGCTCGGCAAGGTCGTGGTCCGGGCGCGTGTCGAGCGTGGCGTCCTCGAGGGTCGCCACGACCTGGTCGACCTCGCGGCGGACGGTGCCGACCATGTCGCGAAGGGTCTCCTGAATTTCCCGGTGCAGGGCCGTGCGCCCTTCGATCCGAAGCCGATGCGCCACGTGGCGCAAGTCGGGAAACCGGTCGCCCAATTCCGACGCCCGGTTATGGAGCGTCCGGAAGACCTGTGTCTCCACGTCCGCCCCCGTCTCACAGTCGGAGACGTCCACCGCCGCCGCCTCGTACCGGAGCGAGGCGAGGGGAACGGACTCGGCGGTCGTCTCCTGGGACGAGACGGTCACCAACCAGGCGCCGTGCGTTCCCGGCTCGCCGGGATCGAGCGGCTGCAGCGACCCGGGATACAGCTGCAGTTGCCCCGCGTGCCGGTGATCGTCTGGCGCGTGGATGTGGCCCAGCAGCCACGCGTCGACCGGCGCCCGGGCCAGCGCATCGCGTCGGACCGGCGCGTACGGCCCCTCGCCCGATCCGACCTCGCAGTGGAGCACGCCGATCGTGGGGGCGTCGGCCGCGGCAAGGTCCAGGTCGTCGAGGGGAGACGAGAGCACGGTGGCCTGCGGAAACGACCAGCCGACGAAGCGCACCGGCCCGGCCCCGGACCGGGGGGCGACCTCGACTGTGTCCCAGGCGCCGCCCCGGCCGAGCAGGTGCAACCCGTCGGCGTCGAGGGCGCGGACGAGGCGGGGAAACGCGCTGTAATCGTGGTTGCCCGCCACGGCGACGATCTCAATGCCGCCGTCCAGGAGGCGCTGCACGCCGCGCTCCAGGGCCCCGAACGCCTCGTACATCTCGTTCTCTGAGTCGACGATGTCTCCAGTCAGCGCGACCACGTCCACCTCCCGGTTCAGCGCCGTCTCGACGAAGCGGTCCCAGACGTGCCGGACCGAGAGCTCGTCGTCTTCGACGGGCACGCGGGAGGGCCGGCGGCCGAGGTGGACGTCCCCGGTGCAGAGGATTTGGAAGGACGTGGACGACATAGCAGAAGGCGATTCATGCGATGGTCGAGACAGCCGGAATGTCACTTCTCCCCCGGGATCCTCAGGTCGGCAGCCACGGGCTCGGTTCATCGTGGCTCGTCACGATGACTTCCCGTTTTGCACGGGTGACGGACACGTAGAGCAGCGACCGCTCTTGTTTTCGAATCTGCTCCCGCGTCGCATCGTCCTCCACGGAGGAAAGAGCCCGACGCAACGGCACTGTTCCCTCGCTGACACCGGCAATGATGACCCGGTCAAATTCGAGGCCCTTCGCCCGGTGCATGGTCGCCAGGCGAACGCCGGGGGCAGATCGATCCTCGGCGCGGTCGTTCCGAATGGTGTACGTTTTAAGGTCGGCGGCCCTGAGGGCCCCGGCATAGTTGTCGAGAAGAGATTTTGTGCGGGCAATGATGCACGTATTCCGTAGCGGCTCGCCCTCCTCGCTCTTTGTCTGAAGGAACTCGGTGATGGCTTCGGCCTCGGACTGAAAGGAGTCGAACAGCTCCACACGAGGCTCGTCCCCTCTCATCAGCGACTTGTAGACCTCCTGGTTGTCCACGCCTCCATCGAGGTCGTCGTATTCGGCTCCCTCCAGAAGCCCCACGGCCCACCGGCGATTCTCTTCAGTCGTGCGGTAATTGACGCGGAGCTTGTAGCCCCGCCCTACGATGTTAATGCCGCAATGGCTGAGGACCACCTGCCGTTCGTAAATGCGCTGGTGGGCGTCCCCCACAATGAAAAGATCGTGTTCTCGGTCCCCGCCCGGAATCATCTGTCGGATCAGCTTAAAGGCCTGTGTCCCCATGTCCTGAGCCTCATCCACCAGGACCGCGCTGTACGGGAGAATGTCTCCCTCGTCCTCCAGGATCTCGCGGGCGTCGCGCAGGGCCCCCGGCCGCTCACGGAGCTTGTGCTCGTCGAGAAGGGACTGGTACTCGTCAAAGACCGGCCAAATCGTGGCCCGCTCCGAGCGTCGCAAGGGCGTCCCCCGCCCAATCCGGCTCACACGCATATACTCCGTTTCCGACCGAATGCCGTTCGGCTGAATGACCTGCTCCCACTCGTTCCGCAGAAAGGTTCGCTTGCGCCCCTCCGGCTTCACCATCAAGGCCTTCTCCCACAAGTCATCCGTCCGCCCACGGTAATC
>JBKHEM010000130.1:0-6275 GCA_046540815.1 Salinivenus sp.
TGGGCATCACGGTGGCCCTCATCGTCACCGAGTGGTTCCGAATCGACCTAGTGGCGATCATCGCGATGCTGTCCCTGGTGTGGACCGGAAGCATCAGCCCGGAGCAGGCCCGGTCCGGCTTTTCCAGCAACGCCGTGTGGGCCGTGATTGGCGTGATGATCATGGGGCGCGGCCTCTCCAAGGCGGGCATCACGGAGACAATTGCTCAATTTATTCTCCAGGTGGCCGGCAGGGGCCGGCGCCGCATCCTCTCGACGGTCTCGCTGACCGTCGGCGTGATGTCCGGCTTCATGCAAAACATCGGCGCGGCCGCCCTCTTCTTGCCGGTGATGATGGGGATTTCGAAGCGGGAGCAAATCCCGATCTCGGGCCTGCTAATGCCTATGGGCTTTGCGGCCCTCCTCGGCGGGACCCTCACGATGGTGGGCACTAGCTCCCTGATCATCCTCAACGACCTGCTGTCCGCCCAGGGCATTGACCCGTACGGCCTGTTTGCAGTGACGCCCATCGGCATTGCTCTACTAACGGTGGGCATCGCCTACTCGGCCCTCCTGGGTCCCTCTGTCTTTCCCTACACCAAGCAGGCCAACCACACGACCTCGCCCGGGAAGCGCCTGCTGAACGTGTGGGGCCTCTCGGATACGATCTACACGTTTTACCTCCCGCCCAAAAGCCCGCTGGTCGACCGGACGATCGAGGAGTCGGAAATGGGCTCGATGTACAACGTGAACCTGCTCCGCGTCTTTGACCCCGACGGCACGGAGCATACAATGTGGGACGACCTGACCTTCAATTCTGGCCAAACGGTTGTCGTGCAGGGAGGAAAGGCGGACGTACAGGCGTTCGCCCGAGATCACAACCTGGAGCTGCGGGAAGAAACCGAAAAGGCTCAATCGAGCTCTTCGTCGGGCTACCTGGAGGTTGTGATTCCGGCGCGATCAAACCTTGTGGGCAGGACGCTTCGTGACGTGTCTCTTCGTGAGACGCACAATGTCCAGGTCGTGCTCCTGTTTAGCGACAGCGAGGTCATCGAAGAAGGGCGCGCCAAACGGCCCCTCAAGGCCGGGGACACCCTTGTGATTCAGGGCAACTGGGACCACCTTCGCTTTTTCGAAGAAAGCGAAGACTTCATCGCCGTGACCCCCTTTCCCACCGACCGGAAAATACCGGAGAAAGCCGGCGTGGCCGTCGCCGGCTTCCTGGCCGCGATTGCCTCGGTCATGGTCCTGGACCTGTCCATTTCCATTGGCTTTTTGACCGGTGCCGTTGCCATGATCCTGGGGGGCGTCCTGACTATTGAGGAGGCGTACCGGTCCATCGAGTGGAAAGTGATTTTCCTCATTGCCGGGCTGATCCCCATCGGCATCGCCATGGAGACGTCGGGGGCGGCGGCCCTCATTGCCCAGTCGCTCGTGGAGACGGTCCAAAGCATCCACCCCTACTTCATCCTGCTCACGCTGGGTGCCCTCACGACCATGTTCGCGCTCTTCATGTCGAACGTGGCCGCCACCGTGCTCATGGTGCCGCTGGTGCTGGAGCTCTCGGGGATCGGGGGACTCAGTTCGCAGGTCCTGGTGCTCCAAGTGGGGGTGTGCGCGGCGAACTCGTTCATCCTCCCCACCCATCACGTGAACGCGCTCCTAATGACTCCGGGCGGATACCGCGTGTCGGACTACCTGAAGGCCGGAAGCATTCTGTCGGTCCTCTTCCTGCTGGTATCCACCACCATGCTGTACGTCTTTTACCTGTAGGCCCCTACCCCTCGTACCGGGCATCCGGCACAAGCACCACACGGAAGCGGGCGTCGTTGTTGATCATGCGCTCGTAGGCCGCCTCCGCTTCAGAGAGGGGATACGTCTCAATCATCGGAGTCGTGTCGGTGAGGGCGCTGAAGTCGAGCGTGTCTTCCGAGTCGTGGGCCGAGCCGCTGGGCCAGCCCGACACCGACTTCCGCCCCTGAATGAGCGCCATGGGCGACACCTCCACCGGCTCGCCGGTTGCCGCGACAATGACGAGCGAGCCGTCCCGCCCGAGTCCGCCCGCAATGCTCGTGATGGCCGCCGAGCTGGGCGCCGTGGCCAAAATCAGGTCCGCCCCGCCCTGATCCTGCAGGGCCTCCGCCGCGTCGGTAGCGGACGCATCAATAAAGTGCGTGGCCCCAAGGTCGTGTGCCAGCGTCTCTTTGTCGTCGCTCGTAGATACCGCCGCCACCTCGCAACCGAACGACGCGGCGTACTGGATCGCCAGGTGCCCCAGTCCCCCAATGCCCTGAACGGCCACGAGGTCGCCGGGGCTCGCGTCGCTATTTCGGAGGGCGTTGAAGGTCGTGATCCCGGCGCACAGCAGCGGCGCCGCATCGACAAAGCTCAGGGCGTCCGGAAGCGCCGCTACGGCTTCTTGCGGGGCGCACAGGTACTCGGCGTACCCGCCGTCGAAGGTGATGCCGGTGATTCCCGCGTTCTCGCAGTTCACGAAGTCACCGTCGCGGCACGCCTCGCACGTGAAGCAGTGCCCCCCGTGCCACCCCACCCCTACACGTTCGCCCTCGCTCCAGGCGTCAACGTCGCTGCCCACGGCATCGACTACGCCGGCCACCTCGTGGCCCGGCACCCGTGGATAGTCGATGCCGGGAAAGGTGCCCTCCTTTACAAACGCATCGCTGTGGCAAATACCACAGGCTTCTACGCGGACCCGCACCTCATCGGGCTCCGGATCGGGCACCGGCGCGTCCACGAGTTCAAAGTTGGCAGACGGAGCAGGGACTTGGGCAGCTTGCATGGAATCGTTGAAGGCGGTGATCAGACCGACATGTCGACAGTAGGGATTTTTCCTCTCACCGTCAACTCCAAACCGGTGAGCGTTACGGAAACCCCAAAGTCACGTTACGAGGTCGCCCCGTCGGAGCGAACGGACTCTGGAGTCCACCGGCCTGCACCGACGGGCCCATCCCCTACCGTGCAGGACGGGTCGAGGGCTTTTGGGCCACGAGCCAGCCATACCGCAGGATGCCAAGATGGTGGGCACACCAGATCCGTGGCACGGTGCGCGCAAAGACGCGCTCCGATTCAGTAGGGTCAAGCAGGAGGCGGCGGGTCTCTGCATCAGTGAGGAGAGCCCAGGCCAGCCGTGTGAGCACCACGCTCCACGTACGTCGAACGTCGGCGGTGCGGTCGTCGAGGCGCTTCACGGTCAGCCCCGCGGCGGTGGTCCAGCGGTGCAGTGTTGTGGCGGTCGGAAGGGCGGCCAGTCGCCCCTCCTCCACAATCGGGTCGAGGAGGTAGCGCTGCGCCCAGGGCGGGACGCACGGCGCAGCCATCCACACGCAGGCCACCAGCCGCCCGCCGGGGCGTAGCAACCGAGCGGCCTCCGACAGCCCCCATGCGGGGGAGTCGATGTGCGTGAGGCTCTCGACCGCCACCACGGCATCTGCGGACGCGTCTGGGAGCGTGTTTTCTCGAATGTTCTGGAGACGAATCTCGGGCGTGGGTCCCGCGCCCTTATTTTCTCGCCGCCGGGCCACAGTCGCCTGTGCTTTCGACACCGTAAAGCCGATGACCTGAGCTCCGTACGCCCCGGCCCACAGGCGGGCCGGGGCTCCGTATCCGCACCCAATGTCGACCACTTGGTCTCCCGCCTGGAGGTGGGCATCACGGGCCACCGCGTGAACGAGGTGCCGGACGGCCCGTTCGGGGGCCCACGACGGGTCGTCCCACAGCCCGTGATGCACGTGCTCGCCCCACAGGTGCCGGTAGAACCGATCGAGGCGGTCGTAGTGGTGCGCAGTTTTGTGGGTGCCCATGGGAAAAGACCGCCAGGAACGAGTGGAGCGCTTGATTCGATGCGGAACCGGTGTTTTGTTGCGTCGAGATAATGTTCACGAATCGCCCCCCAAATGGACGCCCACCATACGCCCGAGACCCGCCAAGACCGAATTACGAAGCAGTGGGTGGCCTTCGCCCCCACCCGAAGTGAGCGCCCGCACCGAACCGCTGACGACCCCCACCCCGAGCCGGAGGCCGACGATGCGCCCGTTGCGGGCTGTCCGTTCTGCCCCGGGCACGAAGAGATGCTCCCGTCCGTGCTGTGGGAATTGGACGGCGGGCATGATCGCCCCTGGCGCACTCGGGCCGTGCCGAACAAGTTTCCGGCCCTCACGCCAGAGGCCCCCTCGTCCACCCGTCCGGCGTCGCCCCTCTACGTGTCCCGGCGAAGCGTGGGCCGCCAGGAGGTGATCATCGACACCCCAAAGCACCACCACTCGCCCGCCCGGTTCACGATCGGCGAAATGGAGGACCTGCTTCGCACCTACCTGGCCCGCTACCGCGCGATCCGACAGGCCGACGACGGCCTGCTTCCGATTCTCTTCCGCAACCACGGCGCGGCGGCAGGCGCTTCTATCGACCATCCCCACAGTCAGCTCATGGCCCTGGGCTTCGATCCGCCGCGCATTCAGCAGGAAGAGGCGGCCGCAAAGGCGCGATACGACGAACAGGGCCGGTGTCCGTACTGCGCCATGATCGAGGCCGAGCTCCGAGCCGGGGACCGGATTGTGCGGGCGACCGACGATTTCTTGCTGTTTACGCCGTATGCGGCCCGCGAGCCGTACGAGATGTGGATTCTGCCACGCCGGCACGAACCGGAAGTCGGCCGTATGACGGACGCAGAACGCCGGGCCCTGGCCGATGTGCTCCAGGACGCACTCTGGCGCCTGGACACGTGCCTTGAGGATCCGGACTACAATTACTTCGTCCGTACGGCCCTCGCCTACGAGTCCGATGCCCCTCACCTCCACTGGAGCCTCCGGATCCGCCCCCGCCTGTCGGTGGAGGCCGGGTTTGAGCAGTGTACCGACGTGCGCGTCAATCCCTCCATCCCGGAACGCGACGCCGCTGTGCTGCGGGCTGTGGGCTAAAAACACAATCGGCCGAAGGCCTACGTTCGGGCCTCCGGCCGAGTTTTGAAGCTTATCTGGAGTACCGCTCCAGGCAGTTCACGCCCTATCCGATCTTGTAGAAGCGCTCGCGGGTGATCTGCCCGTCGTCGTTCCAGGTGCGAACCGACACTTGCTGCTGGTCGACCCGACCGACGCCTTCGAGCGTCATTTCGTTGTGCCATTCGGAGAACGTCTTGTTGTTCTCTTCATCCACGGCACGGCCCTTAATCTCGGCCGAGTGAAACTCTTCGAGCGCCCCGACGAACTGCTCCTCATATTCCCGGTTGGCCTCTTTGCCGACGCGCTGCTTGTCTTCTTCTTCCATCACCACGTCCTCGGCGTAGAACTTCTCGAAGGCCTCCAGAATCTTCCCCTGGAGAATCATGTCGTTGAGCTTGCGATCTCGCTTTCTGATGTCACTCATGGTGCTGTAGGGTTGTTGTTGAAAAGTCCAGTTGTCTTCGCAGCCCCGTAAGACTGCAGCGTATCGAAGCCTTCCAGCTTCGATAGATTTCTGTCGCAACACTCTTCGTTGCCACACGAATTCCAAAAATCATTCTGTGGTGTCATACCCCGTGTAAATTCCTTCGCAGATTCGGGAGAGGTGGCGCAGGTCTCTGTCCGACACGCGAGCATCAAACCATTGCTGCACCTCCTGGATCTTGGGATGCATCTGGTCGAGCACGTCAATCCCCCTCCCTGTGATAGTGTGAATGCGCATGCGACGATCCTCGGTACTTCGGGAGCGACGTACGAGATCACGCTCTACGAGCTTGTCGATCAGTCGCGTAACGTCCGGCGATGGATCAATCATCCGCTCGATGATCTCACAACGGGGATGCCCTTCCGGGTGTACTCCGCGAAGAATCCGGAGGATGTTGTAGTGACTGAAATGCAGGTCGTGCTCCTGGCACGCCGACTCAATCCGCCGCCGCGCGTGCGCCGCGGCCACGAACAGATTGAGCATCGCCTCCTGCGCGGGGCTCTCAAACGGCCGGGTTTGCTTGATGTAGTCGCGGAGTGTCTGCCCCATGATTGGTGCTTGCCGTTTATATTTCTGTGTCTAAACACATGAATTGTCCCGTCGTTGTTCCCGGTCGGGCCTGAAGTCACAGGCCCGTGACAAGGGGATGTGTTCGGCACCTCGCCTGAGAGGTGCCGCGCGCGGACTTGTACTCAAACGAGTAGGGCCCTCGTCGTCCTGGGCCCGCTACAGCCCCCTTGGGCAATCGCAGGCCGTTTCTGCTGGCTACATGGACTTGAGCAACGTTGGAGGATGGTGATGGGGGTGAGACGCCGGCGCCCGTCCCGACTTCATATTGCGATGCGTGTTGCTCTCGGC
>JBKHEM010000131.1:0-6146 GCA_046540815.1 Salinivenus sp.
GGGGATCGAACCCGCGACCCTCAGCTTGGGAAGCTGATGCTCTACCACTGAGCTACTCCCGCGTGCAGGTCTCTCAATGCAAGGCGCAGGCGTCAGTTCCCGCCGGGCCGGACGGCTCGGGGAGGCCTTGACGCCCTCTTTGCACAGGGGCGGGAAAACATCCGTCGAGGTGCCTCGTTGGACCCGTTCGCAATTGTTTGTTCACGCTTTCCCGTGTCTGTTATGCCTAAGCGCACCTATCAGCCCAGCGAGAAGAAGCGCAAGAAGAAGCACGGCTTCCTCGAACGGATGAAGACGAAAGAGGGCCGCGAGATCATCAAGCGGCGCCGCAAGAAGGGCCGCAAGAAGCTCTCGGTCAGCGACGAGGACTCCGGCAAGCCTGTGTAGCGCCGCCCCGTGCCCGATCGTCCCGACCAGCGTGCCCCGGACCGCCGCTACACGTTTCCCCGCTCCCACCGCCTCAAGCGGCGGCGGTTGATTCGCTCGCTGTTTGACCGCCGCCGGGACGACGTGGACACCGTGGCCGTCGGTTGCGTGCGGCTCCTGTTTCGCATCGTCGACCGCGAGGCCCTGGGGGCCGACGTGCCCGTGCAGGTTGGGTTTGCCCCCGGCCGCCGCGCCAAGCCCGGCGTTGAGCGCACCCGCGTCCGCCGCCTCCTCCGCGAAGCCTACCGGGTGCACCAGCACACGCTCTCGGATCTGTTTGGGGGCCGCCCCGACGCGCTCATCGTCATGATTCTGTTTCGGGGCGACCCGGCCCGCCCCGAGGCCATCTGGGACGACCTGCCCCGCGCCCTTCAACGGGCCGCCCGCCACCCGGCCCTCGAAGATGCCGCGTCGTCCGACCCGCCGCCCGCCTCCGACGGCCCTTGATTCCCACGTCTTTTTGAAACGCCGGGGGGCACGCCGGCGGATCGTACGCGTATCGACCTGTTGTGGATGGGCACTCCGCGGATCCGCGAGGCCTTGCGCCTCCGTCCGACGCGGGTGCTCCGTGTTCATTAACCCTTTGGATCGCCCGTGGCTTCTCCGCTTTCCCGTCAGCACTCGTCCGAAGACCAGCGCAACGTCATCATTGCGACGGTGCTGGTGGCGGTCATTCTGTTTGCCTGGACGTTCTGGTTCAGCCCGCCCCCGCCGGACCAGTCCGGGTCCGCCAGCGACACGACGCAGCAGCAAGAGCAAACCGCCGAGTCGCCCGACACCACCGCGCCGGCGGACACGGGGGCTGCGGATGCAACGCCCGATCGCGCGACGGCCCAGGAATCGGAGGTGGAGGCGCCGCCGGAGGACTCGGTGACGGCGGCCGCCCTGGAGGGGACTGAGCGGAAGATCGTGGTGGAAACGGACCTCTACACGGCGGTTTTGTCCACGAAAGGAGCGACGGTCGAGCGGTTCACCCTCAAGGAGTATCTGCAGTTCAATCAGGAGGACCCCGTTCAGCTCGTCGACACGACGGCGGGGGGCACGCTGGCCCTCTCCTTCACGACGCCCACCAACCGGCGCGTCGACACGCGGTCGCTCTACTTTTCCCCCGACGTGGAGGACGATACGATCCACGTGGACGACGAGGCGCGCTCCCTCACCTTTGAGGCCCCACTGGGCGACGGGGCGCTCCGGCAAACGTATACGTTTCACCCGGACGACTACGACCTGGGGCTCGACGTTGAGCAGGACAACCCGTCGAGCTTTACGACGGACGACGGCTACGCGCTCTCGTGGTACGGCGGCATGCCGTATTCCGAAGGGGGGGAGGAAGATGAACTCCAGTACACGGGGCTCTACGCCTTGACGGGCGGCAGCCTCGAAAGCCTTCTCCTCACCGATCAGGATCAGGACGAAATGACCCTGAGCGGGGATGTCTCGTGGATGGCGGTGAAGAACAAGTACTTCACCGCCGCCCTGATGCCGGACGATCCCACGGCGGTGGACGGGGCTACGCTCTCCGGCGTGAAAGAATCACGGGAAAGCAGCGCGGCGTCTGTCAAAAACCTGACCGGGCATCTCCAGATGCCGCGGCCCGCCGGCTCGTCACATACCGATCAGTTTCATCTCTACGCCGGGCCCGTCGAGTACAACCGCCTGGCGTCGTACGGGCGGTCCCTCTACGACATGGTGGACTATGGCTGGGACTGGTTCGAGTGGATCACCAAGCCGCTTGCCACCTGGATTTACATCCCGATGCTCACCTATCTCGGGGGCGACCTGCCGTGGTGGCTGGGCGGGGGGCTGCTGGGCGGCGGCCTTCCGTACGGTGTGGTTGTCATTCTATTGGCGGTGTTCATCAAGACCCTGGTGTACCCGCTCACGAAGTCGTCCTACCGCAGCATGGCGCAGATGCGGGAGCTGCAGCCGAAAATGCAGGAAATTAAGGACGAGTACGGGGACGACCCGGAGAAGCAACAGGAGGAGATGATGAAGCTCTATCGCGAGACGGGGGTCAACCCGCTCGGGGGCTGCCTGCCGATGTTCTTGCAGTACCCAATCCTGATCTCGCTCTATCAGTTCATCCCGAGGTCCATTCAGCTTCGGCAAGAGAGCTTCCTGTGGGCGGCCGATCTCTCGGCGCCGGACAAGATTCTGCAGTTGCCCTTCGAGATTCCCTTTTACGGCGATTATGTGGCGGGCTTTACGTTGCTGATGGGCCTGGCCATGATCGTGACCATGCGTATGCAGTCGGCCGGGGGCGGGGCTGCCGGGGGACAGGCCAAGGTGTTCATGTATGCGATGCCCGCGGTGATCTTCTTCATCTTCAACCGCTTCGCGTCGGCCCTCAGCCTGTACTACCTCTTCTACAACATCGTGACGGCGGCCCAGCAGAAATGGATCAACTACCAGCTGGAGCAGGAGAAAGACGACGACGGATCGCTCCAAAACGGTCAGGCCGACGAGCCGGAGTCGAAGGGGTTCTTTGCTCGTCTCATGGAAAAGGCGGAAGAAGCCCAGAAGGAGCGGCGGGGATAAGCTGGGCCGACCGGCTCGGTCGCGGAGAGGACGCCGAACGTAGAGGCGCCTACCAGTTCGAGGTTGCCGACGTAAAAATGTCTTCTGCGGCGCGCTCCAGGGCCAGTTGGGCCGCTTCACGCTCGCCCGCCAGGCCTGCCTCCGAGGGGTCGTAGTCGGCGGAGCCGGTGAACGACTGGTCGATCAGCGTGGAGTCTTCGACCTGGTCGTAGTACCGCGCCTGAATTTGGATTTGCACGCTGTTGGTGGTGGCGCGCTCGTCGCCGCCCACGCCGCTGGGCTCGTTGGTGTACTGCTGGATGCGAGCCGTGAGGACGGCGTCGGCGTCCGACTCGTTGTTGTCGAGCGACAGGCTCGTGCGGCCCACGAACTGGTCGTTGAGCAGGCTCGTGAGGTCACGGCCCAACGAGGTGACGGGGTTAGAGGTGTTGTCCTCGGCCAGGGGAATGGCGATGGTGTTGAGGTGCGACGGGACGGTGGCCCCGGTGAAGCTGTAGAAGGCGCAGCCGGACAGGCCGGCAAGGCCGAGGAGCAGCGTCACCGTCAGGAGGACGGAGCGCCGACCCGATCGGTCGCGACGCGGGGACGTGCAGACACGGGGAGGGGGGGAGGACATGGGGAAATCAGGTACGAAGGATCCAGTCTTCGGACGTGGAGATCATGTGGACAAGTTGTGCCAAAATTTGGTCGTATCGTTCATCAAGGTCTTTGGCTGGCGTTGCTCTGAGGTATTCGCATCGGTAGGCGAACTCGATCCAGACTCGTGTTTCCTCCGCTTCGCTTTCTGCGTCGCCTAATTTGGAGCAGAAGTGTGCTTCAGAGCGTCGTCGACGCCATGCCTCGGCGATGTTGGCACACACGGAGCGCGATGAGCGTCGCATCTGGTCCACCATTGCGTACCGTTCATGGTCTGGAAACGTCTTAGTCCGCTCAAAGATCTCCATCGCCGCGTCCATGGCGGCATTGTAAACGTCCAGTTCGCGGAAGCTTCGGATGTTTCCCATGATGAAGAGGGTTTTCTCTCCGTGTCGCCCCGTCTTTACAGGTCTTCATCGATGTCTTTGAGCTTGCGGTAGAGGGTGCGCTCGCTAATGCCGAGGGCCTCGGCGGTCTTGCGGCGGTTGCCGTCAAACCGCTTCAGGGCTTGGGTGATGAGCTCCTCTTCTGCCTCTTCCAGGGTGGGAAGCTCCTCGGGCCCGTCGTCGGGGCTCTCGCCTGGCTCGGTGGTGGGCTCCGGCGCCGTGGGCTGTGCGGGGATGGAGGGCTCCGAGGGCGCCTGGGAGGCGGAGCGGGTGTCGCGACGTGAGGTGGGCCGGGCGGGGCCCTCCTCGTCGACCTCGTAGACGACGTCGCGGATGAGGGAGTCGACCTCCTCCGGGTCGTCGGGGCGGGAGTGCGGCCGGCCGGCCGGGGCCGGGTCGTCGGCATTGCGGACGACCACGAAGTCGTCGTAGTCGCCGGGGAAATCGCCGCGCTCGGCCACCTCACGGGGCACGACCACGCCCACGTCGGACAGCAGCGACTGCATTTGGTCTTTCATTTCGCGCAGGTCCATCCGCATCTCCAGGATCGCGCGGTAGAGCAGCTCGCGCTGCCGCACGTCGTCCCCCGAGTCGTCCTCCCGCCGTTGCTGCGTCTGTTCGTTGACACGCACCAGGTCGGTCGAGGGCTCAGTCTGGCCAATGTCGCGGAGGAGGGGGCGCAGCTCGCCGGCCGACACTTCGTCCTCGCGGAGCAGCACGGTGGCCTGTTCGGCCAGGTTGCGGAGCTCGCGCACGTTGCCCGGCCACCGATACGATTGCAGCAGCTCCTTTGCGTCGTCCGTTAGCCGCTTGCGGGACGAGTTGTAGTCCTTGGAGAAGCGGTGGAGGAAGGTCTCAAAAATGGGAAGGATGTCCTCGGTCCGCTCCCGAAGCGGCGGAAGGTCGATGAGCACCGTGCTGAGGCGGTAGTAGAGGTCCTTCCGGAAGCGGCCCTCGCGCACCTCCTCGGCCAGGTCCTTGTTGGTGGCCGCCACCACGCGCACATCCACTTCCTGTTGCTGCGAGGCGCCCACGCGGCTGAAGCGGCCGTTTTCGAGCACGCGCAGGAGGCGCACCTGGGCGGCCTTGGGCATCTCGCCAATCTCGTCGAGGAAAATGGTGCTGCCGTCCGCCTCTTCAAAGTAGCCGACGCGCTGCTCCACGGCCCCGGTGTACGCGCCCTTTTCGGCCCCAAACAGCTCACTCTCGATGAGGCCCTCGGGGATGGCGCCACAGTTGACGACCACCATTGGGTCGTGGCGGCGCATGGACAGTTCGTGGAGCATCTGGGCGATTAGCTCCTTCCCGACGCCGCTCTCGCCCTGCAGGAGAACCGTGATGTCGGTTTTGGCGACCTGGCGGGCGCGGTCGATGACGTTCTTGAGGGCATCGGATTCGCCGACGATGCCGAAACGATCCTGAATAGAGGCGCGGTCCATGGATTGGGGCGTGAAGCTCCGTACTGCAGAGAGACGGGGACGACGCCCGGCAGGGGGCTGCCACAATGTCGGACGCCGCACCTGTATCACACCCGCGCTGCGCCCGGAGGATCCACGGGCGGGCGCAGCGCACTGGCGATTTCATCACGCGTCCGTTGGTGCGGTGGGGGGCCGGGGACCTACGCCCCGCCTCCGCCGCCCCCGAATAGGCGTTTTTGCTCAAAAATGCGGCGGCTCGTCTCGACGTGGTCGCCAAACGTCTCGATGCCCTCGCGGCGCATCGCCTCGGCGTGGTCGTCGAAGTAGGACTGCAGGGCCGCGCGGTCGCGCACCTGGTACTGAATCGTCCACGTACGCGGGTCGGTCGGCTCGTCGTCTTCGGGGGCCGCCTCGGTGTCTTCGTGCCGGTCGAGCCACACGGCGGCCTCGAAGCCGTCGAGCTCCAGCATCTTGCGGACGTGCTCGCGCAGCCAGCTGCTGTAACGGGGGGCCACGTCCTCGTCGACGGTCAGGTTCACTTCGTAGATGAGCATGCGGCGGGGCGGGGCTGGGGGGAGAGAACACGTCGGGCTACGGCAATCCGGGGCCCGGGGCAACGTTTCGAGGGCCGCCGGGAAATCCATGTCAACGCGGAGCGGCAGCCGATGCTGCTTCGACCTCGTCAATCATTTCGTTGAACTCTTGCACCGCCTCGTCCGACGTGTGAGGAGACTGGGGGCCT
>JBKHEM010000132.1:0-6132 GCA_046540815.1 Salinivenus sp.
GTCCTTCTGGGAGGGCTGATGGGCCTCTGGGTGGGATGCCAGTCGCCCCCAGATGGCGTACAAAGCGTGCTGACCGGACGCATCACACTGGACTCAACGGTCGACGCGTCCGGCGACCTGCGAGGGTTTCAGGTCGTTGTGGTACAACCCCGCGGCCGAAAAATTGACACCCTCGCGCACGCCACCACGGACGGGGACGGGCATTTTCAAACGACGGTGACGGCGCCCGAACGGGGCCTTTATCCCCTCCTCGTTTGGGGACGGGACGGAACCGACCGCCTTGCGGCTGCGAATTTGGTGGTTGCCGAAGGAGATTCAGCGGAGTTGCGGGCCACGGTTCCTCTCCGGAATCGTCGGGTGGACATCAATTCGCCCGAAAACAACGCGCTCGCCGCCTACGAGAGTGCCATGGCGCAGCACCGCCGCACGCTCCTCCTCCGCGTGAAGGGCGAGGCCTACGACGCAAACGCGACGGCGCAGGGCATCCGACAGACGAGCAGTGTGCTGTGGAGCCTCCACGAGACCTATCCTGACACGTACGCCGGTGAGCTGGCTGGGGTGGAGGCGCTGTCGCTCCTGGAAGGGTGGAACGACTCCCTGGTCGTGGCGCGCGTCCGGTCGATCGAGCCCTCAAACCCCCGGTACGTGGACGCCGTCCAGACTGGGCGACGGGCCGCGGCCCGGTGGAAGGGACAAGACGCAGCACGGGCCCTCCTGGACAGCTTGGCCATTCGGACGGCGGCGGCCGAGCAGCGAGCCGGCATCCAGATGGCGCGCGTGCGGTCTCACATGGACAGCCTGCAGAACGAGAAGGCCCGGACCGCCGCCGAGGCGCTTCAGGCTCGTTATCCAAACACGCGGTGGGCCGAGTGGGCAGAGCGGGCCGGGTACGAGCAAGAGCACCTGCTGCCGGGGACGTCCGCACCCCCCTTCACGGCCCGCACGCTGGAGGGCGACTCGCTGTCGCTTGGCCAGTTCCAGGGCCGCGTCGTTGTCCTGGAGTTCTACGAGCCGGGGCCCGGCCTGTATGCCCGACAGCTTCCCAGTCGAAACACCCTCTACCGGGCACTGCAACCGGACTCAGTTGCGTTCGTGTCGGTCTCCGTCAATCCCGATACGCTCGTCAACCGGGCGTTTCAAATGAACCGATCGATGCCTGGACACCAGGTGATTGCACCGGAGGGACGAGAGGATGGCGTGGCTCGCGCATATAACGTCGTGGACACGCCTATCCGGTTCCTGATCGACCAGGAGGGCCGCGTGGTGGGACGCTACGAGGGCGCAGCGTTTCTGGCCCTCCAGGATGACCTTGTCTCCCTCGTGGACGACTCGACCACCACCGCCCCGTCCCCGATGGAGTCTACGCGTTGACCCGTCCTTGTCGCCTTCTCGGCAAGCCTTCATGGAATTGCATGGTCCAGCTCCTTGAAAGAAGAGGAGCCCGCCACCTATCATTAGTTGTACTGTCCTCAAAAGGACGCAACGACCAAGCGGTTTTCTCCCACAGACACCCCGATTCCCGTGCCGACTTTTTCTGGGACGCTTTCCTACATCAAGAATTTTATCAAAGACCGGGACGTAGCAGCCATCGCTCCGTCCTCGCGGTTTCTCGTGCGGCGGGTCTGTAAGTGGATTGACTTCACCGAGCCTGCCGTGTTCGTCGAGTACGGACCGGGAAATGGGGTCTTTAGCGAGTACATCCGGGAGCGGATGACTGCGGACTCGACCCTGCTCCTTGTCGAAAGCAACCCCGACTTTGTGGACCTGCTCGAGGAGATGACCGAGGAGGATTCCCGGGTTCACGTGGAGGAGGAGCGGGCAGAGAATATCATCGAGATTCTGCAGGCCCACAACATACCGTCCGCCGACTACATCGTCTCGGGGATTCCTTTTTCGTTTCTGGACGACGGCGAGAAGTACGACCTGCTCAGCCAGACCCACAAGGTGCTGTCAGAGGGGGGAAAGTTTTTGGTTTACCAAAACTACAACCACATGGAAGCGCCCCTCCGCGAGCACTTCTCGTCGGTGACGAAAGAGTACGAGCCCCGCAACATTCCCCCGACCATGTTTGTCTACGAGGCAATCAAGTAGCCTCTGTCTCCGTCCCTCTCTTGAATTTATTGCTCTCCTCTGATGCTGATTGCTGCAAACTGGAAAATGAACACCGACGTGCCCGCCGGCCGCGCATTGGCCGCCAACGTCGCCGCAGGCCTTGACGACTCGGATGCGGATGTGGCGGATGTAGACGTGGCGATCTGCCCCCCGTTTACCCACCTACAGGCGGTTGGGGAGGCGCTTGCGGGCACCTCGGTGGCCTGGGGGGCGCAGGATGTGCACGCGGAAGAAGAGGGAGCGTATACGAGTGAGATCTCGGCATCCATGCTCACGTCGCTCGACTGCACATACGTAATCCTCGGCCATTCCGAGCGTCGACAGTACTACGAGGAAACGGACGCCGAGGTCAATGCAAAGGTGGTGCAGGCGCGCGCGCACGGTCTCGTCCCGATCGTTTGCGTCGGCGAGACCCTGGAGCATCGGCGATCGGGCAACGCCGAGGCGATTGTGAAATCCCAGCTGGAGGGAGCTCTTGACGGTGTCTCCGTGTCGTCCGCCGACGACCTGGTCGTGGCGTACGAGCCCGTCTGGGCAATTGGAACCGGAGAATCGGCCACCCCTACCCAGGCACAAGAGATGCACGCCGTCGTCCGTGAGGTCCTTTCCGGGCGCTACGGGGCCGACGTGGCGGGCGAGGTGCCGTTGCTCTACGGCGGCAGCATGAAGCCGCACAATGCCTCGGATCTCCTCAGTCAGCCGGACGTGGATGGCGGACTCATTGGAAGTGCGAGCCTGAAGGCAGAGTCATTTGTCGCGATTGCCGAACACGCGGCGGCCGCGTAGGAGACGGCGTGGACGGGACCTTGGCACGCGTAGATCCCTCGGTGGCTGCTCTGCCCATCCACCCGATCCTGGCACGCTCCGGTCGCTTTGAAGCATCGTGGTGAACGTACTTTTCACCCATCGGGGCCAACCCCGTCTCCGCACTGTTTCCGCAACGTTTCCCTTCTCGAGCGGAGGGTCGGATCATGTCGAGGGCCGAAGAACCGGAGCTGAACGGACCGGACGACCGCCACGGTGGGTCGTGGGCCGTTGCAGGGCGGCCGTTGAGGCCGCGGCAGGTGCTGGAACTGGCGGCCCGTCCCCCACGGAAGGCCTGCGTGCAGGAGTCGATCCGTTAGAGATCTCTCGGTGGTCGGCCACGCGGACCGGCAGGTGGGCGGTTTCATCCAGGGCTTCGTCCGGGCGATGGGACTGTTCGAACGCCTGAATGTTGGCTGAACGACGGGCGTGAACACGTAGAGTGTTCGTCCCCCGCGCTTTCGACCGTCGCAACAACAGCCCTGGTGATCCCAGGTAGTGCTGTGCTTTTCCCCCGTGACGGGGCCCGGTTCAGACGAAGCCTCCTACGCGTCGTCTCCAGCCGAAATTTTGAGTGTGTGCGGAAGGCACTCGAAATCATGGATCAGAAGCGCGGCAACGGGGTCCGTCGACAGAAGCACGCGGGGCGGCTATGCGTCCGCGTCGCCATCGTCGGCGGGGCCGTAGCGGTCGTAGTCATTGACGTGAAATCCGTCGCCTTTAAAGATGACCCCGCCATTGCCCGTAATGATGCGTTCGACGTCCTGACCCGTTTCCGGACACTCGTCCAGGGGATCGTCGGTAATGGACTGCTGCACTTCAAAGGTGGTCCCGTCTTCTCGGCGATAGACGTAGGTCGGCATGGAAGTCGGAGATTGATTCCGGGAGGAAACGTCAGCCAACCTCCGAGAAGCCACCACCCCTGGAAGTGTTCCGGGAAGAGTGGTTGCAGGCGGCACCCGGCTACTGTGGAACCGACGCCGTTCGAGGCCCGGCCTCCGCAACCGCGGGCGGGACGTGATCGACGAACGTCTCGAAGTGTTCGTCGAACAGTTGGGCGAGGGCACGGGCCTGCTCGTCGTAGGCGGCTGGATCGTCCCAGGTCCGACGAGGGTGGAGCAGGGTCGAGGGCACGTGGGGCACTGATTGAGGGATCGACAGCCCGAAAATCTCGTGCTCGGTCCGGGGGGTATTTGCGAGGGCGTCATTCAAGACCGCATCGACCATCGACCGCGTGTGTTCGAGTTCGATGCGGTGGCCGGTGCCGTAGGGGCCGCCGGTAAGGCCCGTGTTGACGAGCCAGCAATCTGCGTCGTGGCGCTTCATTTTTTCGGCCAGAAGCTCGGCGTAGACCGTGGGGTGACGCACCATAAACGGTTCGCCGAAGCAGGTGCTAAAGGTCGCTTTGGGCGTCGTCACGCCTCGTTCGGTGCCAGCGACCTTGGCGGTATAGCCGGATAGAAAGTGGTACATGGCCTGCTCGGGTGTAAGCTCCGAGAGGGGAGGCAGTACGCCAAACGCGTCGTACGTCAGAAAGAGAATGTGGGAGGGGTGCGGTCCCTGCCCCTTGTCGGCTACGTTCGGAAGGGTGTCGAGGGGATACGATCCGCGTGTATTGCGGGTAACGGTGGCGTCGGCAAAGTCTGGCTCCCGCGTCTCCGGATTCAGCACTACGTTCTCCAGAATGGTGCCAAACTCTTTTGTGGTCCCGTAGATTTCGGGTTCACTCTCGGGAGTGATGTCGATCATCTTCGCGTAGCACCCGCCCTCAAAGTTGTAAACGCCTGAACGGCTCCAGGCGTGCTCGTCGTCCCCGATGAGGGCGCGGCGGTCGTCGGTCGAGAGGGTCGTTTTCCCCGTGCCACTGAGGCCAAAGAAGACGGCCGCATCTCCATCGGGCCCCTTGTTTGCAGAGCAGTGCATGGGGAGCACCCCCTCTTCCGGCAGCATGTAGTTGAGTGCTGAAAAGATGGACTTCTTAATTTCACCGGCGTAGTGGGTCCCTCCGATGAGGACGAGACGCTGCTTAAGATCAATAAAAATGGCGGCCTCGGAGTTGGTGCCATCCCGCTCCGGATCGGCCTCGAATTTGCACAAGTCCACGACCGTAAATCCCGGCTCGAAGTCCGAGGCGACCGCACCCTCGGGCCGGACGAACATGTTGTGTGCGAACAGGCTGTGCCAGGCCTTTTCGGTCACGACGCGCACCGGCAGACGGTAGTCTTCATCCCACCCGGCGTATAGGTCTTTTACAAAGAGGGGGCGGCCGTCCGCGTACTCCGCCATCCGGCGGTGGAGATGGTTGAAGGTCTCACGATCCGTCGGGCGATTGACCTCTCCCCAGTTGATCGTGTCTGCTACCTCTGTGTCCCGCACGAGGAAGCGGTCGTCTGGGCTGCGGCCGGTGTGGGGGGCTGTACGGACCACGAGCGGCCCGTCCGCGGCCAGTACGGCTTCGTCGCGGTCCAGCGCGGCTTCGTAGAGACGAGCGGGCGGCAGGTTGTAGTGCACCGTGCTGGGCGAGAGGTCAAGGGCGTTGAGGTGGGTGGAGACAGACTGGGGGACGCTCATGAACGAGAAGGACTTGTTGATACGTTGAGCGAGATGACGGAGGCGGTCACCGAGTTCGGAAGCGCTTCCGAATGCACTGAAATACTATCCGTCCCAGGACCGAATTGCTGTGAACTCTTTGTTGTAGATTCGGAAAAAGAACCCGAATCGCCGACATAAGTGCTGCTGCACGAACCCGTACAGCAGCTTCCGGTTCTGTCCCGTCCGGGATCCTCAAGACCGTTGTGCCGACGTGTTTGCCTCCGCTTGCCGAAGTGCTTCGTCTGATTCGTCGTTTCCGTGGACGGGGGCGCTGAGCCACGATCCACTTCCAATTGGTGGTGTGGCGGTGGGGTTGATGTTGGGCACCTCCGCCTTGCTGGGGCTCCCGGTCTCGGTTCCGCTGCTGGTCGCCGCGTTTTCCGGGGCGGCGCTGGTCTATGGGGTGGACCGGGCTCTTGTGGCGTCTCCGGAGGATCGGTGGAACCGGCCCGACCGCGTGGCCTGGGTGCGGGAGCATCGATCGTGGCTGGCCGTCGAAGGGGGGCTGCTGCTTGTGCTCGGAGGCGGTGCACTGTTCTTTCTCCGCCCCCTTACCGTTGTGAGCGGGGGGCTCTTAGGAGGCCTTGCGCTGTTGCACCAGCAGTTTCGGGAGGAGAGTGGGCT
>JBKHEM010000133.1:0-5995 GCA_046540815.1 Salinivenus sp.
GCGCATGGCTATCCGATCTCGCTGGGCCAGCATTGGCTATCTGGGCGTGCTGGTGCTTACAGCAGGCGCATTTTATCAGTGGCACCCAGAGACGCAGGCAGCGTTGCTGTCGCTTCCCACCGTACTTATCGTACTCGGCTCGGTCGTCGGTGGGGCCGCCGTGTATCGCCTTCAACAGCGGCGCTTGCATCGCAGTGCGCTTTTCGCGGCCGCGAGTATGACTGCTCTCTTCATCGGGCTCGTCGCCTATCTGATGTATCCGCACGTGTATCCGGCTGAGGCCCTCACTGTGCGGGAGGCTGTCGTGTCCCCCTTACCGATGAACGTCACGTTTGTGATGGCAGCGATATTTTTTCCTGTGATCCTGTTGTATTTTGGCTTCCTGTACTCGGTCTTCAGCGGTCCGGCTCGGCCCGAAGACGAGCACGCATACAGTTGATTCTGTTTCCAACCACGCAGGGGAGCGCGTCCTCTCTCATCCACGGTGCGTTTACGCAATTCGCGTGACTGCGGGTTAACATCATGTATGCAGTGCAGGGGGCGCCGACCATGTACGCCCAACGGAGCATCCCCCATATCGGCCTCAACCCCACGTCTGAAAACTGTCCGGTAGCGAACGGCTGGGTTGATCTTGCTTCACCTGGGCGACACCGGTAACGTACCGGGGCGAGCCCGGACGCCGCCACGATACTGCAGCGGACGATGCGGCGGGTCGCCGGGCCTCGGGCCCGCCCCGGCCTATTCCGCTCCCGGCACGGCGAGTCCAACGCGGTACACGTTGGGTGGGGCCGTGATGTAGAGGGTCTGGCGATCCGGGCCGCCGAAGGTCACGTTGGTCGGGGCTTCGGGGACCGAGATGCGGTCGAGCAGCGTGCCGTCGGGCGTGTAGATCCACACGCCCCCGGGGCCGGTGGAGTAGAGGGACCCGTCTTCGTCAACCGCCATGCCGTCGGTCGTCCCGTCCGCCTCCGCCTCGGGCGCTGCAATTTGCCGTCCGTTTGTGATGTCGCCGCTCTCGGTGACATCGTACGCCCAGATGACCGTCTCCCGCGAGTCGTTCACGTACAGGGTGGACCCGTCGGGGGAGAAGACGATGCCGTTGGGGCGGGAAAACCGTTTTGTAAGGAGGGTCAGGGAGCCGTCCGGGTCCAGGCGATAGACGCCGGAGAAGTCGAGCGCCCGTTGTTCCTCCTCCACACCGTAGGGGGGATCGGTGAAGTAGATCGCCCCGTCGGCATCTACAGTCAGGTCGTTGGGGCTGTTGAGCCGCTGGCCCTCGTACTGCGCCACCAGGGCCTCGACCGAGTCGCCCTCCACGTACCGGCCCACCTGCCCCTCGTGCTGGGCGAGCAGGAGGCGCCCCTGGCCGTCCACGGCCAGGCCGTTGGCGTGGCCGGAGGGGTCCAGAAAGACCTGAGCCCCCTCCTCCGGCGTCCACTCGTAGACCCGGTCGGCAGGAATGTCACTGAAGAGGAGGCGACCGTCGTACCACACCGGGCCCTCGGTAAACTCAAATCCCTCGGCGATGCGCTCGACGCTTGCGTCGTCGGGCACCGGCGACGGCTGGGCGTGGGCCTCCGGGCTGGGGATACTCCCGGCTCCGAGCAGGGCAAGCCCCACGGCTCCGACTGCGAGGTGGAACGAGCGGAGGAACCACGGAACGAGAGAAGGCAACATCATCATGGAAACAGCCACTGGGCAACGGTTCGTGGAGGACGGAGGGCGTCGAATGTTCTGGCGAAACTACCGAATTCGAGGGGAAGACGTTCTGTGCGTGCCAATGTCGAGGGGCGAAGCTGGAACCGACGCGAACCGTCGAGGTGAGACGCACGGAGTGTGACGTTGTCTCTGCCCCCCAACCCCTCATGCACGTCGAAACCCTCGGCGAGGGCCGGCCGAAGTACACCATTCTTGCCTGCGTTCACGGCGACGAGACGTGTGGGTGGCACGCCTTCAACCGCTTCAAGGACGGCAACATCGCGCTCAACGCGCCCGTCAAGTTCATTTTGGCCAACGAGCGCGCCTTCAGGCTCGGCTATCGCTACTGCGACGTTGACCTGAATCGCGTGATGCCGGGCGATCCGGACAGCCCGCGGCACGAGGAGCGCCTGGCCGCCCGCCTCCGCCGCGAGCTGGAGGGGACGAAGGTGCTGGACTTCCACTCCACCGAGTCGCGGGGCAGCCCGTACGCGGTCGTGACGGGCGGGGATGCCGCCTCGTTTGCGCTTGCCCGCTCCACGGGCCTCGACCGCCTGGTGGACATGCGCTTCATGGGCGGCGGGGTGACCCAGGGGGTAACGGGGGTCGCGGTCGAATGTGGCTACTACGACGCCGAGGACGCCGCGACCACGGCCCACCAGGTGCTCCTCAACTTTCTCGCCGCGGAGGGGGTCATCGACCGCGAGCATACCGTCTCCACCCCCGCGGTGTACGAGGTCGTCGGGGAGGAGCGGGGGCGGGGCTACCGATTTGTGGGCGAGAACTTTCGACGGGTGGCGCCGGGGGAGGTCTTCGCCAAAAAAAATGGGACGGTGCGCCGCGCCGACGAGCCGTTCTACCCCGTGCTCATGTCGACCCACGGGTACGAGGAGCGCATTGGCTTTCGGGCGCGCCGGGTCGAGCCTCCCGGTGCGGCGGAGTGAGAGGGAGGCTATTCGGAGTCGGCCTCCGCTAGGGGCAGGCGGCATCGCACCGTCGTCCCGCCCTCGTCGTTGGAGTCGAAGGAGAGCGAGGCCCCGATCAGGTTGGCCCGGTAGCGCATCGTCCGCAGGCCCAGCCCCTCGGCCACGTCGGGGTCGTCGCGGAGGCCGATGCCATCGTCGTGCACCGTCATCTCCAGCGCGTCGTCGGTGTGGTTGAGGCGGATCCGAACGTGGTCGGCCCGGGCGTGCCGTCGGGCATTGACCACTGCCTCGTGAGCAATCCGGTACATTTGCATCGCTGTTTCCTTGTTGCGAGGCAGGGCCACTTCGCGGTCGCCCTCAAACGTAAAGTGGAGGTCGGCCACCTCCCCCTGCTCCTGGCACAGGGTGTCGAGGGCCGCGGCCAGGTGTTCTTCTTGAAGCGTGACGGGAACGAGCGCGTGGGAGAGGGTGCGCGCCTGCTCAGCCGCCGCCCGCGCCTCCCCGACAATCGAGTCGAGGGTGTCAACGTGTTCGCTGCCCGCCCGCTCCAGCTTGGTTTTGAAGTTGTCGAGCTTCATGGAGAGCGCGGCCAGGTCGGAGCTCAGGATGTCGTGCAGGTCCTGGCCGATCTGGCGGCGCACCTTTTCGGTCGCGTTGACGAGCTCGCGTTCCAGGCGGCGCCGGTCGGTAATGTCGACGAAGGTGAGCACCACGCCCGTGACCTCGTCGTCCACCGTGCGGTAGGGACGAATCTTGGCCAGGTACCATCGGTCATTGTGATCGCGCACTTCGCGTTCCAACGATTCAAGGCTGCGGAGGACCTGTTGGGCGTCGTCCAGCAGGCCCTCATAGTCAAACCGCTGGGCAAAGTCCGACAGAGGGCGGCCCACATCGGACGGCTGGATATTGAAGAGGGACGTGACCGCGGGGGTGTACCGGCGGATCTGGAGGGATCGGTTCAGGAAGAGCGTGGCGATCTCGGTCGCCTCCATGAGGTTTTCCAGGGCGCCTTTGGACCGCCGCGCCTCCTCCACCTTCGTTTTGAGCTCCCGGTTGGTGGCCTTGAGCTCTTCGTTGACCGACTGCAGCTCTTCCTTGCTCGTTTCCAGTTCCTCGTTTTTCGACTGCAGCTCCTCGTTCATCGAGAGGAGCTCCTCGTTGGCCGTCTCCATCTCTTCGGTCGCGGCCTCGTACTCCTGGCTGGTATTCTGGAGCTGCTCGCGGGTCCGTTCCAGTTCCGCCCGGAGCGTGGCCTCGTGCTCGTTTTCAGCCTTCGCCGTCGGTTCGGCCGAGGGGTCGGCCGCACGATCCTCAAAGCGGACGTGTGCGTACTGGACCCCGTCCGATTCGAGGGGACGGACGAGGAGGGCGAGGCGGCGCTGCTCGCCGCCCAGGGGGAGGTGTAGGCCAGTTCGGCGGACCCGTTCGCCCTTCTTAAAGGCCTGATAGAGGGCACTGCGGAGCTCCGGGCGCACCGGTTTGGGCACGCACGACAGGAGGTCGCTCGTCGGGGCGCCCCCCTCGTACTGAAGATACCGGTCGGCCGCCCCGGACAGGTGGACAATCTTTCGGGTGTCGTCCACCAGTACGCTTGCCACGTCCTCCATGACGGCCTGCTGGTGGAGCCGTTCTACCGAGCGGTCGGCGTCGTCCGTGTCGCCAGAGGGGGTTGGGCCGTCCGGGGGGGAGAACGGCGTGCGCGGGGACGACCCGTCAGACGCGTCCGCGGAGCGCGTGGTGTGGCGCAGGACGGACATGAAAGGAACGTGGGGGGACTGGTTCTTGGGAAGCGGGCGGGCCTGGAGAATGTTGTTGGCCGCGTCGGTCGTCGTAAATAGCCGGCCGGCCTGTCCCAATGCCTCCGACCGGCCCAGAAACAGAAAGCCGTCCTCCCGCAGCCCGTAGTGAATGAGCTTGTAGACGTGCTCCTGAAGCGTCTGGTTGAGGTAGATCAGCAGGTTGCGGCAACTGATTAGGTCCAGGTTCGAGAACGGCGGGTCCTCCAGCACGTTGTGTCGCGCAAACAGGACGCAATCGTGCAGGCCGTGGTTGACCTGATAGAAGTCGCCGTCCGGTTGGAAGAACCGTTGAAGCCGTTCGTCGGAGATGTCCGACTGAATGGCCTTCGGGTAGCGGCCCTCCCGGGCGGTGCCCAGGGCATCCTCGTCCACGTCGGTCGCAAAGAGCTGCAGGCGGGGCGGGTGGTCGAGGGTGTCGGCGTACTCTGTCAGCAGCATCGCAAGAGAGTAGGCCTCCTCGCCGGTTGCACAACCGGGCACCCACACCCGAACCGAGTCGCCCGGGTCCTTGTCTTCAAACAGCGCCGGGAGGACCGTTTCGGCGAGGGCCTCGAACGCCTCCGGGTCGCGAAAGAAGCTCGTAACGCTAATCAGCAGGTCTTTCCGGAGCGCCTGCGCCTCTCCGTGTTCGTCCCGAAGCAGGGGGAGGTAGGCCTCCAGCGAGTCGACGCCCCAGAGCTGCAGGCGGCGCTCCAGGCGACGAAGGACCGTCGAGCGCTTGTAGCTGGAAAAGTCGATGCCGGACCGGTGCCGGAGCTCGCGGAAGATGCTGCTAAGCGTGCTTCGCTCGTCCTCTTCCAGGTCCTCTTCGGTCTCGGGCAGTTGGATGACGCCGGCCCGGTCGCGGTACTCCACGAGGGTTTCGGCCAGGGAGCCGATCGGAAGAGACAGGTCCACAAGGCCGGTGGACAGGGCGCTCTCGGGCATGCTCGGGTATTCGGCCTCCTCGGGGGACTGGACCATCGTCACTCCGCCGGCCTCTTTGATGGCGCGAAGGCCCAGGGTGCCGTCGGCCCCCGAGCCGGAGAGCACGATGCCCACGGCGTTGTCTCGCTGATCCGAGGCCAGAGAGCGGAGGAACCGATCGATGGACGTGGCGTCGTGCCGCGCCCCGGCCGCCTGAACCTGAAGGCGGCCCTCCTGAATTGTAAGCTGGCAGCCGGGCGGAATGACGTAAACCGTTCCTCCGGCAACCGGAGTGTCGTCCTCGGCCAGAGCCACGCGCAGCGTCGTTTCCTGCTGTAGAATGTCCACCAGGTTGCTCTCGTGGTCCGGCGAGAGGTGCATCACAACGACGAAGGCCATTTCCTCGCCCTCCGGTGCGTCGTCCTCGTCGGTCGTTGGAGCGGCGCCGAGGTTCTCCGGCAGGTGCCGAAAAAACGTTTGAAGGGCGTCGACCCCGCCGGCCGAGGCCCCAATGCCGACGATGGGCATCGGGGCGCCGCAGGGGGCATCGGGGGGTGCCGAAGAAGAGGAAGATGCCTGTGACATGAGTGGACGGGATGGACAAGAGGGTGTAAAGAGAGCTTATCCCCAACGAAAAAAAGATACGGAAGTTACGAGCGCGTGCCG
>JBKHEM010000134.1:0-5963 GCA_046540815.1 Salinivenus sp.
CGGGCGGGAGAAGCCTCCAGCAGGCGGTCCACTTCCGTTTTTTCGTGGTCGAGGAAGGAGCGGAGGGCCGCCGTGCGGCGGGCGCCCGCTTCCGTGAGAACCGTTCGCCGGGCTGCCGCCACCAGACCTCCGACGCCCAGGCCAGCGCCTCCGCAAAACCCAAACAGGCTCCCCGCCCCCAGCCCCATCAGGGCAATCCCAAAGCCCAGGGCGATCCCCACGACCGACACGGCAATCAACGCATTTGACCGCGTGCGGTGTCGCTCCAGCCAGCCCGCTGCCACGAGATCCTCCTGCACGGCCTGGAACTGCTCCTGCCGGAATGATCGTGTATCCGACCAGAAGTCCTCGACCGTATCGTGGCCCCTCAACTGCTCCACCAGGGCCGTCTCAAAATCCGACAGGTCGGAGGGCGTGGGGTGCAGGTCGATGCGCACGAGGTCGCTGGTCCCCGTCCATCCGCCGTCGTCCCGATCATGCTGGAGCGTGAGGTGGCCGCGCCGCGCCAGATCGAACAGGACGGCGGACACGGCCCCGTCGGCACCCCGGCCCAGCAGGGCCGCCGCGGCGGGGAGTGTCACGTCCTCGGGCGGACGCGTGGCGTTGCTCTCTGCCCGCGGGCCGCGCCACCGCCAGTTGGCCCATCCGCCGGCCCCAATGCCCATGAGAAAAAGAAGCACCCCGAAGGCAATGTCGCCCCCGGTGGGCAGGTAGCGGCCCGCCAGCCGCCTGGGAAACGACACCTCCACGTCGTAGCTGTCGCCCTGCTCTACCTGATCGCGGTGAAACGACGCGACGAGGCGCCCGCCTGTCTGGTCGAGCTGGCTGTCCTCGGCCGGTTCCACCGACACCGAATCCGCCGACAGGTCGAACGTTGCCGGGAGCAGGATGCGCACGTCCACATCGCGCGTCGACACGGTGGCCTCCGGATCGAGGACATCGCGCACCACCTCGTTGCGATCGCCGCGCTCATAAAGGGCGCCCTCCACCACGTACCGGATCTCGAAGGTGGCCGGGGCCTGCCGCTCGGGATAGGACCAGCGCACCCGCACGTTGTCGTCCTCTTCCGTGCGCCGAACCGAGTCGACGGGCACGTCCGGGCTCGTCACCCGCACGTCGCGGATGGCATCCACATCGTCGGCATCAATGGAGCGGTACGCATACGTGAAGATGCCCTGCTGGAAGTCGTACGTGAGGGTTTCCTCCACCTCGTAGCTGCCGTCGGGCTGCACCTGCACGGTCACGTCGAAGTTGGACAGTTCGTAGCGCTTCTCCTCTTGTGCCGAGGTGGACGGAGTCCCCACGAGAGAGACCCAACACAGAAGCAGAAGTGTGCAGCCAAGGTGGCGGAGAAACATCATGGAGAGGAATCAAAGGGAGTCGCCGGACAGGAACGCGATACGCACAGTCGGGCCTCGACAAGGCGGTTGCCCTCGGCCTCGTCGCAGATCGCCCCCTCGACGCCGGACCGGACACTGCGGGTCCCCCGAACCGCACGCAGGACCGGTTCGGTCCAACGCTGGAGTGGACCGCGCAGCTGCTCACCCGCCCTCTCGAAAGAGATCCTCCAGGTCGACCGAAAAGTCATCGAGCAAAGCGGAGGCTGTTGTGCCAGCCGCTACGCGGCGCTGGTGGAGGATGTATCCCTCGTCGCCCGCCGTGTAGACCTCGACCGTTTCGGTCTCCGGGTCCACAATCCAGTACTCGCGAACCCCGTGGGATTCGTAGAGCTGCTTCTTGTCGAACGCATCGAGGTGGCTCGTGGACGGCGACGCCACCTCGACGATCAGTGTCGGCGGGCCGTCGATCTCCTGCTCTTTAATTTGGTCGACGCGATCGGGGGCCACGTACAGCACATCGGGCTGCACCACCGTATCGTCGGTGAGGCGGACATCCATCGGTGCAATCGAAACCTCGCCTTTCGGCCCCGACCGTGCATGGTCCCGCAATGCGGACGCGAGACGGAGGACGATGTCCTGATGCTGAAACGTAGGAGACGGAGACATGACAAGGTGGCCGTGGATCAACTCGTACGGAGCCCCCTCCGGAAGCTGCTGATAGTCGTCGTACGTGTACCGTTCCTTTGACGGCAGATCGACCTCGGGCCGGTTGGCGAGGGGTGCTGGCATGGCAAGAGGGGGATTACTGAAAGAGGTCGGACAGGCGAACCTCAAGCGCATTGAGGAGACCGGACGTCACCGTCCCTTCTTCTACGACGCGGGCTCTCTGCATGAAGCCCTCCTCAGTGTGTGCAAACACCTCCACGGCCTGTTGCTCCGGGTCAACGACCCAGTACTCGCGGACGCCATGAATTTCGTAGAGGCGCTTTTTCTCTGTGAGGTCGCGGTGGGCCGTCGCCGGAGAAAGAATTTCGGCCACGAGGTCAGGCGCCCCTTCGATGGCCTGCTCGCCAATGCGGTCGGTGCGAGCGGTCGCAAGATACACAAGGTCAGGCTGGAGAACGGTCGTGTCGTCCAGCCGCACGTCCAGCGGGGGGCCCACAACCCGTCCCTGATTGCCTTCGCGCACCACCTTCGACAGTTCAAAAAAGAGGTTCGCCTGGATGATCTGGTGATATGGAGTCGGAGCAGGCGACATGACAAGTTGGCCGCGAATCAGTTCGTAGGGTGCGCCCTCGGGGAGCTGGCGGTAGTCTTCGTAGGTGTACCGCTCCTTTTCCGGGAGGTCCACGTCGGGCCGGTCGGAAACGGAGGTCGGCATGACAGGCATGAAGTCGTGAAGAAAGGATGCAGGACACTGAACGAGACGCCCCGCTGGGGCGGTTCCCGTTCGTCATCTACGCGGCTGCCTCGCTACACCTCCCGACAGTAGCCGCGCAGCAGCATGTCCTCGCCCACCGCCTCCCACACCTGCTCGGCAAAGGTAAGCGCGTCGTCCATTTCGGTGATGCCGAGGTCGCCGATGCTGGGCGTGCCACGGCCCACGACTTTCGGCGCCACAAAGCAGAAGAAGCGATCCACGAGGTCCTGCCGCAGCAGCGCCGTGGCGAGGCCGGGCCCCGCCTCCACCAGCAGGGACTGGAGCGGCTCGGCCTCGTGGCCCGCATCAGTGCCCAGGCACTGAAGGAGGGCGCGGAGGTCGAGGTGCGCGTCGGCCGTCTCGGGGATGCAGAGGAGATGGCCGCCCGCGTCTTCGAGTCGATCGGCGTAGGCCGGCGCAGGTCGATTTTCGCCGATCACGGCCAGTGTGCGGGCAGCATGGGCGTCGGTGAAGAGGGTGCGGTCGGGCGGCAGGGCACCCTCGCGGTCGAGGACGAGGCGGAGGGGCTGGGGCCCGTCCACGTGGCGCACCGTGAGTCGGGGATCGTCGCTCCGGGCCGTGCCGGTGCCCACGAGCACGCCGTCCAGGTCAGCCCGCCACTGGTGGACGAGCGTGCGGGCGGCCTCTCCCGTAATCCACTGGCTGTCTCCGGTCCGGGTGGCCACGCGCCCATCGAGCGTCTGGGCCACCTTGAGGGTCACGAGCGGGCGGCCCGTCTCCACGTGATGGAAGAAGGCCTCGTTGAGCCGGCGGCAGGCACGCTCGCAGACGCCGAGCTCGACCGCAATCCCCTGGTCGCGCAGGTGTTGGATCCCCTTCCCCCGAGCCGTAGGATACGGATCAACGGTGCCCACAACGACCCGCGGAATCCTTTTCTCCACGATCAGGTCGGTGCAGGGCGGTGTCTTTCCGTGATGGGAGCAGGGCTCCAGGGTGACGTAAAGCGTGGCATTTCGGAGCGCGTCGGGCCCGTCCCGCTGCTCCGCATCCTGAATGGCGCGGGCCTCGGCGTGCGGGCCGCCGTACTGCCGATGCGCCCCCTCGCCCAGCACGGTCCCGTCCGGCATCACGAGCACGGCCCCGACCATCGGGTTCGGACTCACGTGCCCTGCCCCTTCCCGCGCCCGGCCGAGCGCCCGCTCCATCCAGTGCTCGTGCCCGTGGTCCCCGGCCGGCGCTACACTTCCTCGATGTAGTCGGGGAGCCGAGACGTCTCGGTCAGCTGCCATGTGTCGAAGTAGAATTTGGACTCAGAACGGGCGTACTCGTGGGGAAGAACAAACCGGCGCGTCGCATCGGCCGGGTGGGCCCGAAACGCTGCGACGAGACGGTCCCGCATGGGGTGGGCCGACCAGAAGCTCCAGTCGTGTCCGTCGTGGGCCGGCTCGGGAAAAAAGACAACGTGGGCCGCGTCGAGAAGAGCGCGGAGGGCCGAGAGGGCTGCCCGACGGTCGGTCCCTGTGACGGCGGCCATCTGTGTCGGGGCGACGGGCGCCTCGGCCGTTACGAGCACCGCGGTGCGCCCCGGGGTCCGGAGTGCGCGTCGCACCCCGTCGCCTGTCAGCGTCTCTACGGAGCCGTCGGAGCCGACCCGGCCCCACCACGCCCGGCCCAGGGCGTCGAGTAGGGGACGCACGTACCCCTCTGGTGCGCGCAGCGTCGTGAGGCCCACGCGGTCGTCGACCCGATTGGTCCCCGCCAGATAGCCGCGGAAGGCCTCTTCCGTATCGAACGGATCGTCCAGTGCGCCTGCGGCCCCGTCGGGCGGGGGCGACCGATCCGTTCGCCGCCGGGCGTCCGGGTCCCGATTCGGCGTCAGGCCTTCCACCAAGACGGGCTCCTGGTGAAAATACTTCAGAATGTCGGGCGGGTCGGACATCAACGGATGGTGGCACGCACAGGCCAGGTCGCGACAGCGTGTTGCAGAGCCGTTCTACACAGAAGATGGGAAACCGATGCAAAGCCGCCGTGGATTCACACCCTCGCCCCCTATTCGCCCGCACCGCCCTCCTCTCCCGGCCCCGCCGGAAACGACAGCGTCCCTGTCAAGCCAGCACTCTCCCCCACACCCCCATACTCCCGAACCTCCACACTTACCCATCGCCGAACCAAAACAACGGTGAGGAAAGTAGATCCCTACGTCGATATTTCCTCGTTGCCTCCTGCGGCCCGTGCGCTCCGTTCTGGTTTCCCTCTGGGTCTGGTTCGCCATTGGTACCATCATCGTGCTGTGGGTGCCCGTGATGGCCGTGGCCCGGCTCGTCGACCGCGACCCCGCGCACTACTACGCCGGCTACACACTCCGCATCATGGGCCGGCTGCTGACATACGTCAACCCCTTCTGGCAGATCGAGCTGGACGGCCCGTTCCCCGAGAACCCACGCAATCCGTACGTCGTGGTGGGCAACCACTTCTCGCAGGCCGACCCACCCATCATTTCCCACGTGCCCTGGGAAATGAAGTGGGTCGCCAAAAAGGCCCTCTTCGACCTCCCGTTTGCCGGGTGGCTCCTTCGCCTCAGCGGCGACATCTGCGTGGACCGAAGCGACAAAAGAAGCCGCGCGGCCGTCCTCTCCACCTCGCACGAGTACCTGGACAAGCAGTGCAGCGTCATGTTCTTCCCGGAGGGCACTCGTTCGCGGGACGGGCGCGTGCATCGGTTCTCGGACGGGGCCTTCCGGCTGGCCATCAAGGCGGACGTGCCCGTTCTCCCCATTGCCGTCGACGGCACGCACGAGGCCCTTCCCAAACACTCCATCTGGTTCAACCCCGACCCCGAAGCCATCCGTGTAAAGGTGCTCCCCCCCGTGCCCACCGAGCCGTATTCGCTCGACGAGGCGCGGGCCCTGCAGCGCCGCGTGCGGGCACAAATCATCGCACAGATTGCCGAGTGGCGAGGAACGTCCCTCCACGAGGTGGACGGCCTCGCCGACACCGACGCGGCCGCCGCGGCATGGGTCGCCCCGGAGACCGAGCCGCAAGCCTCGGGCGGCTCCGCGGACGGTGAAGCATCCGTCAAACCCCCGCCCAGTACCGACACGCCGGAACCGGGCGGCTGAGCACGCCATTTCTCTATGTCCGTCGCGCTACACGGCCCGGCGGCTGCCGACTGCCCAGTAGCTCAATCGGCAGAGCGTCCGGCTCTGGACCGGGAGGCTGGTGGTTCGAATCCACCCTGGGCA
>JBKHEM010000135.1:0-5953 GCA_046540815.1 Salinivenus sp.
CGAGTCTTCTTTGATTAATGTTTCGACAGCCTTCCATACCTGCTCGAATTCCTTTTGCACCCATTCGTCCGTCGCCTGCCCTCGGCTCTTCACGTCACACCCACTCTCTTTTCCTACCACTTTCTGACTAAACGTCTCGCAGATCTCATCCTCTTCTTCGCCCGGATTTTCCAATTCAGGCATGCTGATTCCGTGTCGGTCGTCTCCATCTCCCGCATCAATTCCGGACACACAGGGCCCCCCACTGCATCCTGGCCCATTGATTTCAAATTCTGCCTCTCCCGCTGAGGTCACTGCATTAAACACTGAGCTTACGCTTCCTCTTCGCGTGGCTGTGCCCGAGAGATAGTAGGTCGCCTGTCGACTCCCCGCCTCGGCCTCCGCCGGGTAGGTGCCCCGAGCCGTTACTGTCACCTCCCGCTCGCCATCCCCCGTCTTGGACACAGCAAACGAAAGGTCGTAGGTACCATCCTCGTACGTGCCACGGCGCGTCTCACCGTCCGTGATGTCGTCAAAGTTCCGCTTCACGTCGCTCATTCCATCGCTAAACGCGGAGCGGGCCACCTGACGGGCAAGAACTTCTTCCTGGCGCTCCGCCTGGTCCTCGCTCGCAGCATTCGACGTCTGATTCATCGACTGGGTGAAATAGGTCGCTCCCAGCAGCGCGGCAAAAGTGAGAAGCAAAACATACTTTCCCATGAACTTGCAGGATTCCGTGAAAGGAGTTGATGCCCACGCGCCCCCCAAACCTTCTGACAGCGACAGTGTGACTTTGTAGGATCAAAGACAGTGCCATCGGCCCCTGGCCCTTGTACGTGACGTGCGGACCGTCAACCGGTACCATTTACACTCATCGGTGGAGGAATATACACGGTGGGACTTTAAAAATCGACCTACCACATCCTGTGGATCCCGGCTGCTCACACGGCGCCTCGCCACAAACCACCACGTCCGATACAATGGGAACTCGGTCTCTCTATCCCTGCGCCGGGGCGTACGGGACCACGACCATCCGATGCACCTCCCCGACGTCCGTCTGGTCGTTTTGAAATGGCGCGACGACCGAAAACTGCACCCGCACCGACTGAATCCGCCCCTCGTTGGCTTCCGGATTTGAGATCACCTCCGCATCCCGGTCCAGGAACCGAACGTCAAAATAGCCAAGCCGCGTGGCCTGCCCGTCGCCTCCATTCCGAGTAAGCTCGTAGAGGGTCTGCTCGTCCGAGTCCTCCTCTTCGATCGTGTATTCGACCGTGGTTTCGGTTCCGGTGTCGTCCTCAGAGTAGAACGTGAAGTCTCTCAGCACTGCCCCCGTAGGCGACGCCTCTTCGTCGGACCGAGATCCCATTGAGAACACCTCTCCCTCTTCTCGATTGCGGCCCATTCGCCCCAGGTCGTCCTCCAGCCACGTGGCAAAAGATTCCGCCTGGTTTAGGGCCGCCTTTCGGCCAGTCTGGGTGACGCTGGACTTCGTCATCCGCATCTGGAGAGACGCCAGGATGAGAATCACCGTGAGGCCCGCGACCGTTGCCGTAAGGTTGTCGTAAAGAAATGGCATCGCTTGCGCGGGTCCGGTTCAGGGAGGACAGGAGGAAATCGACTTACGGATACGTGATCACTTCAGAGTACTCGATCGGCCGGGGAAGCCGGGGCAAAGCTCCTTCAGCGCCAACATCCTGCACGGACACCACCACCTCCTTTCGGTTTGTGGGCGGGGTGCACCCGCCGTCAGACGCCCGGCTGAGATCCTCACACACGTAGTGCACCTCAATCTCCACGTCGAACGCGAACGTCCCCTCCGCAATCTGGAAGGGCACCTCGCCCGTGGTTTCGTGAAATTCCTCAATCACGTTGCAATTTCGTCCGTCTGCGTCCGGATGGATGCGGCAGTTGCCCTCCACGCCGAAACTGTTGCTCTCATCCCCGCTGTCCACGTCGCAGTTGGTGTCTTCCTTGCACGCAAAACTGTCCTCTTTCGGATCGGCAAACTCTTCGTCCGGCAGTCCCAAGACGGCCTGATCGAAGGCCCGGGCCCGCACAACCGCCACGGTCTGCATGGCCACCCCGAGCGCCATCTGCTCCAGTTCGGCCCGAAAGGCCTGTTGCTGCCCTTGAATGCTGGACTGCTGCTGACTAAAACTCAGGAGGGTAACAATCAGCAGCGCCAGTAGAGAAAGCAGGGTTTGCTGCATCGGTCAACAAGGATCTAGTCTAGTGGCCCGCTCCTCTCTCGGAGACGAGGGGACGCCGGTGCCTCGTTCGGACACAAAAATTATACCCTGTCGGCCCGCTACGTCGCCACCACCCGGATCATCTCGCGCACGGAGGTCTCGCCATTGAGGATCACCTGGCGGGCCGAGGCCTGCAACGAGCGCATGCCGTCCTCTCTCTCGGCGTGCCGACGAATGGCATCCTCGTCAATCATTTCGTCTGCTTCCACGATCATGTGGCGGATGTCTTGCGAGAAGTGGAGGGCTTCCGCAATGGCCCGACGGCCGTCGTAGCCCGTGCCCCCGCACCGGCTGCAACTGTCCTCGTCGCCCGGGACGTAGATGGTGTTGTTGGCCTGCTCCTCCTCCGAGAACCCAAGCTGGCGCAACTTCACGGGATCCGGCTCCGGGTTGGGCTGCTTGCAGGCGGGGCAGAGGGTGCGGATCAGCCGCTGGGCCACGACCAGATTGATGGCGTAGGCGATGAGGAAGGGCTCGATGCCCATCTTGTAGAGCCGGCTGACCGCACTCGGGGCGTCGTTCGTGTGGAGCGTAGAAAAGGTGAGGTGGCCCGTGTTGGCGAGCTTAATTGCCAGCTCGGCCGTCTCCCGGTCGCGCATCTCCCCGACCATCACCGTGTCCGGGTCGTGGCGCAGGATGGAGCGGATGGCATCCTTGAGCTTCAGCTTGTCGCTCAGGCGAATTTGGCGCGCCCCTTCGATGATGTATTCCACCGGATCCTCGACGGTGAGCACGTTTTCCTCCGGCCCAATCACTTCGTGGAGCGCCGCCACAAGGGTCGTACTCTTCCCCGAGCCCGTGGGCCCGGTGAGGATGACCATGCCGTACGGCTGATTAATGGCATGCTCGAAGCGGTCGAGCGCCCGGTCGTCCAGGCCCAGCTTGGTCAGGTCCGTAATCACCTTGCGGTCGTCCAGGACCCGGATCACGACGCTCTCCGAGTTGATGCCCTGGTCCGAACTGGCAAGAGGCATGATGGAGACCCGGTACCGGATTCGGGTCCCGTCCACGTCGCGCTGAATGAAGCCGTCCTGCGCCGCGTCGTTCTCGAAGCGGTCGACGTTCTGGCAGTTGTCCTTGATCACCGACAGGAGCGCCTCCGGGTGTACCCGGTTTTCGGTGTGCCAGTGGTTGAGCTGCCCGTTCATGCGGAAGTGAATTTCCACTTCCTTGTGGGCGTTCGGGTAAATGTGGATGTCGGAGGCGCCCTCGCGCACCGCCTCTACCAGGGTCGCCTCAAAGAGATTGATGAGGGTCGACCGGTTGATCTCCTCCTCCAGCCTCTCCTCGTCGACCAGCTTTTCCTCCTCTTCAAAGCTCTGGCCGAGGTCTACGGCGTTCTCCTGGGCGAGGCGCTGCAGGTATTCGTTGTCCCGCGGCAGCGCGTCGGAGATCAGCTCGTTGACGACCGACTCCGGGGCGTACTGCAGTTCGAAGCTGTTCAGTCCGAGGCGACGCACGGCCTGATGCACCTGGGGCCGCATCGGATCGTGGGTCAGAAAGTGCACCGTTCGCCCGCCGTCGCGGCGCCTCTCGCGGCGATAGGGCACCACCCCCAGGTCCATCAGCCGCTCCTGATCGTCCTCCTCGAACGATTCGATCATCGACTTGATGAACTCCAGGTCGGGGCTCTGCTCCTCCAGGTCGACCACCTTGAAGGCGTAGATGCGGGCCGCTCGCTCGTAGACCACGTCCGTGTCTACGCCGTCGATCGTGGCGAGCACGCGCCAGAGGGCCGCGTCCGGATGCTGATTGTCGCGCCGCTTCATGGCGAGGCGCACCTGCTCTTCGTCGACCTGTCCGCGGCGAAGCAGCATTTCCACCACGCGATCGCTGGTGCCCACCGAGAGGGACCGGTTCGACGCCATACGGGAGGCGTACTCGTCGATCCGGTCGGCGTCGAGGTTTTGCTCGATGGCGTCCAGCTCCGGGAGCAAGGAGGGCGCCCCGTCGCCGTCGGACGGCCGAAGCGTGCGGTCTTCGCCCTCCGCCTCCGGGGCCCCGAGCCCCGATCTATCTCCGGTCTCTCCCGGTGCATCGTCCTTCGTCCACGCGCGATCCGAGGGACGGGCGTCGGGAGATTCTGCCTCGGACTGACTCCACGGGCGGCGGCCCGCAAACGGCGGGGTCGCAAACCGGGGCGCGTCCACCGGCCCCAGGTGCAGCGCGACCGGCGCAGAGGGGTCCGTCCCCTCTTCGGGCGACCCGGACGAGATGGACGAATCAGAGCCTGGGCTCATGAATGGGGCCAGGAATCAGCGGGGGGAGAGCAGTGGGGGAGCACCTGGAGCGGGATCACATGCCCATCATGTCGGCCTGCGACGGCTGGATGAAGGCCATTTCTGCCGAGAGGATCGTGAGGAACAGCACGCCGATGGCAATGATGATGGAGACGGCCGTCTGGATGCCCTGCACCGCAGCGTCCAGGCTGAGTTCCGTTTCCTTTTCGTAGTAGTCGGCCATCTGGCGGGCGCTGTCCTTCACCGTGCCGGTCTCGGCCCCGCTCTTAAAGCGCGTGACGGCCATCGACGTAAAGACGCCGCTGGCCTTCATGGCCCGCACCAGGCTTGCGCCCTGCGCCGCCATCATGGGGATGGTGATGTTGCGAATGCGGTATTCCATGTACTTGTTGCCGCAGGCCTCCGCCGCCACGCGCATCACGCGCAGGTTGTCCCCGGCCCCGGAATAGAGAATCGCGAAGACGCGACAAAAAATTTCGATGTTCAGTTTGTGCAGCAGCTTCCCGATCACGGGAATGCGTATCATGTACTTGTGGATGTAAAATTTACCCTGATCCGTTCGGGCCCACGCCACAAACCCGGCGATGGGAACCGCCAGCCCGATCACCAGCCACAGCCAGTTCTGGTCGAGCCAGGCGGCCATGTCGAGCGACATTTGCGTGAGGGGCGGCATGGTCACGTCCATCCCCTCAAACAGGCCCGCCGTGGCCGGCACAATGTACCAGATGTACCAGATCAGCGCCCCAATCAGCCCGAGGGTGGTCACGGCCGGCATAATCATCGAGCTGCGCACGCGGGACTTAAATTCGTCCTTGCGCTCCAGGAAGCGGGCCGTGGACTCGTAGATTTCCGCCATGTTGCCGCTCTTGGAGGCAATGCCCAGCATGTAGGCGGTAAACTTGCCAAGCTTGCCGCGATGCTTGTTGAAGGCCTTCTCGGGGTCCATCCCCCCCTTCAGGTCCGTGTTGAGGTCGCGGATGACCTGCTGCAAGCTCTTGGACGACACGTCGTTGACCAGCAGCTCCAGCACCTCGTCGAACGGCAGGTTTTCGCGGAGCAGGTTGGCCGCGAGCCGCACGAACATGATGAGGTCCGACTGCGGAGGCGACCATTCGAAGTCGAACCATTTCTTCTGAACCCGGATCACCTCCAGGTCCATCTTTTCGAGGGCGTCCTCCACCTCCTGCCGCGTGAAGGCCTTCTGCTCGCCCTGCTTTACGGTCCCGTTCGGGTGGCGCACCTTGTAGAGAAAGGTCTGGCGCTTCTGCAGCTCCGACGGGTTGAAGCCGTGCTCCTCGGCCAGCTGCTCAACCTTTTTCCGCGCCGTGCTCTTGGAGGGGGCCATCACGGTGCCCTTCACGGGCTGGCCCCCCGGCGCGACGCCCTGAAAGCGAAATTCTCGTACAGCCATGACGTGCAACGTGGTCGTGCTTCGAAACGCGACGCCGCCGGAGCGAGGCCTGCCCTTCAGGGCCGTGTTTG
>JBKHEM010000136.1:0-5939 GCA_046540815.1 Salinivenus sp.
GGTCTTGGCCAGCGAGCATCGGGGCCTGACCTTTGTACGCCCGGACGCCCGTGTCTTCGAGAAGCCGGGCGGTCGCGAGCACCTCGCTCCGGTTCCCGAAATCGACATCGTTGAAGTCGACCTCCAAGTCCGAAATCAGTTCGCCTCCCAGTGCTGGAATGGCAGCGGCGAGGAAGTCGCGGTGCAAGCCTTCGTGGGCGGCGAGGTCTTGGAAATACTGCCCTTCGACCGAGTTGAGATCGCCGTAGAAATTGGCGGTGGCCTCAGCGTAAAAGGCGGCTTCAAGTTGCTCGAGGGCGTAGGCGTAGTTCAGGACGCCAAAGTCGTTGGAGAAATCGAATGAGACCGTTTCGGGATCGGGCGCCGAGCTTCCGCCGCTGTCACACCCCGCGACGGTGAGGGCGGTGAGACCGGCCACGCCTCCTGCCTGTTGTAGAAACTGTCGGCGCGACGCGCTTCGGGAGGAAGAGTCCGACATAAGGAGTACGTCGTGTTGATGGCAAAAGAGGAAAAGGAGCCAGGGCCCCTGAAGTCCGAGGGACAGGTAGGGGGTGGAGGTATTAGCGGGTACGGACGTGATGTCGACTCTCGGGACGGAGCCGCCATTCAGGAGGGCCAAGTCAGTGGGGATTGCTGGGGCCGGAATGTAGAGGGATGAGGCCAGGCAGGAATGAAGATCCCCGGTCGTTTGTCATTCCCTCCAGCGCGGGTCGCGCACAAATAGACGCTTCTCTAAGGACGTGAACATTCATGGCGGCAGCATGCGGTCCTGGTGTGCTCCGTCCCCTCTTTTGGCTTCCCTGTCCGTGGTAGCACAGAGAGTGGAGTCGTCTACCATTCAGTAGACGTTGCAAAGGCGCCCGGATCTGGCGGTCTCGTGTGGATTAAGCAGCGGCACCATTGGGACTCGTAATGAGAATGCGGCTCTTAGTGGGCCTCGGGGTCCCCATGAGGATTGGTTTCGCTGTGGATCATTTCCCGTCGGCTGGCGCTGATGAGCTGCATCTCGCCGGCGTGGAGGACGGCCTCGTGGCCGAAGCTGTCGTTGTGTCGGAGCACACCGTCGGGCACGTAGCTCAGGATCTCGACGCTGCGGTGCGGGTGTTCGGAGAATCCCGACTGCGGATCGATGTGGCTCTCGATCCGGACCCGCAGCGGATTGAGGCCCATCCAGTGCGGATCGTGGTAGTCGGCGAAAGAAAACGTGAGGTCGTTGGTCGACCCCCCGAGGTCTTACGCGCCCTGGGCCTCGCTGGGGCGGAGGCGGACCCCATTCTGGGTCTTCGTCTCGCGTTGTTGGGAAGTGGTCTGGAGCGTCATGGGTTGGGGGGTAGTTCGTGAGAGGAACGATGTGGGGTGTGGGGAGGCGTTCGGGCCAGAATCGGCGGCTCGGACGGCCTGCGTCCCCGTTATGCGGCAGGTTCTTCCGGCCCGAACGGATGTTCTGTTGCCTGCAGCCGGGCGGGCCACCTGGGTTACGCGGCGGCCCAGCGACCGGGCGGTTTCGATCTCTTCCGGCGTCGGGGCCTCCACGTTGGACGCCTTGCGCGGCATGGTCGAGGGGCCGTACGGCGATCCGCCCACGCCCCCGGTGGTCATGATCTGGTCGTTCGTCGAGTAGCGTACACCGACGAAGACCATTCCGAGGTGAACTAGCGGCGCGAGGCTCGTGAGAATCGTCGTCTCGTACCCGCCGTGGATGGAGCGGGTGGAGAGAAACATGCCGGTCGGCTTTCCCTCCAGCTCCTCCTCGAACCACATGCCGCCGAGGGCGTCGAGGAATTGCTTGACCTACGCGGCCATGTTCTAGAAGCGGGTGGGCGTGCCCCACATGTTGTCGTCGGCCTAGCGGAGATCGTCGGGGTCGACGCGAGGCAGATTGGCCGCCTGGTTCCGTGCCGCGTCGCAGGCGTCCTGACCGGCAGCGCCCACATCCTCGTCCGCCTGACGTCCATCATGGAGGGGCTGGAGCTTGGGCGATACGGCCTTGAATACATCGAGCTGGACCCGCTGCTTGCCGCCCCGTCCCCCGAGGGCCCGCCCCTCTACGTGTGGCGGGACCCGGATCGGACTGCCGTGTGTCCTGTATTGAAAACAGCCGGGTGGAGTCCTGCTCCCCGCAACCGCCACGTAATTTGCCGAGGCATTTGACGGGGCCCGCCGCCACGAGGCCGGGGCCCCCGTATCGGCGGAAAGGGTCAGGGGCTTCGGGCGAGCGCGTCCAGCTGGTGGGCAATGTAGATCAGCTGCCCCGTCTCGACCTGTCGGCGGCGCGTGGCGACCCAGTCCGCAAACGCCCCCGCGTCCAGCTCGGGGTGGCCCGCAAGCTCCGTCTCGATGAAGTGCAGGATGTGGTGGAGAAAATAGGCCTCGTCGCCCGGATAGCCGCCCCCGTCCCGCGGCACGACGACCCAGTCTGAAGAGCCCGCCGCCAGGAGCGCGGCGTCCGAGTCGTGGAGGTGGCGCAGGAGGCGCCGCCCGCAGCGGGCCCCGGACCGCCCGCCCGCCGGGTCGGCCATGCTTTCGTGAAAGAGCCGTTCGACGCGCGCATCCAGCTCGGCATCGACCCGCGGCTCCAGGGCCGTCACGCCGTCGAAGTGAATGGGCAGATACCACAGGGCGCCGGGGGCGAGCAGCGGCCCGAGTGCGTCGAGCGCGTCCGAAATATCCATGAGGTCGAGGACCGCCTGGGCCACGAGCGCGTCGTGGGGCGGGCCCTCGTAGGCGTCGGCCACGTCGAACAGGTCAGCCACCACAAACCGGACGGTCACCTCGACCGGGCCGTCGGTCCAGACCTGTGGCGTCCCCTCCGAGACGCTGTACCCCCGGCCCTCCGCCCAGGCACGGAGCCCGGCCCGTGCGGCCTTAACGTTTTCGGGCTCGATGTCGACGAAGGTGTAGTCGAGGGCGTCCACGGACCGCGACGCGAGCGCCTCCACGATTCGCTCGACGGTGGCCCCAACGCCCCCTCCGACCTCCAGGACGCGGACCGGCAACGAGCCGCGGGCGGCAAGGGCGTCGACGAATCGGGACCAGACCCGCCGGTTCAGGGCGCGGGCGTCGACGGTTCGCTTCGCGTCCAGGTAGCGCGGATAGCTGTAGGTGGCCGGTTCGGACACGGGGGGCGGGTGCGTTAAGACGAGGAGTGGCGTACGATGCGATCGAGAAACGAGGCAATGCGGCGGCACGTCTCCGGCCAGGTCGGCGTCTCCCGGTATTGGGCCACCGCGGCCCGGCCCATCGCGGCGAGGTGCTCGCGGTCGGCGGCCCAGGCGTCGACCGCGTCCGCGATGTCGGCCGCCGTCTCGACGAAGTACCCAGTGTCGCCGTCGGCGACCACGTCCCGGGCGCCTCCATTCGGGCTCGCGAGGACCGGAAGGCCCCGGCCCATCGCCTCAACGTACACGATGCCGTACCCTTCGTGGGCCGACGGCACGGCCAGCGCGTGCGAGGCGTCGAGCAGTTGTTTCAGGTTCTCGTCGGGCACCTGCCCGTGCAGGGTCACCCGCGAGGGGTCGTCGAGCCGGCGGATGGACCGACGCACGGTGGCCGCATACGCATCGTCGGCCGACGGGTCGCCCACGATCTCCAGCCTGCAGCGCGCCGACTGGGCCCGGGCAAGCCCCTCGATCAACAGGTGCGGGCGCTTCCGCGGAATGAGGTTGCCAATAAAGAGCAGCCGGAGGGACCCGCCGGCGCGGGCCCGTTCGGACACGTAGTCCGGAGAGACCGGCGGCCCGAAGCGGCGCCCACTGGGGCGGGCAACGACGCAGGGCCGCGTGCCCGCCAGGGCCTCGACGGAGCGCTTCGTCGAGCGGCTGTTGTAGATGCGCGCGTCCGTGGCCGTCAGATAGCGCCTCTCCAGCGTGCGCGAGACGGCCGCCGAGAAGGCCGACTGCGGCTCCCGGGCGCGCAGGTGGTGCACGATCGCGACGATGGGAGCGTCAAGGCGCCCCCGAAGCCAGGTATTGCCGAGGGCGAGCGACGCGTGGTTGAGCTCGTCCTGCAAGAGGAGGTCGAGGTTGCTGGAGCAGAGGCGGCCCCAGAACGAGGGGTCCAGGTTGTCGACCAGGCCCAGCGGATACGGGCGCTTCGGCTGGGAGAACACGACGACCTCATCCCCTCGCCCCCGGAGGTGCTCAACGAGCTTGCGATCGTAGAGGTAGCCGCCCGACACCTGGGCCAGATCTCCGTAGACGACGAGGCCGATCCGCATCGGAACCCTGGGGCAAAGTCGCAGAAGAACGGTCTACGCGCTGTACGAGGCCCACGCATCCTCGTCCTCCCAGATCTTGACCGTGGTGTCCAGCCCATCGGTCTCGAGCCGCTCTTGTAGGGAGGTGCAGAAGATCCGCGAAAAATGCTCGATGCTCGGGTTCAGTCCCTCAAACTCCGGCAGGTCGTTGAGCGTCGCGTCGCGGTACCGGTCCACGAGCGCGTCGAGGGCCTCCTCCACCTCCACGATGTCGACGAGGTACCCGTTGTCGTTGAGGGAGGGGCCCTCGAGCAACACCTCCACCTCGAAGTGGTGAGAGTGCCATTCGTTTTCGGGACCGCAGTTTGGCACCGTGAGGTAGTGCTGGGCCACGAAGTCCCGACGGACCATAAGCTCGTACATGCGACTCGATTGTGGACTGTGAGGAAAAACGGAACGGGATTGGGGCTCAGGCCGCTCGGGGCCAAGCCTACTCGTACGTAAAAATGGGCTGGAGCATCGACGCGCCGCTGGCGAGCTGCTCGTAGGCGGACGGCGCCTCCTCCACCGCAAACCGGTCGGTGATGAGCTCGCTGGGGGCCACCTCCGGCAACAGGTCCAGGACCACGGACATCCGCCGGTCCTTCGTCCACCGGCCCCGGTGGGGCGGGTCGATCGTGCTCACCTGACTGGAAATGATGCGGATCCGCGACCGGTGGAAGTGGCTCCCGAGGTCGATCGGGGCCGTCTTCGTTCCGTACCACGACCCGACGACGACCCGCCCGGCAAAGCCGGTCCGCTGAACCGCCTCGTCCAGCACGCGGGGCCGCCCCGTCAGCTCGTAGACGAGGTCCGCCCGCTCCGCGCCGGGCGCGTCGCCCGGCGACGCCGCGACGTAGCCGTCGACCCGATCGAGGTCGTCGGCGGACGCGACGGCCTGGGCCCCGGCGGCCTCCGACCGGGCCCGGCGGGCGGCGACCGGGTCGATCGCCACCAGCGTGCCCAGCGGATGGTCGGCAAGGAGGCGGGTCGTCAACAGCCCCACCACGCCCTGCCCGAAGACCAGGGCCGTCTCCCCAATCATGGGCTGCCCGTCCATCACCAGGTTGACGGCTGTCTCCAGCGACGGGATCATCACCGCGTCCGTAAGGCTCACGGCCTCCGGCAGCCGGAGGAGCGCCTCCGTCGAGGCGACAAACCGGGAGACGTGCGGCTGAAACGCAAACACGGCCGCCCCCTCCCAGTCGCGCCCCACTTCTTGCCCCAGTGCCTCGACTTCCCCGACGCAGGCGTACCCGTACGAGAGCGGGTACGACAGGGTGTCGCCCTGAAGCGCCTCGATGGAGGGGTCCGCGTCGAGGGTGCCCGGCACGTTCCCCTCGTACACGAGGCGCTCCGTGCCCGGACTGATGGCGGAGTACCGGGTGCGCACCCGCACCTCGCCGGGGCCAGGCGACGGGGCCTCCTCGGTCACCACCTCGGCCTGCTCGGGGGCGGAAAATTGAACGCGTCGGCGAGAACGTTGGGCCATGAGGGAAAGCGTCGCGGCGGGGCGGTGGGCGGCGAGGCGAGAGGGCGCGCGCGGCGGTCGTCAGTCCGACGCGGGCCAGACCGGATCTCCCTCCACGACCAGGTCCTCCCCGTACCAGCGCTGCTGAACGTGGGTCAGGCGCGGGAAGGCACTGTCCCTCTCCTCAGCATCCGCACCGGCGAGGGAGCCGAGCGCGGAGGTGCCCCCGACAAA
>JBKHEM010000137.1:0-5873 GCA_046540815.1 Salinivenus sp.
GGGGGAAGGACCTTGGTGTGAACCTAAGATTACGTGTGAGGGAGCCTCCTCCTCGCGTCCGTGTCAATCCTCATTCGGAGGGGGCATTTTGGGAGGCCTCGGCGAGGGTCTCGAGGGTGTCGAGGGCGGCGCCCGAGTCGATGCTCTCCTCCGCGGCCTCAAAGCAGGCATCGAGGTCGCTGAACCGGTCGCTCACGTGCAGGGCGTAGGCGGCGTTGAAGACCACCACGTCGCGGCGGGGGCCCTGATCGGCACCCGACAGAATGTCTCGCAGTATGTTTGCGTTTTCGACGGCCGTTCCGCCTTCCAGCGTCGAGGCGCCGGCGCGTTCGATGTCGTGTTTCTCTGGGCCCACCTCACGGCTGCGCGCCACCGGGTTCTCGTCCGACGCGTCGTACTCGAACAGCGTGGTGGCGGCGCCCACGCTCAGTTCGTCCAGTCCGTCTTTCGAGTGGAGCGTAATGACGTGGTCGGCGTCGAGTTGACCCAGGATGCGCACCATCGTCTGCGCCGTCTGGGTGTTGAAAGCCCCCACGATTTGGCGCGTGACGCCCGCGGGGTTGCAGAGGGGGCCGAGGATGTTGAAGAAGGTGCGCACGCCCAGCGATTTGCGCACCGGCATCACGTGCTTCATCGCCGGGTGGAAGTACGGCGCGAAGAGAAAGGCGATGCCGGCCTCGTGCAGGCAGTGCTCCACGCCTTCTTTTCCAAGCTCAATTTCCACCCCGAGGGTTTCCAGCACGTCCGCCGACCCGGACTTTGAAGAGACCGACCGGTTGCCGTGCTTGGCTACAGTGACGCCGGCGCCGGCGGCCACCAGGGAGGCGGTCGTGGAGATATTGAACGTACTGGGGCCGTCGCCGCCCGTGCCACACAAGTCGATGGCGTGCGGGTCGTCGCACTCAACGTCGATGGCGAACTCGCGCATGGTTTGGGTAAAGCCGACGAGTTCGTCCAGCTGCTCCCCACGGGCGCGGAGGCCCATGAGGAGGGCAGCCATGTGCTCGTCGGCGGCCTCGCCGCTCATCATCTGGCGCATGGCCTCTTCGGCCTGGCTGCGGGTGAGCGGGTCGCCGTCGGAAATGGATTGTAGAAACTCCTTCACGGATGGGTGGGGGCTGTGCGACGTGAGGCGCAGAGGGTCTCGCGGCGGGGACGGCACGCGTTATGCAGGAGTGGCGCGCGGGGTATTGTCCCACACCAGGTGGAGCCAGTTTTCAACCAGTTTGGGGCCGGCGCGGGTCATTACGCTTTCCGGGTGAAACTGGATGCCGTGGAGGGGGTGAGATCGGTGTTGTAGGCCCATGACCGTTCCGTTCTCGGCCTCGGCGGTGATTTCCAGCTCGTCGTGCGGGAAGGTGTCCCGATCAATGACAAGGGAGTGGTAGCGCGTGGCGTCGAACGGCGAGTCGAGGTCGGCAAACACGCCCACGCCGTCGTGCTGCACCGGACTGGTTTTGCCGTGCATGAGCTCGCGGGCCTGGACGACCCGACCCCCAAACACCTCGCCGATGGCCTGGTGGCCCAGGCAGACGCCCAGGATGGGGATGCGGTCCCCTAATTCGCGGATTACGGGCTCGGTCAGGCCCGCATCTGCGGGGCGTCCCGGTCCGGGAGAGATCACGATGCCGTCGGGGGCCATGGCTGCGACCTCGTCCACCGTCCGCTCGTCATTGCGGATCACCTCTAAATCCTCCGTGTGCCGCCCGACGAGGTGGACGAGGTTGTAGGTAAACGAGTCGTAGTTATCAATTACCAGAATCATGAGGGCACCGGGGCTTGCAGTTGGACGATTCGTCTACGTGGTGCGGACAAGACCCGTGAGGGATCGCACCTGCTCCATGATGGGCTGCACTTTCTCCCGCGCCCGCCGGGCCCCTTCACGGAGCACGTCGCGGACGTAGTCGGGGCGCTGCTCTAGTTTCTTGCGTCGCTGACGGGCTTCGGCAAAGTGGTCCTCAATCAGGCTCAGCAGTTCCTGCTTAGCGTGACCGTAGCCGTAGCCCCCATTTCGATACTGCTGAGCAATCTGTTCCGTCGTGTCCTCGTCGGCGAAGAGCTTGATGAGGGCAAACACGTTGCAGCTCTCCGGGTCCTTCGGGGCGTCGAGGGGTTTGGAGTCGGTGACAATGCTCATCACCTTGTCCTTGAGCGCGTCGCCCTCGTCGAAGATACCAATTGTGTTGCCGTAGCTCTTCGACATCTTCTGTCCGTCGATGCCGGGCACCACGGCCACGTCGTCGAGGATGTAGGGCTCGGGCACGGGAAACAAGGGCGCATCGTCGGGGCAGTAGGTGTGGTTGAAGGATCGTGCCAAGTCGCGGGCGATCTCCAGATTCTGTTTCTGGTCGGCGCCCACGGGCACCTGGGTTCCGCCATAGGCCAAAATATCGGCGGCCTGGAGCACCGGGTAGTTGAAGAGGCCGGCGTTCGGCGTGAGGCCGGCGTTGACCTTTTCCTTGTAGGCCACACCTTTCTCCAGCCGACTGGTGGGGAGGAGGTTAAAGAAGATCCAGGTGAGCTCCGTCACCTCTGGTACGTCGCTCTGCACAAAGAGAGCTGCTTCGTCCGGGTCGAAACCAAGGGCCAAGTAGTCGAGGGCCACGTCGAATGTGTGCTGACGCAGCGCCTCGGCGTCCTGCACCGTCGTCATCGCGTGGTAGTTGACGATGAAGTAGTAGGCCTCGTGCTGGGTGTGGAGGTCGAGGTGCTGGCGAAGGGCGCCGAAGTAATTGCCCAGGTGAAGGCGGCCGGACGGCTGGATGCCGGACACCACGACCGGGGCGGTGTCCGTGGCGGGGGACGACGAAGAGGGAGCGTGGGCTTCCATGTGTGGAAAGAATCAGTGGCGGGGAGCAGATGCATTAGGCCGTGGCCGTTTGGGCACGCTCGATCAGGGCGTCGAGGAGCTCCAAGCGCTCCGTGCTGTTGCTCCGGAGGGCCTCCAGAATCCCGCGGGTGCGCATCTGGTGCTCTACATTTTTTCGTTCGTGCACGACCGCGTCCCGAAAGGATTGCTCCATCTCCTGGAGTTGCGCGAGCGGGTCCGTCTGGTCGCCGTCCAAGGAGAAGTCCTCCGGTTCCAGGTCGGTCCCGTTGTACGGCGTGCCCCCGCAGCTGTGGATCGTTTCGGAGAGCTTGCCCACGTCGGCCCGCGCTGTCTTCTGCACCCGCTCGAGGGCCTCTGCGACGGCCGGGTCGTCGGCGTCGCGGATGACGCCCCGGTAGTAATAGTTGAGCTCGATGTGCTGCCGGATCAGGGGGTTCAGTCGGTCGACCGTTTCGGACCGGCTAATGGTTTTTCCGGCCCAGCCCCGACCAAGCAACAGCTCTTTAATGGAGTTTGGCATGGCGGGTAGGGATGTTCGGTGTCAATGCGGCAATGGTACCGTTGGCCCGGGGGGAAGTTTGGGGGCCCGGCGGCAATAAGGTCGTTACAAGAGCCCCTCGGCGGCCACACGCATGGCCTGGCGAAGGGCAGCAGCTTTGTTCCAGGTTTCGTCGTACTCACGGGCCGGATCGCTGTCGGCCACAATTCCGGCGCCAGCCTGCACGTACGCGGTCTGATCGGTGACCACCATGGTGCGGATCGCAATGCAGGTGTCGAGCGTCCCCGAGAAATCGACGTAGCCAACCGCCCCGGCGTACACGCCCCGCCGCGACGGCTCCAGCCGGTCGATGATTTCCATGGCCCGCACCTTGGGCGCTCCACTCACGGTGCCGGCCGGAAAGCAGGCCGCCAGCACGTCCATCGGCCCCTGGTCGTCGGCGAGGGTGCCCTGGACCGACGAGACGATATGCATCACATGCGAGTACCGCTCGATGTAGGCGTAGCGGTCCACGCTGATGCTATCGTAGCGGCAGACGCGGCCCAGGTCGTTCCGTCCCAGGTCTACCAGCATGAGGTGCTCGGCCCGCTCCTTGGCATCGTCGAGCAGCTCCTCGGCCAGGGCCGTGTCCTCGGCCTCCGTGTCGCCCCGCGGGCGCGTCCCCGCAATGGGGAGAACCTCGGCCCGCCCGTCCTCGGCTCGCACCAGCACCTCGGGCGACGAGCCGACGAGCGCCAGGTCGTCCAGATCGAGGTAAAAAAGGTACGGGGAGGGGTTGACCTGGCGCAGGGCCCGATACAGGTTGAACCGGTCGCCCTCGAAGGCGGTCTCGAAGCGCTGCGAGAGGACCACCTGGAAGATATCGCCCTTCTGAATGTGCTCCTTGGCGGTGCGGACGGCGGCTTCGAAGGCATCGCGCTCGACGTTGGATCGCAACTCGTCGTCGGTCCACTGGACCGGAGCGGGGGCGGGAGGCGACTGTTTTAGATCTGATTCGAGCGTTGCAAGGCGGGACTTGGCCCGGTCGTAGGCGGTTCGAAGATCGGTGTCCGACCCGACAAACGCATTGGCCACCAGCACCAGCTGGTGTTTTACGTGGTCGAAGGCTGCCACGGTGTCGTAAAAGCCCCATACGGCGTCGGGCACGTCCAGGGCCTCGGGCGGAGCGTCGGGCAGGTCTTCGATGAGGCGCACGGTGTCGTATCCCATGTAGCCGACCGCCCCGCCCCGCAGTCGCGGAAGGTCGGGGATCGACACTTCGTGGTACCGGCTGAGGTAGGCGTCCAGCACCTCGAAAATGGAGCCCTTCGGCGTGGGCATTTCCTCCTCGGGCGCCGGCACGCGGCGCTCGTCGACGGTGACGCTGGCCCCAAAGTCTGTGGCCCGGACGATCCGGTAGGGGCGACGGCCCAGGAAGGAGTAGCGCGCCAGCTTCTCTCCCCCCTCCACACTCTCAAACAGGAAAGAATGATCGGTGTCGTCACGCAGGGACAGGAACGCTGAAACGGGCGTCAGCAAGTCTGCACTGCGGCGAACCGATACGGGAACGACGAGGCATTCGTCGCCCTCTCGGCGGGCCGCGTCCACGTGGGTCTGAAAGTCCTCGAACGTCATTGGGAGGAGGGGGAATGAGTCAAACAAAAAACCCGCTGCCGTCGGCGGGGCAGCGGGTCCAGAGCCACTCATACGTTGGGCGTGAGCGTCAGCATACACGCAGGTGGCTGCAGACCCGCGAATGGGGCCACCAGCGCCAGTCCTGCGATGTAGGGGCTGTCGTCAACGTCATAGCACCGATAAGCATACGGAATGAGCCCATTGCGATCAACCGTCCGATTTGAAATTCAGTTTGAGGCTGTTGGGGCTACGACGAGGGCGCCTCGGCCTTCGTGACAAGAGATGGGAATCCCCCCTGGCGCACCGTTGCTGTTTGGGCGACCGTACATCCGACCGAGCGAAGCGTGGGGGACAGGTTGCAGGGGCGGCTGCCGCCCAGGAGGAGCGGCGCGGCATGGGCGACGGCCGACCAGAACCCACCGGAGACGGACCCGTCCGATCCCATCGTGACAAAGACGGCCCGTCCGCCCGGACGCACGACGCGGCGGGCCTCAGCAAGGGCGTGGGAGAGCCGGGCCGGAGACAGGAGGTCAAAGACGTACGCGGAAAACAGGGCGTCGAAATGATCGGTCGGATACGGAAGCGAGTGGACCGTCCCGCTCTGAATTCGGTACCGCCTGTGGGGCACCCGGGCGGCCTGATGGTGGGTCCGTCGTCGCATCGCCGGGGTGGGTTCGATGGCTTCTGTCCAGCCGGAGGGATTGTCCGACAAAATCGCCCGGAAGGCACGACCGGGACCGGGGCCAATTTCCAGAAGGGTCTCCCCATCCTTCACCTCCAGCCACTGCACGCCCAGCCGCCGGGCACGGGAGGAAATGGGCGCCGTGACGGCCGCGTAGGCCGGGGCAATCGTGTCGTACAAACGGCGAAGAACCGAGAGGGATCGGAGGGACACGAAACGGAGGGGGCCGAGGAGCGATGTGTTCTTTG
>JBKHEM010000138.1:0-5807 GCA_046540815.1 Salinivenus sp.
GGAGGAGACGCAGGACGACTCCTGAGGTGGAGCCACCCTGTACCGCCGGCTTCTGGACCGGGGGACATCGCAACGGGCCATGCCCAGGAAACGGGCTCTCATTAGCTGATCTCAGCTGATCTCAGCGAAGGGCTGATCGGCGGGCAGCCCCTGGACTTCCCCCGGCTCGACGGAGAAGCTCGGCGCTTCCTTCCTACTCCTCCACGACGCTGATCGTCTCCCCTCCGCTTCGGAGAACTGGACGACCGTCCCGTCGGTCGTTTCAATCTCGTAGCCTTGCCGGGTCTTGCTGATGTCGTCTTTTGACTCGACCTGGTATCTGGTTTTCTGCAGGTCTGTTTTGGTGACTTCGGCAACCAACATCTCGCTAAGGGGGGCGTCTCGAAAGACAATACAGGGGGAAAGGTTACGGGGAGCCCGACGGGTTGCAAACAGGCTCGGTGACCTGGGCCAGGGCCGGGGTGTCGCCGTAGAGATAGTCGAGGACGTCGTCGGCGTCGTACTGCGGGTCCTCGGCCGAGCCCAGGGGCAGGTTCGTCAGCGCATCGCCGCCGGTGTAGAGCGGCAGCTCCGTGTATCCGTCGCGATGCTGGGGCTGGTCGATGTTGGCCATCAGGGCATTGCAGAGGCAGCCGCGCCCCTCGGTGTCGTCGGGGTCGCCGCCCTTCCGCACGTAGTCCTCCACGGGCTCGGCGGGGCAGCGGCCCAGGAGCCACCCGTTCTCGTCAACGTAGGGTTCGCGAAGATAGCCGAGGTCGCAGATGCGCGAGCGCCGCTGGTAGTGCGCCTCGTCGGCCAGCGTGCCGGGCACGGTGAGCACCTTGAACGGAAAGCCGGTGGGGGACACGCGCCCGCTGGTGCGGACGGTCACCTCCCCCGTGTGCAGCCCCCGGATGATCTGCCGGGTCACCTCGGGCGGGTATCCTGCCTCGTCGGTCAGCGAGAAGAGCGAGCCCACCTGGATGCCCGTCGCCCCGACGTCGTGGGCGTACTGCAGGCCCTCCGGCGAGCCGTATCCGCCCGCCAGGTAAAACGGCTTGCCGAGGCCGCGGATGCGGTCGAGGTCCGGAACGTCTTTCTCGTCGTAGATCGGCGTGTCGTTCTCGTCGTACTGCTTGTTGCGGGGCGGGGCGTTGTGGCCGCCGGCCACCGGCCCTTCGATCACCCAGCCGTCGATCCGGTCGTCGGGCAGCTTCACGTCCATGATGCGCGCGAGGCTGTCCGACGAGATGATTGGAAAAAAGGCGGGCGGATCAAGCGTCGGGGGATCGTCGAGCAGATCGGCCGGGTCGAGGTCGTACGTGTATCCGTCTGCGGGGTCGTCGCACTGGGACGTGTCCGGGTTCAACCGGAGAGAGGCCGGGGTTCCGGCGGCGAGCTTCGGAATTTGCTGGGCCTCTTCGAGCGGAATCCCAGCCCCGATGAAGGCCACGTCGACCCCCGCCAGCATGGCGCCGTAGAGGCAGGGGAGCGAGTAGCGCTTGAGCTTGGCCAGCAGGTTCATCCCAACGATGCCGTCGTGGCCCTGCGCGGCCATGCGCACCTCGGTGTACGTGGCCGCCGCGAGGATGCGTTGCGCCCGGGCCGGCGCGTCGAACCGGTGGATGGGAAGCAGGTCGTAGGGCTCGCCCGCCGGTCGCCCCTCGGGCCGGTAGAAGCGGTCGAGCAGGTGCTCCACAATCTCGTCGTCCGGGTACGTGCGGAGCACCGAGCGTCGGTCGTGGGGGTCGCCGTCCTGCAGTTCGCGCACCACCACGGTGTCGATGGCCGTGCCGGAGATGACCCCGATTTCGCCGCGCCGGGCCACGTGCCGGGCCAGGCGCCAGGTGGAGACGCCGATGCCCATGCCGCCCTGAATGATGGACGGAAGTGAGTCGAAATCAAGATTCGAGCGAGGCATGGTGGAGGGGAGGGAATGAGGGGAGCGTCAGTCGAGAAGGGAGGCTCCGGGTTGTGTTGGGCGATTCGTGCTGTGTATTCCGTATTGCGTATTCCGTATTGCGTATGTGCGCAAGGAGCCGGGGGCGAGATACGCAATGCAAAAGACGCCCTCGTCAGACCGTTTGGGCGTGGACCGGCGGCTCCCCATCCGTCGCCCAGTAGGCGTCAAAGGCCATGGCGATGTTGCGGATGAGCAGGCGGCCGGCCGGGCGCACGTGGATCGCCTCGGGCGTGAGCGCAACGAGGCCGTCTGCCTCCATCGGCCGGAGGGCGGCGAGGGCGTCGGCAAAGGTGGCGTCGAAGTCGATGTCGAACTGGGCTTCCACCGCGGCCTTCTCCAGATGAAAGTGGCACATCAGCTGCTCAATCACGTGGCGGCGCAGGCGGTCGTCGGGCGTTAGCCGGTAGCCCCGAAATGTCGGGAGGCGCCCCTCCTCAACGCGGTTGCGGTAGGCGGGAAGGGCCTTTGCGTTCTGGGCGTAGGCGCCGTTGAACTGGCTGATGCCGGACGCGCCAAAGGCCACGACCTCCGCCTCGGCCCGCGTGGAGTAGCCCTGAAAGTTGCGGTGGAGCGAGCCCTCGTCCTGGGCCACGGCCAGCGGGTCGTCGGGCCGGGCAAAGTGGTCCATCCCGATAAACCGGTAGCCGCCGGAACCCGTCAGGCGCTCGATGCCGCGCTTGAAAAGGCGCAGCTTCGCCTCCGGTCCCGGAAGGGCCGCCTCGTCGATGGCCCGCTGGTGCTTTTTGAGGGAGGGCACGTGGGCGTAGCTGTAAAGCGCAATGCGGTCCGGGGCCAGCCGCTCCGTCACGTCGAGCGTGCGCTCGAAGCGAGGGGGCGTCTGGTGGGGAAGGCCGTAGACGAGGTCGACGTTGATGCTTTCGAAGTTGTAGTCTCGCGCCCAGCGGACGACCTGCTCCACCTGCTCGGTGGGCTGGACCCGATTGATGGCCTCCTGGACCGCGGGATTCACGTCCTGCACCCCCACGCTGAGGCGGTTGAATCCTACGTCTGCGGCGGCCGCCAGGCGCGCCTCCGTGAGGGTGCGCGGGTCGGCCTCGAGGCTGTTCTCCGCGTCGTCCGCGATAAGAAACCGGTCGTTCAGGTGCGTACCCAGGTCGCGGATTTGGTCGGCGGTCAGGTAGGAGGGCGTGCCGCCGCCCCAGTGAATTTGCACGACGGGACGATCCAGGTTCAAGTGGGTCGCCGTGCGGTCGATCTCTCGCTTCAGCGTCTCCAGGTACGCCTGGATGCGCGACCGGTCCCGCGTCACCGTCATGTGGCAGCCGCAGTAGTAGCAGAGCGACCGGCAAAACGGCAGGTGGAGGTACAGGGAGAGGGGCGTCGACGCGTCCCCTGCCGAAAGGGCCTCGGCATACGAGTCCGGCCCGTAGCCCTCGTGAAAGTGCGGGGCGGTCGGGTAGCTCGTGTACCGCGGGCCCGGCTGGTTGTACCGGCGGATGAGGTCGAGATCAACGGGTAGATCGGACATGGCTGCGGGTGAAGGGAGGGACGCGTAAACCGAACGGGACGCAGGCGGACCGTCGCGCTTCTCTTTTTGGGCTTTCGCGTCTTCTACTGCCGTGCGAGGGAGCGGGCGCGAGGAAAGAGGATGTTGTTTTCCTTGTGGATGTGCTGGTGCATATCGAGCTCCAGCGAGCGAAGCCGATCCAGGGCGGATCGGAATTTGGGGCAGGCGTCCTCCGGCGGCGTGTAGTCGTTCGTGAGGGTGCGCAGGCGCTCCAGGACCGCCCCCGAGTCGTCGTGCTCTTTGATCATGGCGTCGATGCCTGTCGTGTCCAGAGGGACCCCGTCGCCTGCCGCGCCGTCCGTGAGCGCCCGGATGGAAGGAAACACCCGCTCCTCCTCGGTCATCATGTGGGTTTCGAGGTCCGGCTTGAGGGCCTGAAACACCTCCAGCACGGGGGAGAGCCAGTCGACCTCGTCCCCGTGTGCGTCCACCACGCGCAGGAGCAACGTTTCCAGCTCCGGCAGCTCGCGGCGGAGGAAGGCGTGGTGGGTCTCGACGATGTGGTCGATGAGCGCGCCGAGCGGCGCCTCCGTCCAGTCCGTCTCGTCCGAGAGCGTTGGGGCGGATAGGGCATCGAGCATCCTGACGACCGTGTCGGGATCGAGGTCGTTCTTGCGGCAGGCCTCTGCGAGGGAGTGGTCGCCCCCGCAGCAGTAGTCGATGCCGAGCGTCTCGAAGACGCGCGCTCGGGCGGGGCGGTCGGTTACGAGTTGGGCGACGGACGTATTCAGCAACGGCGTCGGCATGAGAGTAGGCAGCAGGTGAAAAAGGGCGTGGACGCGGGCGGAGCGGGCCAAAAGAACCCACCGAATCACATATAAGAGTCTTTTATCCGGTTTTGGGGAAACGAATCATTGGATCGAAGAATCAGACGGCTCGACCCGGCGGTGCCCCCGGAATTCGGACCGAAAGGTCTTAATTAAGGCCGAGGGGTTTGGTTCCGGCGTGCGACGAACGCCCGCCATGCTCCCTGTGAGGGGAACCGGATCGAGGCAGAGACGCGCCGGTCGCCTTCGTTTTCTCGTTCCTCCCCTCCGTGTCCACGTACGTCATTCTGAGCAGCGCCGCCCTTCCGGGCGAGCGTGGCCACGCGTCTTTGTTCCCTCACGTCTGCTATGGCCTGCTCGACGGGGCAAAGGTAGCTGCGTTGATCGCCGCGGGGTGGGGCCTCAGGTGAGAGAGGTGGGAAGCCCCTTCCAGAAGTGGGGGCCTACTTCTCCTCCAGGGTCCCGACGATCTCTGCCTCAATCCGGATGGTGTCCTTGACCGTAACGCCCATGAAGCCGGGCCGCTCTACCTCGAATTGCGTTAGGGACACGGGAAACTCGGCGTCCGCCCGCACGGTCTCCCCATCACTGCGAACGCGCACCGTGTCGCTGAGCGCGTGCGTCTGGCCGTGGAAGGTAAGGTCGCCCGTGACCGCCCAGCGCCCGGCCGGGCCGTCAGCGCCACGCCCCCACCCGGCAGGTTCGAATTCAGTTCCTCGAAATTCGACAACCGGATGGGCGTCGGCCTCCGTCACCTCGCGCATCTTGCGGTCGCGTCGATTGTTGCCGCTGTCGAAGCTGGCCACCGGCACCCGCACCACCACCCGACTGCTGTCCGGCGCATCCGGGACAAGCCGAAACGTCCCCTGCACACGTCGGCTCGTCCCGGTCCAGTCGTGCAGCGGAGCCTCGCCGGTGTAGTCCACCTCGCTCGCGGTGGAGTCGACCTCCGCGTGAATCTGTTGCGCGGAGGCCGCCCGCTCCCCGACGACGAAGACAAAGGCCACGGCAACACAGACGGCTTGGAGGATGTGAGCAGTCGACATGGTGGAGCGCACGTTCGATGAAAAGACCAGGGCAGGACGGCCGGCCCCAACTGCGGGTTTATAGACTGTTCGTCACACTTAGGCAGGGGCGCGAACCCATCTTACTGATTCCTCTCCATCATCTCGCAGCCCCCTCGGGAGGTGTGACGCCTTTTTTACCTCCGGACACAACCAATTCACGGAAGCTGAGGTACGCCAACAACCCAAAAAAACAAATCGCAAAGGTGCCTTGTGGGCGAAGATGGTGCGCACGACAGCCCGCCGCGCACGACGCGGTTGGCCCGCAAACTCAGGACGCAGGCCGTGTCGACGAAAAGGGACCCTTCGACAGCCCCACTGCGCTCGCTGATCGGCTTTCTCCTTGCTCTACTACTGATTCCTTTCGTGCCAATGCGAACATCTAACATTTTTTTGGACCCCGTATCCCGCGTACTGTCGGCCCTCGTGCTACTCGTGGGCATGCTTGCCTGGACGGGGTGTGACAGTGGAGGCGCGGGCATGGACGAAGACGACCCCGGCCCCGA
>JBKHEM010000139.1:0-5797 GCA_046540815.1 Salinivenus sp.
GAGGCCGACCTTGTGTTTTCCGAATATGTCGACCGGGGCGATGACCTCTACTACGACAAAGGGCCGAAGGAGGAGGTCGACGACTCTTTGGGCAGACGGCGTTTCAAAGAATGGGTGATCCCCAACAAGGACGACGTGTACGTCATTGGCGACGCGGATCTCCGGGAGGATGCTGTTGAACCCGAGATTGTGGAGGACGAGACCGCCCCGATGTTTCTCATCTCCTCAAAGAGTGAAGAGACGCTTGTTCAGAAATATGGTCGACAGACGCTTCTTGCGTTTGTGTTTTCCATCGTGTTTGGAGCCGGTGCCCCCGGGATATTTGTGCTAACAGGAGGCGTGACCGCACCCTTTGGCGTCCATTACGGAGTGTGGATGGCCGGGATCGCCCTGTTGATTCTCGTGCTCATTGGTCTGGCGTACGTCCGAACCATTTACAACGGGCTGGTCGACCTTCGAAACCGGGAGGATCGGGCCTGGGCAATGCTAGACGTTGAGTTCCAGCGACGTGCCGATCTGATCCCGAACCTGGCGGCCGTTGTGCAGTCTGTGGCTGCCCATGAGAAGGAGATTCAGGAAGAGGTTGCCGAGGCCGTTCCGTCTGAATCGCTGGGCGAGTCGGCTTCGGACGCCGATCCCAAACAGGCCGAGAAAGCGCTCCAGAAGCAGTCCGGGGCCCTGACCCGCGTTGTTGGACTCGCAGAAGACTATCCCGAGATCAAGTCCGACGAGCACTTCCAGGAGTTGATGGACGCGTTGACGCACTGCGAAGACCGGATTGAGCTTGCCAAGCGGTTCTACAACAACAGCGTGGAGCGCCTTAACAACCGCGTGGATACGGTGCCGGACACGTACGTTGCACCTCTGGCCGGGGCAGAGACGGAGGATTATCTGTCGCTAGAGGACTTTGAGAAGACCTCGGTGGATGTGGACCGGGGCACAGGCGACGCACAAGAGAACCCGGCGGTCCGGTAACCGCTCCGTACTGTCTGTGACGACCTCATGTCTCTGTCGGAGGCGCCGAGGAGCAATACGAGATTAGAGTGCATCCTCGCTCTCGACCCACTGCACGGCGTGCTGCATGAATTCGTTGGCGGAGCTCAGATTGAGCTTGTCCTTGATTCGGGCGCGGTAGGACTCGATGGTTTTGACGGAGAGATGGAGCCGCTCGGCGATCTCCCGGGTCGTGGCGCCCTTTCCGGTCAATTCGAACACCTCCAGCTCGCGGTCGCTGAGCACCTCCAGGGGCGACTGCATGAGGCGTTCCTGTCCGCCTTCCGCCATCTGCTGGAGGAGGCGTTCGTTGATCTCGTCGCTCACAAAGATGCGCCCGTCGAGGACCCGTCGAATGGCCTCCACGATCACGTCTCCGGCCTCCTGCTTCATCACGTAGCCCTTGGCGCCAGCCCGGAGGCAACGCTCGGCGTAGAGCGTCTCGTCGTGGCGCGACACCACAAGGGTTGCCATGTCGGGGCTGCGGGACTGCAGGTGCTTGATGAGCTCCAGCCCGCTCATGCCGGGGAGGGAAATGTCGACGATCGCCAGGTCCGGGTCAAGGTCTTCGATTTCCTCTAAGACCTCCTCGGCACTGCCCATCTGGGCGACCACGTTCAGGTCGACCTCTGACTCGATGGTGCGAGCGAGGCCCTTGCGGAGGAGGGGGTGGTCGTCAACGAGGATGATGTCCGTCATGGAAGGTGAGGGGAGTCGGAAGGGGGAATGGCGGAGGGGGCTCGGGCTATCCGGAGGAGACGGGACACGCTCCGGCAGAGGGAACTGTGGACGCAGACGGGGTAGGTTCGTTCGCCGTGCCGTTCGGTTCCGTTCGGGGAAGCGTGCACGTCACTACTGTGCCCGAGCCGAGGGTGCTACTGATGTCGAGGGTGCCCCCGATGATGCGCGCTCGGTAGCGCATGATGCGAATCCCCATCCCGGTGTCGTCAACAGTTTCCACGTCAAAGCCGGTCCCGTCGTCGCGAATCTGCAGGCGGATTTGTTCGTCGCCGGCGGCGAGAATCAGGTGGATGCCGTTGGCATCGCCGTGGCGCACGGCATTGTTTACGGCCTCCTGGGCGATGCGGTAGAGGTGGGTGGCCGTGGTGTTGTCGTGGACGAGGGCCGTGTCAACCTCCCGAAACGCACAGTTCACGTCGTAGAGCCGCTCGGCGTTTTTGGACAGGCGGCGTAGGGCCTCCGGCAGGCCGTTGGCTTCCACATCGACCGGAATGAGGCCGTGGGAGAGGTCGCGGGCGTACTGGTCGGCCTCCTTGATGTGCTCGGTGATCTCGGCCATGTCGTCGGCCCGGTCGTGGCCCTCGTCTTCCAGGTCGCGCGTCACGTCCTGACTCAGCAGCCCGATGCCCGTCAGCATTTGCCCGAGCCCGTCGTGCAGGTCCTGTCCGATGCGACGGCGTTCCTGTTCGCTGATGTTGAGAATCTCCTTTTCGAGGCGGCGCCGCTCGCTAATGTCGCGGACGATGCCCGTAAAGATCAGGCGATCGTCCAACTCCACCTCGCTCACGGCCAGGTCCATGGGGAAGGTGGACCCGTCCTTGCGACGCCCCCGAACCTCGCGTCCAATCCCGATGATCTTGCGACGTCCGGTCTCGTGGTAGCTGCGGAGGTACTCGTCGTGCTCCTCGCGGTAAGGAGGGGGCATCAGGACCTTCACGTTTTCGCCAATGACCTCCTCGGCTTCGTAGCCAAAGATGTCCTCGGCCGCTGGGTTGAACGTCTCGATGATTCCGTCCGCATCGATCGTGATGATGCCGTCGACCGTGGTGTCGAGAATGGCCTGGGCGCGGGCTTCGCTTTCGTGCTGGGCGCGGCGCACGTGCTTGTAGGCCAGCACCACGGCGACGGCCGTCCACAGCCCCAGAAGCACGATGCCGTGACTGGTAAGGGCCTCAATCGACGCCCCCGTGTCGCCCTGGAGGCGGTGCACGGCGTATCCCCCCGCCACGAACGCCGTGGTCACGCCCCCAAACACGAGGGTGGGCCCGCGCCCCTCCGCGAACAGGGTGAGGAGGACGACGGCCACCTGGAGCATCTCCACGGGCAGGCGGGCCGGAAGGAAGGCGTCCATCGCAAACAGGACCCCGGACAGGAGCCCCAGGGTGCCGTACGACAACAGGGGACGCGAACGAGCGGGCATAGGCAAACGGGATGCAAAAAAACGAGCACGGCGGCCGGCCTCCTTCCGGCCGGGAGGCTGTGGGTGAACGCCCCACAGGCCCCGTGTGTCTTGTCCTACAGGAGAGCCGGGCCTGGACCGGCCACAACAAAGATAACGGGTTCGTTTGTTCATTCCCAATCCGAGTTTCACGTCTTCGCACTCTCTGGCGCCCCGCCCCGTTCGGTCCAGAAGAGCCCCTATGCTTCCCTTTGGTGAACTTTTCGGTCTCGTATCGCCGGCCACGAGGGCCGCGGTGCTCCGGGAAGGGGAGCGCCTTTCGGACGCGTGGGGGGCCCACCTGTACGTTGCACCGACGCAGGGCGCATCGCCGGCGGATCTCGATCAACTTGTGCAGTGGTGTCGGGAGCGACGGGAAGGTGAGGAGGGGGGGGCTTCACGGGATGCTTCTGAAGAGACGCGGGGCGGGGAGGGGCTCGTCGTTGCCGGGCAGCCAGAGGCGCGGACGGCCGTCCCGCCGCTCGACGATCCGTTCCTCCGCGAGCACCTGAAGCACGGGACGCAGTCGATGTTCGTGGTGCATCCGGGGACGACGCCGGACACCATCCAACACATTCTTGTCCCGACAGACTTTTCGGCGGCGGCTGTGGAGAGCGTACACTGTGCCCTGGGCCTGGCGTCCATTTATAACGCCCGGGTCGTGTTGCTGCACGTTGTGGAGGAGAGTCCCTACATCGCCCTCACGCGGCGCGATCGTCTCTCGATGGGTCCTGCAGCCCTCCCGCAGTACCGAGCCCGGCGCCGGCTCCAGCAGTGCATTCGGGCGCAAGGAGCGCAGGAGGTTCCGGTCGACCGACAGATTCGTCTCGGAGCCGCGGCCGAACAGATTGGTGAGGCGGCGGGACAGGAAGACATCGACCTCCTGGTCCTTGCGGCTCGGGGGGCGGGGGCCGTGGACGGAGCGGCGCTGGGAAGCGTGGCCGAGCGGGTGTTACAACGCGTGTCGGGGCCGCTCTTCCTTCACCGCACGTCTCACGGGCAGCACGCACCGTCGAACTAATCGGCGGTGGGCGTCCACAGAGGGCCAATCGTGTGGGGGAAGGCCCTACCCGGACAGGGGGAACGACCTACCCCCGACAGGGGCGATCCCGGGGAGCGGTGTCGGGCATTCGCCGTCAAACACGCGGCCGCTGACGCCCCATCTTGGCCGCGACACGGAGTGGAATCGGGCATTCGGTTCCGACGGCTGTCAGACACGCTGTTCTGCCCATAATCCTCCTTCAACCCTTATGAATACCTTTACACGCACCGTTCGCACATTTACGCTCCTCCTCATTGTTGGGGCGCTCCCCCTGGCCGCTGTCGGGCAGTCGGTGGAGTATACCGATGATATGCTCCGGTACAAGCGCCCCGTGGGCCAGGACGGAGTCACTACGTTTGAGCCGTCCATGGAGGACGACACGCCGTACGACGGCTTTGCGGTGAAGCTCGGCGGCGCGTTTGCGCAGCAGCTCCAGGGCATTACCCAGAGCAACGACGCCGGGGACCTGCCCGACATTGGCCGAGGGTTTAACCTCGCCACGGCAAACCTCGACCTTGACGCACAGATGGCCGAAGGCATTCGGCTGCACGTGCGCACGTACCTGTCCTCCCGCCACCATCCCGAGGCCTGGGTGAAGGGCGGATATCTGCAGGTGAATGAGCTTCCCTTCGACGGGCTGGAAGGCGTCATGCGGAACGTATCCGTTCGCGCCGGCCACTTCATGCCGAACTACGGCGACACGCACTTCCGGCGCACCGACAATGCGGACGCCATTCAGAACCCCTTCGTTGGAAACACCATCGTGGATGCTTTCACGACCGAAGTGGGCGCCGAGGCCACCGTGCAGTCCAACGGCTTTCTCGCGGTTGGCGGCTTTGGCGGCCAGCTGAACCCCACGGTGGAGAACCCCGACGATCGAGCGCCATCCTTTTACGGAAAGTTGGGGTATGACGACGAGGTGACCGACGGCGTCCGGGTTCGGCTGACCGGGTCGGTGTACCACACGTCCGAGTCGAACAGCGGCCAGCTGCACTCGGGCGACCGCGCCGGGTCGCGCTACTACAACGTGGTGTCCGGCGGAGACTGGTCGGGGCGCCTCCGCGTGAACTATGGGGACCAGGTGACGGCCTTCATGCTCAACCCGTTCGTAAAGGTCGGCGGCCTTGAGCTGTTCGGTACGATTGAAACGATCACCGGTGAAGGAAGCGGCCTTAGTGACGGTAGCACGAACCAGTACGCCGCGGAAGCCGTCTACCGGTTCTTGGACGACGATCTGTACGTCGGGGCCCGCTACAACACCGTGAGCGGTGACCTCAATCTTGCCGGCCGCGGTGAGTCCCCAAACTGGAATGATGTCGGCGTGGACCGCTGGCAGCTTGGGGCCGGGTGGTTCATGACCAAGAATATTCTGGTGAAGACCGAGTACGTCACCCAGTCGTACAACGACTACCCGACCGGAGCGGCCGAGGCCGGTGCTGAATTCGATGGGATCATGGTTGAGGGCGTGGTCTCCTTCTAGCCGCTCCCATTGGGACCCACACTGCGCGCTGCTCGTCCCGCCTGGCGGGCCCGACCCCAAACGGGGCAGGCCCGCCGCGGAGACGGGCGGCATTCCATACACG
>JBKHEM010000140.1:0-5769 GCA_046540815.1 Salinivenus sp.
ACCGCCGCGCCCTCCAGGCCCTCACCGACGGCCGCTACACCGCCCTGTCGGACGAGACGCGGCGTCACCTTATCGGACAGATGCGCGAGGACCTGACGGCCCTGAATCGAGCCCTGGCCTCCTCATCGTCTGCTTCTACGTCCGACGGCAACGCCTCTACGGATCGCTCGTCAGGGCTCTGGTCATTTCTGCGGACGCTGTGGTAGGAGGCGGACGGTTAGGGTCGGCCCGGCTGCAGGAGCACGATGCCGCCCCGCTCGCCTCCCATCATCAGATCGAAGCGTCCGTCGCCGTCCAGGTCGCCCGTGACCGGAGTGGCGAGACTCGGAATGCCCTCCTTCTGAACCCGCGTGGTGTCCCCAAAGCTCGGTTCGGAGTCCGTCCCTTCGTTTTCAAGGACGAACAGCCCCTCCTTGGCTCCCACAACGAGATCTCGCACGCCGTCGCCGTCCAGGTCTCGAATTTCGGGCGAGGCCCGAGCGCCCACGTCCACATCCTCCAAAACCCCGGATTCTCGAGTAAATTCCGGCGCGTCGGCCGAGCCGGTGTTGCGATAGAACTGAAGCGTACCGCCGCCCGTGCCCACCACGAGGTCCGGCCGCCCATTCCCCGTCAGGTCCCCCAGGGCCGGGGCGACGTGACTCTCGTCGGAAACCTCCACGAGGGCCTCGTCGACGGACTCGAACGTGCCGTCGCCCTGATTGCGGTGGTACGCGATGCGCCCCTTCCACGTCCCGAGCAGCAGGTCGGCCGTTCCGTTGTCCGTCAGGTCGCCGAGGGCCGGGGCGTAGTGGTACGCCGATGGCAGATCGAGGACCCCGTCTCTCCGGTAGCGTGGATTCTCCTCTGTGCCTTCGTTTTTCAGACGATACACCACGGAGGTCTCGCCCCGCTTCGGATCCACTTTATTGGCGAGGAGGAGGTCGGGCGCGTCGTCCCCGGTCACGTCCCCGAAGGCAGCGTCGCTCTCGCTGCCTACATTCAGCCCGCCCGTAAACTGCCGGGTGCGAAGCCGGTAGCGGTCGCCGGTGTTTTCGTAAAAGTAGAAGTTTTCGGCGAGGCTTTCGTTGGCGTCCTGCGAGCCCCCAAGGACGCCCACGAAGAGGTCGAGGTGCCCGTTGCCGGTCCAGTCGGTCAGGGTCGGGGCATTGTAGCCGCTCGTCCGAAGGGGATTGCTGGGCGGAAACGGCTCCGGCTCGCTGCTGAGGGACGGATTTCCGCACGAGCCGGTATTTTCGATGAGGAGGAGGCCCGGCTCGAAGAAATCGCCCCAGAACAGGTCCGGGGCATCGTCGTCGTTGATGTCGGCAAACGTGAGCGTGTTGGCCCCGTGCCGCAGACCAACTTGCTGGTTGACAATCTCGATGCCCTCAAAGTCGTCGGTTACGTGGGCAAACTGTGGCATGCCGGCCGTGTCCGCCTCTGCCTCGTACCGAGTGATGGTGCCGTCGAGCCGACCCAGGAAGAGGTCGAGGTTCCCATCGCAGTCGATGTCGGTGACGTTGGGGATGTTTTGGCGATCCGAAAAGATCGCCGTCCCGTCCGGGGTGCGAAGCGAGTCGGTAAACAGCTCAAACTCAGGGTCGGTCTCGGAGCCGACGTTTCGGTACACGCGGATGTGGCTGTACTGCTGCTCGGCCAGGAGGTCGGGCGTGCCGTCCTGGTCGAGGTCGGCAAACCGAAACCATTCCCCTACGTCCAGCCCCTGATAGTCGTCGGTCCGCCAGACAAGCCGCGACGTGTCGTCCTCCGTCACGCGCTCGAAAAAGGTGATTTTTCCGGAGCGCTCCTGGAGAAACAGGTCCTCGTCCCCGTCCCCGTCGATGTCCACAAACTGGGGGCGGGGGGTATTCAACCCACCGTAGAACGGATTGCCAATGGCACGCCCCGTGGAGTCCTCCACGACGACATCCGGGGTGACCACCCGGTGGTAGTCCTCCGGGAACTCAGGGGAGGTCTCGTTCTGTCCCGACTGGGACGCGCCCGCACATCCAAGAAGCACGACCGAAAGGACACAAACACCGACCGCAAGAAGAATCTGGCGACGCATAGAGGCAGATTAAACTAACACATCACGCAATAGCAGGACCCGGAGGGGCCCCAACGGATTTCCCTATTCCATCGACGCGGCCCGTTGTCCCCCCACGGTGCCGATGCCGGACGGGTAGGTTCCGACCTCGATGACCTTTACAATCTCGTGGGTGTCGGTGTCAATCACCGTAATGGTGCCGGCGTCCGGATTATCGCCCGAGGGCGTGTAGGTGCCCTTCCGGTTGTTGTTAGACACGAAGAGGTGCCGGCCGTCCGGCGAGAGGGCCGCACCGTGGGGCTGCGCCAGTCCCTCGCCCTCAATCGTTTCCGTGACGGCCCGCGCCTCCAGGTCCACAACGCTCACCGAGTGGGAGGCCTTGTTCGGGACGTAGGCGGTGTTGCCGTCGCTCGAGATGACGGGGTGCCACGGCTCCTGGCCCACCTCCAGCGTGTCGGTCACCGACAGGGCCGGGGCCTCGCGGGCGTCAAACAGGAGCAACTGGCCCGTTTGCTGACCGCCCGCGAGGAGCGTATTGCCATCCGGCGTCATCGCAAATTGTACCAGCGTCTGCGACTTGCCGCCCAGGCGGGTCAACTCGGTCTCGCCCGTCTCCAGGTCTATCCCCATCAGCTGGTTTGTGGCGAGGCTGGCGACGAAGCCAAACGCGCCGTCGTCGCTCACCACAAGGGAGTGGGGGCGGGGAAAGAACGTGTCGACCTCCTCCTCAACCGTCATGCTGTCCCGGTTGATCATCCCGATGCTCTGAGGCGGATTCACTGCGCTCATCGACCGGCCCACAAGGAGGCGGTCGGAGTCCCCGTGGAGGGCCAGCAGGCCGGGCACGTCGAAGTCGCTGAGCCGCTTCACCAGTTCGTTGTCCCGGTCAAACTTCAGGATCGTATTTTCTCCGATGAGCGTGACGTACCAGTGTGACCCATCGGGCTCGGCCAGCACGTGGTGGGGCTTGGCGTTCTCCGAAAACCCCAGGCGCTTCAGGTCCACCGTCTCTTCGACCGACTGGGACGCCATATCGATCACCGAGATCGTGGCTTCGCCCTGGTTGCACACGTACAGGTTAGGGCCGGACGACTGGCCCATCGCCGGGGGAACGGCAAACAGAATGCAGACCAAGGACAGAAGCGCAAGAAGGCGACGCATAGGGGGGCAGAGAGCAAGTGGAACGGATGACAAGAACCAGAGGAACGGGGGCGCTCTTCCACGGCGCCCCCGCCTTCGATCAACGCTCTGGGTGGCTTAGAGCTCCTGCTCAGCCTCCTTCAGAATGAAGAGCCCCTCTCCAATGCTCGACACCACAATCGTGCCACTCTCGAAGTACGGGTAATTGCTCCAGGAGCCCGCAAAGGCGTCTCGGTTTTCCCCAAACGGCTCCGTATCGAAGTGGGCAACCTCCTCCGGCTCTTCCGGATTGCTGATGTCGAGCACCCGCAGTCCACTCAGGTAGTTCGACTGGTACATTACGTCGCCCTGCACATAGAGATTGTGATCGACTGTCTCTTCTTCCAGGAGCTTCTCGTTGACGAGTTGGGGATCGTCGAGGTCCGATACGTCCCACACGAGGGTGCGGGTGTTGTCGACCTTGTCCTGCATTTCGTCCAGCTCATCGTTCTGAAAGAGATAACGATGGTCTTCCGAGAACCAGCCCTGGTGTACGTAGGCGTGGTCGGGGTAGGACGCCGTCGAGATGGCCGTCGGGTTGTCCTTGTCTTCCACGTCGGCAATGCTGATCGCCGTCTCGTTGTACCCGACGCAGATCTCGCGTCCCTGATACTCCTCATCCGGGCCCTCGTAGACAACGCACTGCGCATCGTGCGAGTAGCCCGTGCCCGAGCGGCCGGTCGAGCGGTCGGCAAAGCAGCCCTCAAACGACGGGTTGGTTGGGTCCTCTAAGTCGAGCATGTGGAGGCCGCCACCGCAGGTGTTGCCGCCGCCACTGCTGCCGACGATGTAGCCGTAGCCCGTATCGGTGTTAATGACCATGTTGTGAGCGCTGTGGATGCCCTCGTAGAGCTCCGTTTCTTCGAAGGTCTTCGGCATCGCGTCCGTGTCCACGTCGCGAAGCTGCGTGAGATCAAAGATCTGCATGCCGTGCTCCCCGGCATTGTCGGCGACGATGAATGCGTGATCCTTGTACACCTTGATGTCGCGCCAGGAGTTGACCCGCGCGCCCTCCGTTAGCGGCAGCTGGCCTACGTAGACCGGATTCGTTGGGTCGCTCACGTCGACGAACGAGGTGCCGTCGGTGCGGCCCACAAGCGCGTACTCGGTGCCTGTTTCGGGGTCGGTCCAGCCCCAGATGTCGTTCAATTCGATCCCCCGGTCGCCCCCAATCTCGTCGATCGGGAGGAAGGCCTCCATGTCGATCCCCTTGCAATCAAATGATCCGGCTTTCCCATCCGCACAGCGCTCGGCATCCCCCGTAACCGCCGCGAGCACGTCCTTCGCCTCGGGCATCAGCGGTTCGTCGGGGGTCCATTCGTTTGTGTCCGTCGAGTAGACGGCCATGGTACCGGCATTGTAGTCATCGCCCGGCAGGCCGACGGCCACGGACGAGCCGCCCGCCGCAATGGTGCCAGCCAGCTGGTCCCGCTCCTCTGCCGCCGGGTACTCCAGGCGGGTGGTGCCAGACCAGGATCCGTCTGCCCGCTCAAAGCGGTACAACGCCCCGGTTTGTTTGTCGGCCCCGGGGGCGCCGACCCACAGGTCCGACCCGGACGAGGCCAGCGCCGCGCCAAAGAGGTGGCGGGATGCCCCATCGAAGGGCAGCAGGCGCTCGTCTCTGGTCCACGAACTGTCCTCTTCGCTGTACGAGTACGCATGCACGCTCCCGGTCGCGCTCATATCTCGCGGCGCCCCGACGAGCACCGTATCGTCCATCCAGTGCAGGGCCGTCCCGAAGCGGGCACTGCTGGACAGATTGGAGGCCTCAAGCGTCTGCGTCTCGGTCCAGTCGTCGCCGTCGTACTGGAACGCCACCACCGCTCCGCCGTCTTGGGACGGTGCGCTCACGAGCAGGTGGTCCGACGAGGCCGCCAGGGCCGCGCCAAAGTCGCTGTCTGAGTCCATCTCCGCACTGCTCAGCACTGTCGTCTCCGACCACGATCCGTCCTGGCGCTCGTACACGTAGACGGCCCCGGCACTGTCGGCGGCCTGGGCCGACGCCTCGGCACTCACGAAGAGCCGCTCCCCGTCAAAGGCCACGCTTCCACCGTAGGATTCTGCGCTATCGGCCTCGGCGGGCGCGAGGCGGTCCGCTTGGCTCCAGCCTCCGTCCTCCTGGGTGAAGATGTACGCCGCCCCGGCCGACGGGGCGCCCACGACCACGGTCTCCTCGTGCGCGTCCAGCGCCGCGCCGAATTTATCGCCCACAGCGCCGTCGTCGGCTTCCAATGCATGACGCTGGGTCCAGTCCCCGTCTTCCCCCTGCCCGAAGACGTAGACCTGCCCCGGCGTGTGTATGTTGTTGGGCTCCCCGGCAAAGATATGATCTCCTTCCATATCGAGAGCACGACTAAAGCCGTTGACCTGAGAGGAGGGCCCATCGGCCGTGGACTGAGCCGCGGCCGGGAGCACGCCGGACACCAAACAAAGAGCGAGTGCGTAAGTGAGTAATCGATTCATAAAATGTGGAGTCACGATCCGTAGCGTGTGAGGAAAAGTCGAAGCCGTTCCGTTTTAGCTTATAACTCGGGGAGGGGTTCCAATTTTTTCCGGTCCGC
>JBKHEM010000141.1:0-5725 GCA_046540815.1 Salinivenus sp.
CCGTCCGGGATGACGAATGCTTTCTTGCTCCCATTGAGGAGACCCCGTGCGGTCGGAGTCTTAAGATGCGATTGCCGTGAGATCGGAATGGTCCATTGAGACCGGGCCGCGTCTTCTCTATACTTAAAATTTGTTCCGAATCCTGCTCGCGTCTTGCTCCCCCGCCCATGCGTCTTCGGCTTCTCCCGTTTGTCCTCGCCCTCGCCCTTCCAATGATGGCCTGCTCGTCTTCCGAGGAGCCCCCCCGCGTGTCCTCCCCCGACGAATCGCTTCAAATTGCCCTCACCCTCCCCGACGGTCAGCCTCACTACAGCGTGGTGGCCGATGACGACACGGTCGTTGCCCCCTCGCCCATGGGCTTCACGTTTGCGGACGCCCCCGCCATGCAAGGCGGCTTCGCAGTGCAGGAGACCGACCGGCGCGAGGTGGACACAACGTGGACGCCGGTGTGGGGCCCCGACTCGTCCGTCACCAACCACTATCGCGAGTTGACGGTGCACCTGCAGGAGCAGGAGGCCCCGGAGCGCCAGCTCACCCTCGTCTTTCGCGCCTACGACGACGGCGTGGCTTTCCGCTACCGCTGGCCCGAGCAGTCAAATCTCGACAGCCTGCGTATCGCCTCGGAGAATACCCAATTCCGCTTCACGGACGACCACACGAGCTGGTGGATTCCTGACGACTACGACGGATACGAGTGGGTCTACAGTCAAACGCCCCTCAGCGCCATCGACGACAGCGCGTCGGCCGTCAGTTACAACTCGTACCTCGAAGAGGATGACGACGGTACACCGTTCGACAGCACCTCGAAGCAGAACGATCCGGGCGCCGTCAACACGCCGCTCACGCTTCGGAGCCCAGACGAAGACCGCTACCTCGCCGTCCATGAAGCCGCCCTCACCGACTACGCCAGCATGACGCTTCAGGCCGTCCCCGGGGAGCCGACCACACTCGAAAGCAATCTCGTGCCGTGGCCCGACGGCCTAAAAGTGAAGGCCACCACGCCGCACCAGACCCCCTGGCGCACCCTGCAGATTGCAGATCGGCCCGGATCCCTCGTCGAGTCGCATCTCATTGAAAACCTCAACGAGCCCTCTCAGATCGAAGATACGGACTGGATCGAGCCGATGACGTACATCGGCATCTGGTGGGGCATGCACATCGGCCGCTACTCGTGGGGCCAGCAGGAGACCCACGGCGCCACCACCGAGCGCACGAAGCGCTACATGGACTTTGCCGCCGAGCACGACATCGACGCGGTGCTCGTGGAAGGCTGGAATCTCGGCTGGGAAAACTGGGGCGAAGCGGACGCCTTCAACTTCACCGAGTCGTATGAGGACTTCGACCTCGAAGAAGTGACGGAATATGGTCGGGAACGGGGCGTAGCGCTCATGGGCCACCACGAGACGGGCGGCGACGTGCCAAGCTACGAGCGCCAGATGGAGGACGCGTACGCCCTCTACGACTCGGTGGGCGTGCCCGCCGTCAAGACTGGCTACGCGGGCATGATCCGCCCCGAGGGCGTGCACCACCACGGCCAGCAGATGGTGAACCACTACCGTGAGGTGGTGAAGCTGGCCGCCAAGCATCAGATTGCCATCAACGCCCACGAGCCGATCAAGCCCACCGGCATTCGGCGCACCTGGCCCAACATGATGACCCGGGAGGGTGTGCGCGGCATGGAATACAACGCCTGGAGCGAGGGCAACCCGCCCTCTCACGCCACGATCCTCCCCTTCACCCGCATGGTCGCCGGGCCGCTCGACTACACGCCCGGCATCTTCAATCTGACGCCAGAGGAGATCATGCCGGACAATCGCGTGCGCACCACCCTGGCGAAGCAACTCGCCAACGAAGTCATCCTGTACAGCCCCGTCCAGATGGCGGCCGATCTCGTCGAGAACTACGAAGGGCACGAGGCCACCGAATTCCTGCGCCACCTGCCCGCCGATTGGAGCGAGAGCCACGTGCTCCAGGCCGGCATCGGCACGCACGTTAGCATCGCCCGCCAGCAGAAGGGCACCGCGGAGTGGTACGTGGGCACCATCACCAACGAGGAGACGCGGACCGTTGACCTCTCGCTCGACTTCCTCTCCGACGGGCAGACGTACGTTGCCCACGTGTACGAGGACGGGCCGGACGCCGACTACGAGGACGATCCGCACGCGTACCGCATCCGTCGCGGCCTCGTGACGGCCGACGACACGATTGAGGCCGACCTGGCGCGGAGCGGCGGACAGGCCCTCCGCCTCGTCCCCGCCACCGCCGAGGACGAAGAGCAGTACGACGCACTGGGAGCGGAGTAGCTTCCGCCCCGCCGGGCCTAAAACGTGAGGTGGGCCCGCACGTTAAGGGTGCGCGGCGTGAGGCGCTTCGGCACGCGCTCAAAATTGCGCGTCCACGCGTAGTCGACCGTGTTGTCCATGTCGAAGAGGTTGAGCACCTCCAGCGTGAGGTCGAGGGTAATGGGAGCCGAGATGCCGTCCTCCAGAACCTCAATCTCCTTCGTGGCCCCCACGTCCACGCGCCGGTACGCGGGGAGGCGTCCGCCCATCCGCTCGCCCGGCACGCGAAACTGCGCGCCGTTGATCTCTGGTCCCGGATTGGTGGTGGTGTAGGGCAGCCCGCTGCCGTAGAGCAGGCGGATGTGTACCTTCCACGACTCGTCGTCCGGCACGTAGTCCTGCACGAACGCCGAGAAGGTGTGCCGCTGGTCGGTGGGACGGGGAATCAAGCCCTCCCAGTTCTCCCGAAAGGCCTCCTCGAATCCTGTCGGGGCGTCTTCTTCTATCTGATTGAGTGCTGCCTCCTTGAAGCGCTCACGGGCCACCATAAAGCTGTAGTTGAAGCGGCTCTCCAGACCGGGCACGAACTCGCCCCGCAACTGCAGGTCGGCTCCATAGGTATAGCCGTCCGCGTCGTTCTCGCCAGAATAGTCGACGCGCACGTCGTCGATCGTATACGAGATGATGTCGTCGAGGTCTTTGTAGTACCCCTCGGCACGCAGGTACATCCGACTGTCGGGGAAGAAGTACTCGCCCCCCAGCACGAGCTGCATGGACCGCTGCGAGCGGATGTCGCGGTTGAGCGCGTCGCTGATGGATCGCTCGTCCTCCGGCGTGCCTCGAAGCTCGCGGTACGTCGGCTGCTGGTGATAAATCCCCCACGCTCCGGTGAGCGTCAACTGGTCGTTGTACGCGAAGCGAGCCGAGACCCGTGGCGAGACAGTCCACTCGTCGTTGAAGGTGTAGTAGTCGGAGCGCAGGCCGCCCGTCACCACGAGTCGGTCGCGCTCGGGGAGCACGTCGACCGCGTCCTGCACAAAGAAGCCAGCCTGTTGCTCGTTAAAGACGGCGCGGTCGCGCAGGCTGTCGACCACAATGCGCTCCTGCACTCCACTTTCTCGCTCTCCTTCTATGACCGTCTTTTCGTTGAGCCGATCGTCAAACTGGAGGTCGCGCAGGTGCCACCCGGCTTCCAGCACGTGGCGGCTCAGCGTGTACTCGTAGCGGCCCTTCCCGGTGAGTCGTCGGACGTCCACCAGGTTATTGGCCTGGCTGGTCCGCTCCGACTCTCCTATCAGAAAGCAATTTGTTTCGGAGGCCCCGCCCGTTGGGTCCACCTGACAGATTCGCTGGCTGCTGGTGATGTCGAACGACTCGGTCTCGCGCGTGCCGAAGTAGCCCAGGCTGTGCTGCAGATGCAGTCGGTCGGTGGGGTCGGTGTTCAGGCGCAGGCCGGCCACCTTCGTGCGGTAGCCGTCGTTCCGGGCGCCGTTGAGGTTCGAGCGGAGGGCCTTGAAGTCGGAGGGCCGGTCCGGGTCCAGGCTGACGACGCCGAAATAGGTGGTGCGTTCTTCCGGCTTCAGTTCAAAGGCATTGTCCGTCCACATGCCGATTCCCTCGACCGACACGGCGTCGCTGATCCGATACACCAGGGAACCCTGCATGTCGGTGAAGCGGGGGCTGTAGTCGCCCTTCAGGTCCTGCGTCCCAAAGAAGCGACCCGGCTGGGCGCGGCGCACGCCCATGGCCCAGCCGAGGTCGCCATCCAGCGCCGACGACTGCGCATGCACGGTGGCGTCGAGGGTGGAGAGGTCGGCCGAGCCGGTGAGCGGCTGGTCCTCGGGCTGGGCGTACTGTACGTCGAGCGCCGAGGAGAGCTTGCCGCCGTAGCGCACCGGGAAGCCGCCCGTGTAGAACGTCATGTCCGTGGCCAGGGCCGGGTTGAGCAGGCCGAGGCCCTCCTGCTCGCCCTGCCGGGGCCGAAACGGCATGAACACCTCGAAGCCGTTCACAAAGATGAGGTTCTCGTTGTACCCGCCGCCCCGCACAGAGTACTGCTGGGAGAGTTCGTTATTCGACGCCACCCCCGGCACCGTCTTCAGGGCCCGGAAGCCGTCCTTGAACGGCGTCGGGATGTCCTGCACCTCCTCCGGATCCACCCGGTACACGCTTGCCGCCTGCGACCCGGCCGAGTCCACAACCGTCACCTCGTTCATCTCCCGCACCGTCGAGGCCAGCGATACGTCGAGGCGCGCCGGGTCCCCCTCCGTCACGACCACCGAATCGACGCGCGTCTCGAAGCCGACCGAGGAGAAGCGGAGGGCATAGCGGCCCGTGGGCAGGCGCAGGGTGTACTCCCCCGAACGGTTGGTGGCCGTGCCGTAATCGGTCCCTTCCACGAGAATCGTCACGCCCGGCAGCGGCGACGCATCCTCGGCATCCGTGACGGTGCCGGTGACGCGGCCCCACGTTTGGGCGTGGGAAGGAGCAACGAGGAGGAGACAACACGCGCTGCAAAGAAGAGCGTAGACGAGGCGCATCTCGGACGGGCAGACCCGATGCAGGAACATGAAAGCGAACGGTCGTAGCGGTCGTCGATGCGGGAGGGGAGCTGTCTGACACGGCACGTGAGGGGAACCTGCGCCCGACCTAAACCCCGGAGGCGAGAATCAGAAGGCTCTACGCCGGAATGCCCACGGGAAGTTCCGGAGAATACTGGGAAGGGACCGAGCCGGCTACCCCGCTAGGCCGGCCCCAATCATGTACAACTCAGCATAGGGCGCCACGAGCCCCATGGCCGTCCCCGCCACAGCCTGTGCTAGCGTGTGCGCCCGGCTTCGGACCCGGGCCCAGAGCAGGAGCGGCACCAGCAGCGCCCCCAGGCCCAGGACGAGGGTGCCCACCGCGCCGTCGCTCAGGAGCCCGCCCGGCACGTGTAGGCGAGCGTAGACGAGGGTTGCCAGCGCCCCCGACACCGACGCGCAGTGCACCGAAATCTTCCACCGCGTGGTGATTAGAAAGAGAAGCCCCGTATTGAGGACATGACATCCCACGAGCGCCAGGAGCAGGCCCCGTCCCTCGTCTTGGACGATCACGACGGTCCCGAAGGCGGCCACCCCCGCCGCCAGGACGCCGAGAAACGGCTCCGTGCGCTTGCGCCGATCGCGGATCTCCAGCGAGCGAATCGTGCCACGCCATCGCATCCACCCCACGTGCGCCAGGGGCACCACGCCCAGAAAAAGGGCCGCAATGCCGACGCCCGTCCCCACCTCCTGCGGCGGCGCCCCTACGTGCCCCAGCACGAGGCCGTACACGAGCGGCGGCAGCACGAGCGGGTTCACCCCATAGCTCACCGCCGTCGCGACCCACAGGCCCAGGCCGGGAGCGGCCTGCGCATTTGCCGAAACCGACGCGGACCCGGCATCCGACCTCATCACGACCCG
>JBKHEM010000142.1:0-5708 GCA_046540815.1 Salinivenus sp.
AGCGCCTCGCGCCGGGCGCCGTCGGGGAGGGGTGGAGCGTCGTCTCCGGCTTTTGCCAGCGTGCCGTTCAGTTCATGCTTCCAGTGGTCCACGTCGCCGGCCGGAGCGTCGCAGTAGAGCAGGTGCAGCGGCGTGTCCCCGACGTTTGTGAGCTGGTGGTACGTGCCGGCGGGAATGTACACGGCCTCTCCGGCGGCCATCTCCTGGCGCTCGTCGCCGACGCACATCTCTCCCCTCCCCTCCAGGAGGACGTAGACCTCCTCCTGCGGGTGATTGTGCCAGGGCACCTGTCCGCCTTCGGGATCGAGCGTGGCGACGCCCATGCAAAAATGCTCGGCCTCCAGCGGCGCGGTGCCGCCAACGAGATTTTTTGTGACGCGTCCGGCGGGGTAGCTGCGCCCGTCCGTATCGCCCAGATCTACGGTCTCCATGGTGGGGGTCCGGTCTGGTGGGGGTCAGTGTAGCGAAAAAGGGCGTGCGTAGGGTCATGTCACGGGGCCCAGTCGGCGAGCCGCTCGGCAATGTTGCGGAGGAGTGGCCGATCGCTTTCGGGCCGCCGCTGGCCGTCGGGGTGGGGGGCCGCCTCGTCGAGCCAGCCCCGTATGTGGAGAAAGTACGCTGCGCTGTGCTTGTAGGCCGGAACCGGCTCGCGAAAGGCCAAAAATCCAAGGTACTGCAGCAGATCGTTGAGGGCATAAAAGGACGGATCCTCCTCTTCCCACAGCTGGTCGCGAACGGCAAAGAGGTCCGGGGCAAAGGTGCTCAGGCCCAGCAGATAGTCGCTTCCGTACGTCACCATGTCGATGGCGAGGTCATTTCCCGTAAAGACCTTGAAGTCGGGCGCCCGCTCGTCGCGGAGGGCCAGCCGCTTCCACTCCAGCTCCCGGTCAAGCGAGGAATGTTTTGCCCCAATGCAGCCAGGAAGCTCCATGAGCCCGGCGTAGGTCTCCAGGTCGTAGATGGCCCCAAACGGCGCAAACATCTCGCCCAGCTCAAACGCGATGTACTCCGGACACTCCGTCCCGAGGACGCGGTAGGCCTCCAGAATGTCGTCCGGGCCCTGCTGCGTCAGCCCGTAGGACTGAAAGATGATGGGCGTCCCCCCGTGCTGCTGAATCTCGTCGATGCGACGGCGATAAGCATCGAGATCGAGGTCGTCGCCGGGCGCGTCGTCCACGAATGCGCCCGCCACGAAGGGCTGGTCCCCCAGCGTGCGGGCCGTGCGGTCCAACACCTGCGTTCGCGTCTTGTCGTCCAGCCGGTTCACGTAGCCGGTGTCCATGTTCACCGCCGGCACGAGCCCTGCCTCCGCGGTGCGGGCCAGGTGCCGCTCAAACCCGTCCCAGTCGGGAGCGCCCTCGCCGGTGAATGGCAAAAGCGTCGCCGATACGCCCGTGATCGAGCGCCCCGGACGAATCATCTGATGCGGCGTTGGCACCCTTTCGGAACGCGAGGCTGGCGGCGAGGACGGATCGGAAGCAGGTTGGGAGTCGGACACGGCGTGGGGTTGGGTTTTACAAACGAAACGATCAGGGATGGCCTCAGCGCTCAGGGCAGCAGAGCGGGGGAGCGAGTCTTTCTTCAATCGGCGCACGACGCATTTTTTGATGTGAGTCCCTATTCGTTGTGTGCGTCAGACGAGGAGACGGCCCACCGCAGTCCTCCCATCACGTGCTGTCGAAAGAGCGGGTCCTCGTACGAGGCTTTCGTGTGGCCGAGGGCGGTGTACCAGGCCCGCCCGCCCTCGAACGTGTGATACCAGGCGATGGGGTGGTCCTCGCCCATCGTGCCGCCCTCGTAGGTCGACTCATCGAGGGTGAGGAGCACCTCGACCGAGTCGCGGGGGTTGGAGCGGAAGTTGTACCACTCGTCCTCCCGAACCCACTCGGTCGGGAGCATGTGGGTGGAGACGTGGGTCGAATCCTCAACCCGGACCGTGGCCTCCTGAATTTCCGGATGCTCGTCGAAGACGGCCCCGACGAGGCGCCCGTACCAGTCCCAGTCGTACTCGCCGGCGGACGCGGAGTGAATCCCCACGTATGCGCCGCCCTCTTGGATGTAGTCCCGGAACGCCGCTTGCCCGTCCGGGCCCAAAAAGTCCCCCGACGTGTTTAAGAACACGACCGCGTCGTAGTCCGAAAGGCGCTCCGGGCGAAAGACCGTGCTGTCTTCGGTGCTCTCCACGTCGAATCCGTGCTCTGCCCCCAGCTCCTGGAGGGCCTGGTGCCCGTCCGGAATCGACGCGTGGCGGTAGCCATTGGTCTTGGAGAACACCAATACGGAGGCGCCCTCAAGCGCCGGTGTGGCCTGTTCCTGTGCCGGGGCCATGGGCGGCCACAGCGTACCGATCAGCAGGAGAATGCCGAGGGCAATTGCCCCCTGCACGCCCACAGGCCGGGCGGGACGGGTCCCCTTTGCGTTCGATCGTCGCATGGAACGGAGGATCATTGTGAGGAAGCAGGGACATGTGAACTGCTACGGGGACGGCGGCGCTCGTCGCCGGGTCCCCGCCGGCAGCCCCCGTGCGTCCGAGGAGTCGCCCCGAAATCGCACGAGGGGTCGCCGCACGCGGCGTTGATGGTTAGCGGTTCGCCTGTGGCACCGGCGCCTCGGCCTGCTCGGTGGCAGGGCCCGACGCGTACGGTCGCAGCGTGAAGCCGTACGTGTAGGCGTCCTCCGAGAGGCGGTACTGCGGCATCGGGCGGGCATTTTCGCTCCACGAGTCGTTGCCGCCAAGCCCCATCTGCTTGTAGTCGAGGTTGACGGTCGTAAAGTCGCGGTCCGGCAGCTGGTAGGTGTGGGTCGCCTCCGACAGGTCCTCCTGGCTGTACGGCCAGGCGCTCACGCTGAGGAGCGAGTCCCCGATCGCCAGAAGACCCCGTCCGTCGTCCCGGGTGAAGGCGACCCAGCGGGTGTCGCTTCGGTTGGCGTTCTCCTGGGGCCGGACGTAGTCGGTCACGAAGTCGGACAGCGACTGCTCGTACTGCCCCACCGCGGCGCCGCGCTTGCGGTCCCAGTAATTTTCGTGGGGGCCGCGGCCGTACCACGCGACCTCGTCGTAGGCGTCGGTCAGGCCCATCTGCAGTCCCACGCGCGGAATGCTGGGCGGCGTGTCGCCCGCCCGGTCTACGTGGTGCTCTACGTGCACGTCGCCATTGCCGTAGACCGTGTACGTGTGGGTGAAGGTTGACTCCCCGACCGGCAGCGTGCCCTCGACCGAAATGCGCACGGCCTGCGGGGCGATCTGCTCGGCCGACACGTCCGTCACAGAGCGGTTCTCGCCCGCGTCCTCCCACTCCGACAGGTGGGCCGCCATCCCATTGCCGCGGGCCTCGTCGTTGTCCGTCTCGGCGCGCCAGTAGTTGGGCGCGAGGGGGCGCTCAATCAGCTCCTCGCCGTCGTGAACGAACGACTCCAGGGCGCCGGACTCGCGGCCCACCGCCACCGAGAATCCGTCGCCGTCGACCTCAATCGGGTCGCCGCCCTCGTTGAGCGTCACGTCGTCCAGTTCGTCCAGGGCAAGGGCCGGCGCATCGGGCGTGTCAAACGGCACCTGCACCTGCTCCCAGGCCACCGTGTAGCCGGCGTCCGCCCAGCGGGTGGCCTCCGGCTCCCGCACCTTCACCTCCAGGTGGTACTCGGCGCCCGGCGTCAGGTCGGGGGTCTCGAACGGAACGGTCACCGTTTTGTCGATGCCCGGCGCGAGGGCGAGGTCGTCGAGCGTGCCCTCCTGGATCGTCGTCCCGTTTTCGCGGAGGGCCCACGTCACGTCGTACTCGCGCAGGTTGGTGAAGGAAGACCGGTTCTCGATGCGCAGCTCGCCGGCCCGAGCGTCCACGGCCTCAACGCCAAAGGGCTGGTACACTTTCTTCACCTCCCAGAGGCCCGGCTGGGCGCTCCGGTCGGGAAAGACGACGCCGTTGATGTTGAAGTTGCCGGAGTTCGGGTGGTCTCCGAAGTCGCCCCCGTAGGCAAAATACTCCTCCCCGTCCGGCGCCGTCTCCACGAGGCCCTGATCGATCCAGTCCCAGATAAACGCGCCAAAGACGCGGGGGTGCGATCGGATCACATCCCAGTACTCTTCCAGGTTGCCCGTCGAGTTGCCCATCGAGTGGGCGTACTCACAGAGCATGATGGGCCGATTGTCGTTGTGGCGCTCGGCCAAGTCCTCCAGGTGCGAGGGGGTCGCGTACATCCGGCTCATGACGTCCACGTAGGGCGGGTCCGTTACGCCGCGGTCCTCCGTCTGGAAGTGCTGCGCGCCCTCATAGTGGACGGGTCGGGTCGGGTCGGCGTAATGGATCCACTCGGCCATGGCGGCGTGGTTGGGGCCGCTGCCGGCCTCGTTGCCCAGCGACCACATAACGATGGACGGGTGATTTTTCGTCCGCTCCACCATTCGGGTAGCGCGCTCCAGGTGGGCATTGCCCCAGTTTGGGTTGTTTGACAACTGGCCGCCGATCCGGTGCGTCTCAATGTTGGCCTCGTCGATGACGTACAGCCCGTACTCATCGGCAAGCTCGTACCACTCCGGGTTGTTGGGGTAGTGTGCGCTCCGCACCGCGTTGATGTTGAACCGCTTCATCTGTTTGATGTCCTCTTCCATGTCTTCGCGGGTCACGGTCTTGCCGGTGCGGGCGTCGTGGTCGTGCCGGTTGACGCCGCGAAGGTGCACCGGCTCGCCATTCACGAGAAAGCGGCCGTCGTCAATCTCCACTTCCCGAAAGCCGACGTCGGTGGCCGTGGCCTCCACCACGTCCCCATTTGGCGAGCGGAGGGACAGCACGAGTCGGTACAGCGTGGGCGACTCGGCGGACCACTTCTCGGGATTCTCGACTTCCGTCTCTAGGAGACCGTAGGGCGGCGTGCCCCGGGGCGGGTAGGACTCTTCGGTGATCTCCTCGGCCTCTACGGAGAGCGGCTCGTCGAGGACTTCCTGCTGATCCGGGTCGTAGAGCTGGGCCGTCACCGTCCAGTCTTCAAGCTCCTCGTCCGTGCCCGTCGCGAGGTCCGGGCGGATTTTGAGGGTGGCGTCGTCGTATTGGGCATCGAACTCGGTACGCACCCCCAGGTCGGAAAAGCGCGTCGGCGGGGCGGCCTCCAGGTACACGTCGCGGTGGATGCCGCTGAGGCGCCAGTGGTCCTGGTCCTCCAGGTAGGAGCCGTCGCTCCAGGCCAGCACCTGCACGGCCACGGTGTTTTCGCCCTCCTGCAGGTACGGCGTTACGTCGAACTCGGAGGGCAGGCGGCTGTCCTCGCCGTAGCCCACCTTCTCGCCGTTCACCCACACGTAGAACGCGGAGCTGACGCCCCCGAAGTGCAGCGTGACTCGCTGGTCGTCCCAGTCGTCGGGCAGGTCGAAGGTGCGAACGTACGAGCCCACCTCGTTGCCTTCGTCGGGCACGCGGGGCGGGTCGACGGGCGAAAATGGGTACCGCGTGTTGAGGTACACGGGCGGGCCAAAGCCTTCCATCTCCCAGTTGGCCGGTACGGTAATCTCGTCCCACTCGCCCTCACGCTCGCCGTCCCAGAAGGCGTCGGGGGCCTCGTCGATTGAAGAGGCGAAGGAGAACGACCAGGTGCCGTTCAGCGACAGAAAGCGGTCCGACTGCTCGCGCTCGCCGTCGAGCGCGGCCTCCGCCGTCGGGTAGGACTGCATGGTGGCATGGGCCGGTGCCCGATTCATGGCGTTCACCGTGGGGTCTTCC
>JBKHEM010000143.1:0-5704 GCA_046540815.1 Salinivenus sp.
TCAATCCGAGGCCTCTCGCAGGTAGGCACTGAGGGCCTGCCGGTACGCCTGCAGGTGGGTGGCCAGCTGCTCGCCATCGGCGGAGGTCGGCCAGTGAAGCATTTCCGGGCTCCTGGCGGGACCGTCGTGGGCATTGAAGTGAAGCTCAATGGCAGCCGCGGCCTCTGTCTCGTTCACCCGTTGGGCCAGCGCCTGATCCGGATCGTCGTAGGGCCGGTGGACCACCGAGGCCCCAACTCCAGGGCAGCGCCGAGATCCTCGGGATGGTGGCCGACCACGAAGGCAACGTCGCTCATGGGATTGGAGGAGGCGTGTGGAAAGGCCGAGCGTGGGGGCTCAAATGTCGGGGCTCACGAGGAGACGTGCCGTACGGGCCCGATGACGCGTCCGAGAAGGTCCCCAAAAGCGATCTGTCGCCCCCGGCAGCCCGGCCTGTCCGCCCCAAAGCCTCTTGCCGGTGAAGACTGTCCGTTGCCGCACGAAGCGTTACTGCACAGGCGGCACGTCGTTTTTTCTCGTCCCAGACCATCGCAGAGGAGCACGAAACAGAGGGGAGCGACCATGTACCAAAATGCCCCCGTCCTTCGTAGTACAGACGCGCGATCTAAATCATAACGCGCCGCTTCCGGTCGCAGCATTCTGCGGAAGTGCGCCCGCCGGACGACGGTCAGGACCGACCGCACGCCGGACGCGGTGCGACGTTACATTTCGTGGCGTGAGAGCGGCTGCGTCCGGGCCCCTCTTGCTTTTCTCCAACGCATGACACGCACGTCCCATGGTCTCCTCTCGCTTCTCCCTTCTGTTCCTCCTCGGGACGCTGCTGGCCGTCCCCGCCCCGGCCCAGCAGGCCGAGTCGCCGGATCGCGAGGCATCCATCCGTGGCGAGGCGCGCGCCAGCTTTGTTGTGGGGGTGCCGAGGCAATCCTTCCGGGACAACATTGACGGACTCGGCTACGGTGGCACGCTCTTCGGCGGGGCCCGGCTGGGCGACACGCCGATCGTCCTGGGCCTGGATCTCGGCTTTTTGGTGTACGGCCGCACCGTGGACACCGTCCCGTTCAGCGGCACGGTGGGGCCTCGCGTGACGGTCGACGTGGTGACCACCAACAGCATTCTGGAGCCGCACCTCGTGCTCCGGCTCCAGCCGGCCGACGGCCGTGTGCGTCCCTACGTCGATGGCCTCGTGGGCTTCAAATACCTCTTTACTGAGACAAAGGTGCGCGATGAGGATGTCGGAAACGACGACCGGGACATTGCCAGCACCACAAACTTTAGCGACGTGGCCCTGAGCGGGGGCGTGGCCGGGGGCGTTGACGTTCGGCTGTACCGCCCCGCGGCGGACGCCGAGATTGGGACGGTGAGCCTCCACCTGGGAGCGCAGTATCTCGTAGGACAGCGAGCCGAGTACCTGGCTGAAGGGAGCCTGGAGGACACCAACGGCAACGGGCGCCTCGACGACAGTGAACTGCCGATCCGCCGCTCTACGACGACGCTCTTGCAGCCACAGATCGGCGTGACGGTCCAGTTCTGAATCGAAGGCACCGCGCGGCACGCGCTCGGGTTTCCTCCGGAGAAAGAGGGAGATGCCTTCGAATTCCGTGCGAGGGCGGCATCCGGCGCCAACTCAGGGAATCCTCAGTCCGGATTGGGTGTTAAGGATACGATCACGAGACCGGCGACTGTACGTACCGACCCGATCTGCCCAGCCATGCCCGATAAGGAAAGTAGCGCATATCCCGAGCCCGGCGACTTTGAAGTCATGCGGCCCTCATACCACGAGGACGAGAATGGCTTCGTGACGGCCCGGATTACCATTTCGCCCTTTACCGTGGAGGGGGAAAGCCAGACCAAGGCCGGCGCCCGCCGCGCGGCCCTCTACGAGGCCCGGAAGACCTACGCGTCGTACCACCCCAGCTACGACGAAGAAAATCCGTACCCCGAGCACTTCGTGGATCGGCAGGGGGCGGAGTGGGAGCTGCTTCCCCCGTTCGAGCGCACCACCTACGGCGACTATCGCTTTACGAACGACTACGGCGGCGAGGACGAAGAGGCCGTCGAAGAGGACTACGCGGACATTGAAACGATGCTGATGTGGGACGTGCGGCCCGCGGAAGTGATTGAGGACGACGAGTCCGATTCGTAACCTCGCGGACAGCCTGGGTCGTTTCTGCACTCGGCGGTTCTACGTCTTTGGCTTTGTTCGGTCCCGTGTGGGGGGCAGCGTCGTCGGGGCCTCGGGGGCAGGGCGCAGGTAATCCCGGAGGAGCTGTCGGCCCATCAGGCGCTCGGTCGTGTTGAGGAGGTGCGAGGCCAAGTTCTGCACCAACTGAGACGTGACGGTCGGTCGGGCGTCCTCCGACAGGCAGTGGGTGAACGAGACCACCGTTTCGGGGTTGTCGTCCACGATGCCCTGCACGTCGTACACGTTGCCGCCTACGTGGCGCACAACCAGGGCTCCGTGCATTTGCAGATGGGGCGGTCGCTCCATCACAAATTGCACGGTTGCTGTCGTCAACTCCTCGGTTTCGTCGACTGGGCGGAGGTCCAGCAGGCCGCCGTAGCGTTCCTGGCAGAGAGACTCGAACTGGGGCGTGAGGCTCTCGACAAGGACGGTGGCGATGGAGGCCGGAGGGACCGGAAGTGCGTGCATAGGGTCACCAGAGGAAGACGGTGGGAATGAACGTAACGCAATGTACCACCCGTCTTCCCAGTCCCGATAAGCTCATTGCGCGTTCTTGTGTTGTCCGGAGGACGCATTCCAGATGGTCAATGGCGTGCGTCGCTTCCGGAAGGAGGGCGGTGACGCACGCACAGGGGGAGGATTGGTGCGTTCGCACACGAACCGCGTACGGGACGGGGGAGCATCATGGGGAGCTCGGAGCGGAGGCGCTCCATTCCACGTCGGTGTACACGGGCAGATGGTCCGAGAGGCTGCGGGCCTCCTTCAGGGAGGGAAACTGGTCCGTGAAGTCGTGGACCCCGGCCTGATGGGAGCGAAGGGGACCGGTTTCCACGAAAATGTTGTCGTACTCGCTGGCGAGGTGGCCCTCGGGGCCGTCGCGGCGGATGCGACGCAGGCTTGTGGGCTGGTCTTCGAGCACGGCAGCGTAGCCGAGGCGACGCAGTTCGTTAAAGGCGTCGTCGTCCGCGTCAAGGTTAAAGTCGCCAAGTATCACGAGGTGGTCGGGCTCGTACCGATGATGCAGGCGGTCGAGCAGGGCGATCTCGCGCTCCGGGTCCTTCGAGCGGGGCACCGCGTGCAGGCTTGCGACGAGGAGGCGCCGGCCGGTGGCCCGATGTTCGAAGCGGGCCAGGTACGGCTCGCGGTCAAGCGAATCAGCAAGCGAGGGCTCCAGCCACGCCTGCCCCAGAAGGCGGACCCGCGAGGGCTTCCAGAGGAAGGCGTACCGTTCGGTGCCCGGCCCGGTCGTCGGGTCGCTGATGCGGTAGTCCCACGCAAATCCGGTGCGGTCAAGCGCCTGATCGAGAGCGCCAATGGCCTGAGCGCCGGGGGGAGAGGTGACGACCTCCTGCACGGCCACGAGATCGAAGTCGCGGAGCGTCTGGGCGGCGATCGCAATTTCGTTTTCGTCCTTCGTTCGGCCGAAGTTGGCGAGATTCCACGACGCGATGCGCACGCGGGCCGGGGGGGATGGCTCTTCCACGGCCACGGAATCACGGACGGAAGGCGACTCGTCCGACACGTCCGGTGCCGTTTCTCCGGTCAAAGATCCCCTTCCTGCGTAGTATCCCACCGTCAGGGCGACGGTTACGAGAAGGAGAAGCAGGAGAACGCGGCGGAACGTCGTGTTCATGGCCCAAGGGAGGGAACGACGCGCAGCGGGTTACCGCCGGGCAATAATCCAGACGGCGTGGACGAGCCCCGGAACGTAGCCCAGTAGCGTGAGCAGCAGGTTGATCCAGAACTGCGTGCCGATTCCTTCCTTTAGGAAGACGCCGAGCGGGGGAAGGAGGACGGAGATAAGAACGCGGATGAGGTCGCTCGTGTCGGTCGCCATGATATGAGAAGGGCATGGGAAGAGAAACAGCGGATCTGTCATACGCATCCCATCCCTGCCCGGTTACATGTCGTTGCGCTCACTGCGAATAAAGGGAGGCCGACATGAACGTGAAGCCCACTGTGCCCCAGGTTTTGGGGGTTGCGCCGATCGCGCTGCGTGTGATCGACACGTCCGCCTCGATGCGGTTGGTCAGCAGCACGGTCCGGAGTGCCGCTTGAAGGGACGTGGTGTGCCCTTCGCCGTACGCCTCCCCGATCAGGATAAACCGATCGAAGAGCGACCCGTCGAGACGCACGCCCCAGGTTAGTTCGTGCGGCCCGCCGTCGGTGTGACGCCAGCCCAGGTTCTGGTACGCCGTGAGCCGGTCCGGCACGAGCGTCTGGCTAAGGATTCCGTAGGCGTAGGTGGAAGCAGGGCGGCCGCGCGGAAGGCCGAGCTCTTGGGCCCCAATTCCGCTCACCACCGCCGCGCCGATCCGATGCACCGACCCGGGCCGCAGCAGCACCTTTCCTTCGAGGCTGTATTCGACGGTTCGCTGGTTGGCCTGAGCACCCCGCAAAAACGCCGTTCCCGCCGCCAGCTCCAGTCGCGGGTGCACTCGGAACGCCGGGGCGATCCAGGATTCCTCCCGACTGTGCCAGGCCTCCAGCTGGGCGGCCCCCGGCGCCACGCTTGTCGGATCGTCCACGAGCACTTGCTGGGCGGATGCAGGAAAATGCACGCCGGCGAGCAGGGCGAAAAACAGAACCGAGGCGAGGGCTCGACGAACCACGGCAGAGAGATGGAGAGGAAAGAGACTGGATTCGTGCGTATTGGCGTTCGGGGTGCCCGTTCCCGAGTGCACGGCACGTTCTGCAACACGAATGAGCGATTCCTGCCTCGCCCAACCCTGCGTTCGATGAGGGACCCGTGAAGCTTGGCCAGAGATTTCGAAAGCAGGAACCCAATCCGCTACTCTTCTTATCGTACATCGACGATAAACGATAGAAAATGCCACGCCGCCATGCCGTCCTCCACGACTCGTTCCTTCTCTGATACGGATCGCCACCTTGCGAACACCTTGAAGGCACTGGCCCATCCGGCCCGGCTCGCCATCGTGCGGCTGCTGGCCGAGCGCGACGAGTGCGTCTGCGGCGAGATTGTGGACGATCTTCCGCTGGCCCAGTCCACCGTCTCCCAGCACCTGAAGGCGCTGAAGGAGGCGGGCCTCGTGCAGGGCACCGTGGAGGGGCGCACGACCTGCTACTGCCTGGATCCTGCGACGCTCCGGGCCTTTGAGGACGAGATGGTCGAGTACCTGGGCGCGCTGGGCCTCCCTGCCGACAACGAGTGCTGCTAAGCTGTTCGTTTTACAAGAAACACCTTTCCCTCCATGCCGACCATCGAAGTCTTTGATCCCCCGATGTGCTGCTCCACGGGCGTCTGCGGCCCCGAGACCGACGACGAACTCGTGACTGTCAGCGAAGTTCTGCGCAAGCTGGAGCGTCAGGGCGCCAACGTCGAGCGCTACAACCCGGCCTCTCACCCCGAGATGTTTACGGACACCCCGGTCGTCTACGACGCGCTCCGGCGCGAGGGACAGGACGTGCTGCCGATCGTGCTGGTCGATGGCGAGATCCAGTCCCGGTGGTCGTACCCGTCGCGCGAGGAGTTTGCCCGGATGGCCGGTCTCGAACCCGCCT
>JBKHEM010000144.1:0-5699 GCA_046540815.1 Salinivenus sp.
CTCGGCCCGCCCGTTGTCCCCACTGTCCTGATCTGCGCCGGGCTTGATCCTGCCGACCGTGCCCCCTACCTTCGGAAACGAAGCTGGGGGTGTTCGGCGCCGCACGGCGACCGGGCTGAGAGAGTCCCCTCGAACCTGCTCCGGTTCACACCGGCGAAGGAAAGCATCGCGCCACGGGCCTGTGTGGGCGCCTCACCTCTGGCTTCGCCTCGTATTTCCTGAATCGAGTACGCGAAGCCATGACCTCCTCTCTGTCTTTGACGGCCCCCATCGAGTCCCGCGCCTTTGCCGTCCCGCCGTTTGCCGAGGCGTGCCTCACCCACGCCGGCGACACCTGGGACGCTGCGTTCGACCATCCGTTCGTCCACGCCCTCGCGGAGGGGACGCTGGACGCGGAGACGTTCAAATTCTACCAGATGCAGGACGCGCGCTACCTGGAGGCGTTTGCCGATGCGTCTTCCCTCCTCTCCGTCCGCTGCACGGATCCGGACGACACGCTGTGGTTCATCGACGCAGCCCGCCTGGCCCTTGTGGTCGAGGGCGAACTGCACGAGGGCTACGGCGAGGCGCTCGGCTACGGCCCCGCGGACATCCGCGCCCTCGAGCTGACGCCCAACAACCGCGCCTACCAGGACCACATGATTCGGCAGGCCCAGACGGGCACGCTCGTCGAAGGCGTGGCGGCCCTCACCCCGTGCCCCTGGCTGTACGTGGAGCTGGGCCAGCGCCTGGAGCGCGAGATGGGCGACGTGCCCGACGATCACCCGTACGCCGACTGGCTGGAGATGTATCGTGACCCGGAGTTCAACGAGTACATGGACAACCTCCTGAGCCGCCTCCAGCGGTTCGCCGAGGCCGCAGACAAGAGCGCCCGTGAGCGCGCCAAGACGGCCTTCACCACCAGCGTGCGCTACGAGTGGATGTTCTGGGACCAGGCCTGGACGCAGCAGGAATGGCCCGTGTAGTCCCCGGCCTGCCCGGCAGCTCGTCCGGCCGTCAGTCCTGGCCCTGCTGAATGGGAACGTGCCCCACCGTGACCGTGCGCGTTCCGGAGACGGTGGAGTCGGGCGTGACCTCCATCGTCGCCGTCATGGTGAGGCGGGCGGGTCGCTGCCCGGGTCGGAGGCTCCAGGATGCCTTAAAGGACGCGGTGTCGGACGGCGCCCACGTGTGCCGGATGGGATCCGAGTACACGGTCCCGTCATCGGCAGTCAATTCGTCAAGCGAGATCGTGTACTTCCCCGGCCCGACCGAGTCCGGGTCTGCTCGCAGAACGAAGGTCCAGGCCTCGTCGGTGGCCCGTACGTGAAGCTGCCGCACCCGAACGGCAGCCGACGTGCCCGGCACGAGCACGTCCCCTTCCCGGAGCGCCGCCCGGTCTTCGGTCGCATCTTCCGCCCGGCCGGCGTCCCGATCCAATACGTACGACCGGACGAGCGTCATGCCCTCAATCCCGAAGGCGAGCCCGAACGCGAGGCCGAGGAGGATGCGAACCAGCCACTTCTCGTAGACGCCCGAGTCGGCAGAAGCGCCGGACCCGGGGGACGCGTCTGCTGAAGAATCCGATTGAGAAGAGGGGTTGCCGGAGCCCAAAAAAACCGGGGGGTCTTTGGTGAAAGGATGGGAGATCAGAGCGGCCCGCACGGGCACATGCGCACTGCGTGGACCTTCGTCTACGGGAGGCAGGAATGGCCCTTCCCCACAAACGAGGCCGAGAGGAAAGGGACAGGCAAAGATGCGTCTCCTCCCCCGCTCGGCACAACGCAATACGCACTAGGCTTTCCATTACATCGGAGACGGCGGCACGCCCGGTTCAAAGAGCCCGTCCGCCACCATGTCGGCCAGCGGCAACGTGTAGGCCAGGATGACGAGCACGACGGCAATGCCAAGCCACAGCTTGATGTTGTCCAGAATCTTCGGCGCGTGCTCCGGTCCGCTCAGCGCAGGGGGCAGGGTGTCGTCCACCTCGTCCGCCGGCGTGCCGGCCCACCACGTCCCGAGGATGACCACGAAGAACAGGATGAGGGACCCGAACAGAATCGTGCCGCCGAGGGCGGTCTGGATCTTCATTTCCATGATGCTTCCGAAGGGCGCCTCGAACGAGAACCCACTGTACTCCGGCTCGGCCGTCCGGCGCGGAATGCCGGCCAGGCCCGCCCGGTGCATGCCGTTGGACATGAGCACCATGCCGATGAACCAGGTGTAGGGCTGGGCGAGGGCCAGCTTCGGAAACTTCAGCTCGCGGCCCGTCAGCTGGGGAAGGAGCCAGAACGTGATGGCCATGAAGGTGAGGGCCACGGCCGTGCCGACCGTCAGGTGGAAGTGCCCGGGGATCCAGATCGTGTTGTGGACCAGCGTGTCGATGTTGAGCGACGCGTTGATCATGCCACTAAAGCCGCCGGCGGCGAACATGATGCCGGCCAGGGCACACCCTGCAAAGGCGGGCCGATTCCACGGCAGGGCACCCATCCAGGCGAAGTAGCCGGAGCCGCCCCGCTGGCGCGCGCCGTGCTCCATGCTGGCGACCACCGTAAAGGCCGTCATCAGGCTCGGGAGCAGGATGAGGAGCGTCGCAACCACGGCCCACAGCTTGTACCCCATGCCAATCCCCGGATCCAGGTACTGGTGGTGAAACCCAATCGGCGTGGACAGCAGCAGAAACATGACGAAGACGATGCGGGCAAGCGAGTCGCTGAAGAGACGTCCGCCCGACAGCTTCGGTAGAATGGTATACCAGACGAAGTACGCCGGCAGCAGCCAGAAATAGACGATGGCGTGGCCAGTGTACCAGAAGAGCGTGCGCGGCAGCAGCGGATCAATGTTCTCGACGAGGCCGAGCGACCAGGGGATGAGGAGCACCACCACCTCCAGCGCGATGCCCAGCGAGGCAAGCACCCACATGAGCATCGTGAACAGCACCATATGGACCTGCAGCGGAATGGAGTCGTCACGATGGTCGTCTCGCCACTTCCAGTAGGACCAGAACCAATCGAGCGTCGCCCCCCAGGACCCAACCACGAGCAGCGTCGCCCCGATGTAGAACAAGGGATGCGCCTGCAGCGGCGGGTAGAAGGTGAAGAGCACCGCGGCACTCAGGCCGTCCCCCGTTCCCGGCACCAACCCCCCAAGGATGGCGATAGACGTTAACACCGTGCCCACCGTCATCGTCCAGAACCAGCCCCACGTAAACCGCAGGTCTTCCGGCTCGCGGTCAAGGCTTCGTGCAATGCCCCACTGGTAAAGCCCTGCAATGAAGAAGGTGGTGAACACCAGGGCCAGCAGGACGCCGTGCCCCGTGAGCAGATCGTAATACTGCGTGGAGTCAATAATGCCCCGGAACGTGTCGGTCCGGTGCAGGGCCTGGATAAATCCAAACAGGCCTCCGAGACCGAGCGCCACAAATGCGACAATGAACGTCGCTTTTACGACGCGGGCCGCCTTCGGATACGTATCAACAAACGTCATTGCTCAATTAGGTTGCTCTCGTCAAACTCGGACGGTGGAACGACCTCAATCAGGCCTTCCATCGTATGATGGGCGCCCCCGCAGTACTCGTTGCAGAGAATGCCGTATTCGCCCGTTTCCGAAAAAACCGTCGTGAACTGGGCGACCTGGCCGGGAATCACCATGGAGTTGATGTTAGTGCCCGCCACCTGGAATCCGTGCAGCACATCTGGACTCGTCACCTTAAAGGTCACCCGCGTGTCGGCGGGCAAGGTGAGGGGCTCGCCGGATCCAGGACGAAAGAAATACTGTTGTGCGAGCATGTAGACCTCGTACTCGCCGTCGTCGGTTTTCCGGACGCCCGGCGTGTTGAATGGGGTCTCGGCCAGGTTCATTACGTCCACGGTCCCGCCTTCTTCGTCCCCTCCGGGCACAGTCAACCCCAGCACGGTAAACCCGTACATCACAATGGCGATGAACGCCGCGATGAGGAAGAGCGACAGGCCGATCCAGAGTTTTTCGAATCGGTGAATGTGCATGGGTCTGCGGACTTGCTCAATGGATGATGGACGCCCCTCGCCCGGCAAACTCAACAAAGTACATCAGGGCGTAGAGCACGAGGAGGAGGAGAAAATACGAGCCCGTGACGGCGAGCGTGCCCCACGGGTCGAACTCGTCAATGGAGAGGCGCTGGACATTTTCGTCCTCGGAAGCCTCGGCATTGGGAGCCTCCGACTCCGTTGAGGATGCAGGTCGGTCCGACATAAGACACTTCGGGTTGAACTAAAAGAGGACAAAAAGGAAAACACAGCGGGTCCCCTTTACCGGGCGCTCCCGTACCGGGCGCTTAAGACTCGCGGACGCGCATCGTGCCGCGCATGGTGGCCCAGTGCCCCGGATAGGTGCAGACGTAACCGTACTCGCCTTCTTCGTCGGGCGTCGTAAACGTCACCGACACCGTTTCTCCGGGGTCCGACATCGGCGTATGTGCGAGGATGGCGTCGTCGTCGGTTACGTAGTCTTCCTCGGCACCCGCCTTCGAACCCGCCTTTCCCACACGCTCGAAGACCTCGTCCTCGGTCGAGTCGAGGATGACGACGTTGTGCTTCATCGAGGGGCTCGACGCGGTATTCTCAAAGACAAGCTCGATCTCCTCTCCCGGCGGGACCGTAAACTCGGTTTCCTCGAATTCCATCTCGTTGCCCTTCGGGTGCAGCGTCACGGTTCCGTCCGAAACATCAGATCCTTCTGTTTCGCCCGAGCCGCCGGACTCGGAGTCAGAGGAGGAATCGGAGGAGTCGGATCCTCCACCACACGCAGCGAGGAAGGTTGCTCCGGTTCCAATCACACCGGCCATGCCGAGGGACCGCAGAAAACGGCGGCGGGAGACGGAGTCAGAACGTTCGGACTGGGTGGAATCGGCCATGTGTTCAGGATGCTGTTTAGAAAAGAATGTCGTGCAATCGTGTCAATTGATGCTCGAAATATATATCCTGCCTGGCACAGATGTTCGACAAAAGACGCTATACGCGCGGGTCAAACTCAGCATAGAGATGTGGGGGGATCCCCCATTTTGTACGGCGTTGTGCCCCCGAACGGCGTTGGGACCGAGTTCCCCAGGAAAGCGAACGCCCTGCGCCTAGTAGCTCCGGACTTGGGTCCTCTCCCGGGTTTCTTTCGACAAGGTTACATGAAAGACAAAGAAACAAGAGCGATTGCCGGCTTGCAAATAAACATCTTCCCGCAGGGTAGGTTGGCTGTTTTGATCGGCGCAGCCCACTGGAACAACGAACGGGCTGATTTCGGGGGAGGATCAAGTTTTCCGACCCGTGGATGCGTGTGGCTTATCCACAGGCGGAGGCTTCCCCACCAACAGCGACGACGCAAATACGTCTAATAGTACGCTTAGGTCTATGGCGGTTATTGAGGCAGATGGGGTGTGGAAAATCTTCGGCGGGGACCCGGAACGAGCCCGCACCCTCGCGGCGGACAAGGGCTACTCAAAGGCGGAAGTAAAGGAGGAAACAGGCTCCGTCATCGCCGTCAACGATGCCTCGTTTGAGGTGCAGGAACAGGAAATCTTTGTCGTGATGGGGCTGTCCGGAAGCGGCAAGTCGACCCTGCTCCGCTGCATCAATCGGCTCATCGAGCCGACGTTCGGGGAGGTGTACGTCCACGGCGAGGAGGTCACTGCATACGACGAGGAGCGCCTCCGGGAGCTCCGTCGGACCAAAATGTCGATGGTGTTCCAGAAC
>JBKHEM010000145.1:0-5690 GCA_046540815.1 Salinivenus sp.
GGAGGCCACGGGCCGGCCCCTACTCCTCCATTAGCAGGTTGAGGAGGAGGATGAGACGACGGCGGAGCTGGCGACGGTCCACAATCATATCCAGAAAGCCGTGCTCCAGCAAAAACTCTGATCGCTGGAACCCGTCCGGAAGGTCCGAGCCGATGGTTTCCCGGATGACCCGGGGCCCGGCAAACCCGATCAGGGCCTCCGGCTCGGCAATGTGAATGTCACCCAGCATTGCGAACGACGCGGTGACGCCCCCGGTCGTGGGATGCGTGAAGATGGAAATGTAGGGCAGCCCGGCCTCGTCGAGGCGCGTAAGGTGGGCGCTGGTCTTGGCCATCTGCATGAGGCTGAGGGCGCCTTCCATCATGCGGGCACCACCGCTCTGAGCGATGGTGATGAGCGGCATATCGTTCGTGTAGGCCCGCTTGATGGCCCGCGCGACGATCTCCCCCACCACCGACCCCATCGAGCCGCCGATAAAGCCAAAGTCCATGCCCGCCATCGACACGGGGTGCCCCCCGATCTGTCCGGTCGCGGCCTGCGCCGCCTCGTTCTGGCCCGTCTTTTCGCGAGCCGTCTCCAGACGCTGGGCGTAGGGCTTACGGTCCTCAAAGTCGAGCGCATCGACCGAGCGGAGGTCCGTGTCGTGGAGGTCGTACTCACCTTCGTCGAAGAGAAAGTCGAAGTACTGGCGGCTCTCCATCCCAAAGTGGTGCCCCGAGCCGGGGAAGACAAGCAGGTTTTCCTCTAGTTCGCGACGATTGGTAATCTCACCGGTCTTGGGACATTTAACCCACTGTCCCTCCGGCATTTCATTCTGCTCTTCTCGGGTGGTGCGGATGCCGGCCTTTTCACGACGAAACCAGGGCATGGCGGTGTGGACTTGCGACGGGTAAATGGCGAGTGCGACGAAGCCAGCGCCCCTCCACGCGACTCCAGAAGATCCGAAACGAGAGTCGCACCGTTCGGATCCACGTCGCTACGCAAACGGCGAGGGCGCCGGGGTGGCGTGCACGTCCTTCACGTAGAGCGGCTCGAACGAGGCGCGCTCGTCCGGGCCGTGCGTTTGCAGGCGGGTGTATCCTCGCCGTCCCACCCAGGCGGCTGAGGGGGGCGCATCGGTGGGCGCCAGCAGGGTGACGGACGCGCCGACATCGGAGAGGGCCTCCCGGCTCTTGTCCCCTCCATCGCCAACCACCCAGAGCCGCCCCTCCACCGTTCCCAGCCAGGCGGGAAGGTCTCCCACCGGAAGCGCTGTCGTGTCCGCATGGGGTGCCAGGCCCTCGGGGCCGCACCGATACGCCCCGGCGTACACCTCGTCGCGGCGCGCATCAAGCAGCGCAACGACGACATCGCCTGGCGCAGCCACAGGCCGCAGGCTGGCGGCGTGGGCCTCCAGCGTCGGCACACCAACCAGGGCCGCGTCGGTCGCCTGTGCCCACCCCTTGGCCGTGCTCACGCCGATGCGCAGGCCCGTGTAGGAGCCGGGCCCCATCGATACAGCAACGGCGTCGAGCGCCGGCCGCTCTGTACCGGCATGCTCCAGCACATCCTCAATCAACGGCGTTAGTCGTGCGGCGTGGATCCGCGGGCGATGCAGATGCGCCTGCGCCGTGACGGTGCCCTCTCGGAGCAGGGCCACGCCACAGATATCGGTCGCGGTTTCGAGGGCGAGAAGCGTCATCAGTGCGGGCGCGGAAATTCCAACGAGACTCGAGGGGACTGCGGCTCCACCAATCGACCCACGCAAGACCTCGTCCTCGCGTTTGGCTCTGGGTCGGGGGCTACGTGTCGGAGAACTGGGGTCGCTTTTCGCCGGCCGGCACCGGCTCGTCGAGTCGGTTGTCCGACGGCGGCAACGGACACGCGTAGTCGGGATTGTAGGTACAGGTGGGGTTGTACGCCCGGTTAAAGTCCACAATCACCGAGTCGCCCTCCGTGCGCTCCAGGTCTACGTACCGACCGGCCTCGTAGGTCGAATCGGCATTGGTGTCGTCGGCAAACGGCAACCAGAGGCGGCCGCGAGGATCGTCGCTCGTTCCTCGAAACACCATCAGTTCCTGCTCTCCTTCGGGGAACGGCACCGACACGCGGCCCACCTGTAGCTGCGCAGTCATGTCTCCGGTGCTCTCCGGGATCCACACGGTGTCCGGAGACGAACGCCGCTGGAGCACCGTGGTGTAGCGGAACGTCGTGTCGACCGGGTAATGATCAAGGCCGCGGAATGCGCTTTGACGATCCGGCGGCAACACGCTGCTCTCCTTGTCCCGCATCTCCATGTCGCGCTGCACGCGCTCCTGCATCACCTCCTGCTCATACTGAGACGAGCCGGAGGAGCCCCCCCCACAGGCCACCAGTACGCCCGCTAGAAGGACAATCACTCCACTCCGCCACCACGCTCTCGTCTCGGCACACCGTACAACGTTGGACGCGCTCATAGACGAATGCTACTGCTGCCCGTATCGTGCAAACACCGACGTATCTCCTTCAGCCGTAAAACTCGTCACCTCATAGGGCTCCACCCGGTCGCCACGTTCCATCCCCGGGGACCCAATCGGCATCCCGGGAACGCTCAGGCCGCGCACCTCCGGGGTCGTTTCCAGGAGCCGCTTGACATCCTGCGCCGGGACGTGACCCTCCACCACGTAGTCGCCCACAGTGGCGGTGTGACAACTGGCCAGATCGCCCGGCACGCCCAGTTCTTGTTTTACCGGCTCCATGTTCATCCGACTGTCCACGTCCACCTCAAACCCATTGTCGCGAAGGTGCGTCACCCAGTCCGCACAGCAGTTGCACGATGGGCTTTTGTACACCGTGACGGTGGGCAAATTCGCCGACGCCGGCGAGCCGAACTGGAGGTACGCGCCGAGGCCCAGCGCCGCCAGCACCACGCCAACGCCGAAGGCAATGAAATACTTTTGCATGGGAAGAAGTCGAGCGACGGTTAGAAAACAAGGATAGGTCGAACCCCCTCCCCGAAGCGGTGTTTCGGCACGTCCCCGCTTGCTCCCCTCCGTTGCTGCGCGGTGGCCGGAGCGGTCGGATGACCCTTGACTCGTCCGTTCCCGTGTGTAAGTTTAAGAAAGCGGTTTCACCCGGTGTGCCCTTGCCTCTCGTCCTTCTCCCAACGCCCAACGATCCAATGACGCCATCCTCCCCCGACGCCCTCCGCAACATCGCACTCGTGGGCCACCAGGGCAGCGGCAAAACCGCCCTCGCGGAGGCCATGCTCCATGCGAGCGGGGTCATTGGCCGGCCCGGCTCCGTGCCCGACGGCACCACGACCAGCGACTACCACACCGCCGAACAGGAGCGGGGCATGTCGATCTTCACCTCCCTCCTGCACGCCGACTGGAATGGGACGAAGGTCAACATCCTAGACACGCCCGGCTACCCCGACTTTGCCAGCGAGGTCATCGCCAGCATGCGCGTGGCCGATACGGCCCTGTACGTAATGGACGCGCGGTCGGGCGTGGAGGTGGGCACCGAAACGGCCTGGAGCTACGGCGAGCAAATGGAGACGCCCTCCCTCTTCGTCGTCAACCACCTCGACCAGTCCAGCGCCCACTTCCGGTCTCTCGTGGAGGAGATCGAAAACCGCTTCGGGGCGGGGGCCACCGTGGTGCAAATGCCGGCCGGCGAGGGCTCCCGCACCGTCATCGACGTGCTCCGAATGCAGCAGCTGCACTTTCCAGAGGGCGAGCCCGAGCCGGAGGTGCAGCCCATCGACGACGCATTCCAGGAGGAAGCCCAGGAGCGCCATGAAACACTCGTGGAGGACATTGCCGCGCAGGACGAGGCCCTGATGGAAACGTACTTCGAGCAGGGCCGGCTTACGGAGGACCAGATGCGCGATGGCCTCCGCGATGCGATGCTGAAGCGGGAGCTCTTCCCCATCTTCGTGACGAGCGCCACCGAGGGCGTGGGCGTCTGGCGCCTTCTCCACTTCATCGACCGCGTGTGCCCGTCGCCCGCGGACCATCCGGCCGAAACGGACGACGGCGCGCCCCTGGCCCCGGACCCGGACGGCGATCCCGTGGCGTTCGTCTTTCGCACCATGGAGCAGGAGCACGTGGGCGAATACTCGTTCGTGCGCGTCTACAACGGCACCCTGGAGTCGGGCCAGGACCTCGAAAACACTGCGACGGGCGCCTCGGAGCGGATCGGGCAGATGTACGTGCTCAACGGCGAGGACCGCGACAGCGTCCCCCGCCTCATCGCCGGCGACATAGGGGCCCTCGTAAAGCTCGACGACACCAACACCAGCGATACGCTGCGCGCGCCGGGGAGCACCGTGACGCTGCCGCCCATCCAGTTTCCGGCCCCGCGCTACCGCATGGCCGTTGAGGCCACCGAGAGCGGGAAGGAGGACAAGCTGGCCCGGGGCCTCCACCAGATTACCGCGGAGGACCCGTCGCTATCGTTCGAGCATGACGCCCTGCTCAACCAGCTCATCCTGAGTGGGCAGGGCGAACTGCACCTCCAGATCGCCAAGTCCCGGCTGAAGCGCCGGGCGGGCGTGGAGGTGGAGTTTGTACCGCCGCGGATCTCCTACCGCGAAACCATTCAGTCGCGCGCTCGCGCCGCCTACCGGCACAAGAAACAGTCGGGCGGGGCGGGCGAGTTTGCCGACATCTCGCTGTTGATTGAGCCGCTGGAGGGCGACTTCGTGCCGCCGGATGACGTGGACGTGCGCGGCGAGGAGACCGTCGAGACCGACTGGGGCGCACAGGTTCACTTCGTTGACGCCATTACGGGCGGCGTGATCGACATGAACAAGTTTTTCTCGTCGATCCAGAAGGGCGTGCTCGATGTGATGAAAGAAGGCCCCGTGGCCGGCTTCCCGGTCGGGGACCTTCGCGTGGTGATCTACGACGGCGGCATGCACCCGGTGGACTCAAACGAGGCCGCCTTTAAGCGCGCCGCGTTCGAATGCTTCCGCCAGGCGTTCGACCAGGCCGACCCCGCCCTCCTGGAGCCGATTCACGAGGTTCGCGTCACCACCCCCGACGAGTACACGGGAGACGTCATCAGCGACCTCAACACACGGCGCGGCCGGATCCAGGGCATCAACGCTCAGGGGGCGCTCCAGCGGATCCACGCCGAGGTGCCCGAGGCGGAGCTCCACAGGTACGCCATGCGCCTGCGCTCCCTCACCCAGGGGCGCGGGCTGCACCAGACGCAGTTCAGCCACTACGAGCAGATGCCCCGAAACGTGCAGGAGGAGGTTGTGAAGACGGCCCGGGCCGAGGCGGCGTAGCGGCGCCGAGGGTGGAGGGAACGACCGGCCGGGCGGCTTTCGTCCACGCGGTTTCCGATTGCTGCGGGGGAACGAAGCACACGCCGCCGTGCCGCCTCAGAGCGACGGCGTGCTGGATGGCAGACGGGATTGCCAATCTTCCTGCACCACACGGGAGTACGTTGGATCTCTCTTACGTCGCGTACGCCCCCTCCTCCGTCCTCTCCACGTGCCCCAGCGCCGCCAGCGTCTCCAGCAGTTCCTGCACGTCGGACCGGCGGGCGCGGTGGAAGTGCTGGGCGACCTGCTCCACGGTCAGCGGCTCGTCGGCGTGGGTCATGACAGCGCGGACGATCTGCGCGCGGGCCTTAAGGTCGGTGGGCCAGTCGAGGCCCCACGGCGGGATCCGGTCGGCCGACGCCGGGCAGGTCGCAGAGGTCGCTCAGGAAAAGCG
>JBKHEM010000146.1:0-5659 GCA_046540815.1 Salinivenus sp.
CGCAACTTCGCCAACAAGATCTGGAACGCCTTTAACGTCTTCGGCCAGTTCATGGACCGGGACGACGGCGTCCCGACGCGCGACTACCAGCGGGAGCGCTCGTTTGAAGAGCTGGAGCTGGCGGAGCAGTGGATGCTCCATCGTCTCAACACAGCCATCCGGGACGTCGAGGACTCGCTCGATCGCTACCGCCTCAATGAGGTGGCCGAGCGCGTGTACGACGTGTTTTGGCGCGACTACTGCGACTGGTACCTGGAACTCATTAAGCCGCCGTACGGCGAGGAGATGACGGAGGACAAGATTGCGCTGGCGGCGGAGATCTACGAAACGCTTTTGAAGCTGCTCCATCCGCTGATGCCCTTCATCACCGAGGAGCTCTGGTGGAGGGTACGGCCGCGCGAGGACGGCGAGGCGTGCATCGTCGCCGACTGGCCGCAGGCCGACGAGTCGCTGATGGACGACGAGACAGCCGAAACGTTCGAACTCATCCAGGAGATGATTTCGGGCATCCGCGGCATCAAGAGCGACTACGGCGTGGGCCTCGGGCACAAGATCGAAGCGACCGTGAGCGTGCCCAAGGGGGACAAGGCCCTCGCCAACACCGTCCGGCAGTACGCCGACTACTTCGACAAGCTGGCGAGCGTGAAGGAACTGACGGTGGCCCCGGGGGCGGAGAAGCCCACGGCGAGCGCGTCCGTTGTGGTCGGGCGTTGCGAGGTGTTCGTGCCGCTGGCCGGCATGATCGATCTGGAGCAGGAACGCAAGCGACTCCGCAACGAGATCGAGGAAAAAGAAGGATTCCTAGAGAGCGTGGAGCAGAAGCTCAACAACCGGCAGTTCGTGACCAAGGCGCCCGACGAGGTGGTGGAACGCGAGCGACAGAAAAAGAAAGACGCGACGGCTGAGCTGGAACGACTTCGCGACAATCTGGGCGACCTTCAGGCGGTGGAGTAGCAGTGCGGGTAAGATGATTCTTCTGTAAACCCGCATCAGACGGGGCGGCGAAGGGATCTGCGAGCCGGGATTGTGCTTTCGCAGCGTGTAGATCTCGTACGGCGGCCTGCCGCAGCGGCCCACTGTTTCCTGATTTCCGCCCCATTGTTATGACATCTTTTTTTCGGTGGCTTCCTCGTGGACTCGTTTTCACGCTTCTTCTGGTGGTGACCGCCAGCCTGCTGGGGGGGTGCGGGTCGGACGAATCGGCCGAAGAGGTAGAAGTGATTGAGCCACGGCTCGTCAAGACCCAGAATGGCGAACGGGCGTTTGCCGGCACGCTTGTCAATCCCGGGTCGCAATCCATCCCCATCGCGCAAGTGGAGGTTGCGCTCTACGACGACAACGGCTCGGAGATTGAGACGGTGCGGATCGATGTGGAAGATATTCCTGCAAAGGACTCTATGGACTTCGATGGGCCGATTGACTCCGATCGGTCGTTTAGTCAGGCTCAGGTGAAGAGCGTGATGACCCCGTAGTCCAGAAAAAAGGGACCCCGGCGGTCGGCCTTGGGGCCCTGTTCAAGAAAGGCAAATGGAAGGGGGTAAGCCTGCAGGAAGCTTAGTACTTCGGCACGTCCGGATCAATTGCGTCGCTCCAGGCGAGGACGCCGCCCGCGAGGTTGGAGGCGTTGTATCCCTTCTCGCGCAAAAACTCGGTTGCCTTCGCCGAGCGGCCGCCGGAGCGACAGTGTACGACAATTTCCTCGTCCGGATCGGCCTCCAACTCGGCAAGGCGGTCCTCCAGTTGGTCAACGGGAATGAGCTGATCGGCCCCGATGCTGGCAATTTCGGCCTCGTACGGCTCGCGCACGTCGAGCACAAACGGAGCATCGTCGGCTTTGCGACGCTCGTGGAGCTGTTGGACGGTGGTCTCAGGGATGCTGTTGTCGTCGGTCACGTCGGTCGCGGCGGCTCCATTCGAGGAGGTCTCATCGGTTTGCGGAATGCCGCAAAACGCTTCGTAGTCGATCAGTTCCGTGACCGACGGGTTGTCGCCGCAGACGGGGCAGTCGGGGTTGGTTGGCACGTTGACCGTGCGGAAGTCCATGTTGAGGGCGTCTACCATTAGCAGGCGTCCGATCAGCGGCGTGCCAATGCCGGTGAGCAGCTTGATGACTTCTGTGGCCTGTAGCGTGCCAATGAAGCCGGGCAGGATGCCCAGCACGCCGCCCTCGGCGCAGGAGGGGACGAGGCCCGGAGGGGGCGGCTCTTCGTAGAGGCAGCGATAGCAGGGTCCATCCTCCGTGGCAAAGACGGAGACCTGCCCCTCAAAGCGGAAGATGGACGCGTAGACGTTGGGCGTGCCCGTCATCACGCAGGCATCGTTGACGAGGTAGCGGGTCGGGAAGTTGTCGGTCCCGTCGGCCACCACATCGTAGTCGTCGATGATGTCGAGCGCGTTGTCGCTCGTGAGGCGCACCTCGTGCCGATCGATCTCAACGTGCGGGTTGAGGTCGTTGAGGCGCTCGGACGCGGCCTCCAGCTTGGGACGCCCCACGTCGCTGGTGCCGTAGAGAATCTGGCGCTGGAGATTGGAGGCCTCCACGGTGTCGAAGTCGACGAGGCCGATGCGCCCCACGCCCGCGGCGGCGAGGTAGGTGGCCGCCGGCGAGCCGAGGCCTCCGGCGCCGACGAGCAGGACGGAGGAATTTTTGAGCTTCTCCTGTCCCTCCCGCCCGAACTCCGGCAACGTGAGGTGGCGGCTGTAGCGCTGCAACTCCTCGGGGGAGAGATCAGCCTGTTTCGGGTTGGGGGCTGCGGTGGGTGTAGGCATAGAACGGTGTCGACTTGTTGATCCAAAATCCGAAATCCACACTCCACGATCGATTCAGCCGCCGGCGATGGAGGGGACGATCGACACCTCGTCGCCCGGGTTCAGCGCAGTGTTCACGCCGTCGCCGAAGCGGATGTCGTCGTCGCCCACGTAGACGTTCACGAACTGGCGGAGCGCATCGTCTTCGTTGTAGAGGTTGTCCTTCAGCTCAGGGTATCGGTCGACGAGCGTGCGGAGGGCCTCATCGACGGTCGCTCCCTCGACCTCGACGGTCGACGCGCCGTCGGTGGCGGAGCGGAGGGGGGTCGGAATGCGGATGGTGACGGTCGAAGTCTCGGTTGTTGGCATTTCAGGCGGAAGGTTGGAAGATGAAAAGGATGAGCGTCCAATCAGGAGAAAGACTTACGTCCCTTCAGGGGTGGGCACAACGATGTCTTCGCGGCGGAATTCGGAACGGTCGGGGGTGAGGGTCCAGGCGGTGATTTCGTCGGGCGTGCCGTCGTGAACGGAGACGATCACGTAGGTGTAGCCCGGAAAAGTGGCCTCCTCCAAGTCGGTCTCCGACGGGCGGGCCGGATGGTCCGGATGCGAGTGATAGATGCCGACCACATCAAGCCCCTGCTTCTGTGCCGCAGCGTCGGCCGTGCGGTAGTCGTCCGCCGTCAACTCGTAGCGCCGCTCACGATTCTCCGAGCGCCGGTTCGTGGCACGGTGGAGCGCCGTGACGCGGTTGTCGCCGTCGTCGGTGACGGTGCCGAGCAGAAAGCCGCACCCCTCCTCGGGGTAGGCGTCGGCGCCGTGGTGGCGGATACTGTCCAATACGTTTGGGATCGTGATCATCTGGAGGAATACAGGGTTCGTGCAGATCGTGCTGCGCACTTCGCATTGCGTATCTCGTACTGCGCATCCTCGGGTCGATTGCACCAAGACGTAATACGAAATACGAACTACGCCCAGAAGTCGTCGCTCAGGTAGCGGGTGCCGGTGTCGCAGAGGATGGTGACGACGACGCCGGATTCTAGCGAGCGGGCCACTGCCAGGGCCGAGGCCACGTTGGCGCCGGCGGACGGGCCTACGAGCAGCCCCTCCTCCCGGGCCAGCCGGCGGGTCATGGCCAGCGCCGTCTCGGTCGTGCAGGTGCGGTGGGCGTCGGCGATGCTCGGGTCGTAGAGGCCCGGGACGATTGCGGTGTTCATGTGCTTGAGGCCTTCCATGCCGTGCATCGGCGCGTCGGGCTGGACGGCCACGCACTGCACACTCGGATTGTGCTCCTTCAGGCGCCGGGTCACGCCCATGAAGGTGCCCGTGGTCCCCAGGCCCGTTACGAAGTGGGTCACCTGGCCGTCCGTTTGCTCCAGAATCTCGAGGCCGGTGCCCTCGTAGTGGGCGCGGGCGTTGGCGTCGTTGTTGTACTGGTCGGGATAGAAGTAGCGATCGGGCTCCGCCTCCACGAGGGCCTTTACGTGGCGCTGGGCGCCGTCCGTGCCCTCCATCGGGTCCGTCAGCACCAGCTCGGCCCCGTAGGCACGGAGCGTTTTCTTCCGCTCGTCGGATGCGTTTTCGGGGAGGGCGAGCGTCACGTCGAGGCCCATGGCCGCGCCGATCATGGCGTATGCGATGCCCGTGTTGCCACTCGTCGCATCAATGAGCGTCTGGTCGCGACGAAATGCCCCGCTGTCCAGGCCATCCCGAATCATGGCGAGGGCCGGGCGGTCCTTCACGGAGCCGCCGGGATTCAGGTGTTCGGCCTTGGCGTAAACGGTCACCGTGTCCGGCAGGTCGGCCGTCACCCCGTCGAGGCGCAGCAGGGGCGTGTCGCCGATCTGCTCCGGGAGGGCGGCAGTCAATGCCGAAGACGAAACGTGCGGCGAAGCAGAGTCGCAAAGGGTTGGCATGTCGCAAAAAGATCCTCGGTCAACAAAAAAAGCCTCTCGCCGGGCGGCGGAGAGGCTGCAGGGGGCGGCACAATGAGAAGTCAAACTCACCCATCCGTCCACGCCACAGAAACTCCGCACATCCTTCTCTCGGAGGGCCGACAACAGCAACAGCACGTGCCGGAAAGACGGCGGAGCATGGTGGGATAGAATCTAATCGGGGGACGGGGAGCCGTCGCTCCGTCGTGGAGATGCTGTACCCGAGGCATTTTGCAAACGTTCCCGGAAGGGAATGGCACGGAGGCTGCACGAGCGTCCGTGACGTGACGGGCTCGTAATTCTGGCGGGACAGGAAGGGGCCATGCATTGGAGATCCGTCGGGCGCACACCTACTTTCTATGCTCACCGCTCCGTCGTCGGCGCTCATCAGCTCCTTCTTCTCTCATGTGCCGTCTCGTGTCTCGCCCTCTGCGGTCGTGGCTGCTTGTTTGTCTGGTCGTGGGAACGGGGTGGGGCGTGATGGCTCCCGCGAGCCCCGCACAGGAGATGGCCGGGTACTACGAGACAGCTGACTTCCTGGATGCACCGCCCGCCACGTTTCGGGAGGGCCTGCTGGGGTACGCCAATCCGGCCCTCCCAGCGGTGACGGACAACCACCTTCTGGCCGCCTGGACGACGGACGGCCGCCGGGCGGCGTCCGTGCAGGACTGGGGCGTGTTTTCGAGCGTCGGGGGCCTTGGGACGGCGGTCGTGCGTCGCAATCGAGGGCCGCTCTCGTCGACGGCCTACCACGTGAGCCTGTCAGGCGGGACGGAGGCCGCCGCGTTTGGCCTTGGCTACCAGGGGTTTGGGGGCGATGCGACGGCGCTTGGCCGCTACAACCGGCTTACGACCGGGACGGTGCTCCGGCCGAGCCGATACCTCTCGGTGGGGGTGACGGGCAACGTGTCCCTGGAAACCGATGATCGGGAGGTGGTGGGCGAGGTGGGGCTCCGGCCGCTGGGCACCTCGCGCCT
>JBKHEM010000147.1:0-5654 GCA_046540815.1 Salinivenus sp.
GTCGTGGCCGCCGAACTGGTTGCGCATGGCCGCCAGCAGCTTGTGGGTGTACGAGTCCTCCACGCGGGAGTCGAGCCGCGAGATGAGGGCGTCGGTGATAACGGGCGCCGGCACGTCGAGGTCGATGGCCTCCTTCACCGTCCAGCGCCCCTCCCCGGAGTCGTCGACCCACGGGGCCACGTCCGGCAGCTCTGGATCCTCTTCCAGCGCGCGGGCCGTGAGGTCCAGCAGCCACGAGCGGACGACACTGCCAAAGCGCCACGTCTCGGCCACCTGCTTCAGGTCAAGGTCGAACTCGTCCTTCGCGTGCAGGATGTCGAAGCCCTCGGCGTAGGCCTGCATGACGCCGTACTCGATGCCGTTGTGCACCATCTTGACGAAGTGGCCGGCGCCGACGGGGCCCATGTGGCCCCATCCTTTGTCCGGGCCGGGGGCCAGCGATTCGAGGGCCGGGCGCAGGCGGTCGACGGCCGGGTCGGGGCCGCCCACCATCATCGAATAGCCCTCCTCCAGGCCCCACACGCCGCCGGAGGTGCCCACGTCGACGTAGTGCACACCGTGCTCCTGCACGCGGTCGGCGCGGCGGAGCGTGTCCTTGTAGTTTGAGTTGCCGCCGTCCACGAGGATGTCGCCCTCCTCAAGCTGCGGCAGCAGGTCGTCGATCGTCGCGTCGACGGCGTCCCCCGCCGGCACCATCATCCACAGCACGCGGGGCGGGGCGAGCTGATCGACGAGCCCGTCGAGCGCGGTGGCCCCGCCGGCCCCTTCGTCTTCCAGTTCGCGAACGGCGTCTTCGTCGAGATCGAAGCCCACGACCTCGTGGTCGTCGTTCATGAGGCGGCGCGACATGTTCGCGCCCATTTTGCCGAGACCAATCATTCCAAGCTTCATCGTACAATGGAGGGGTTGATTCAAAGAGATGGAAGGCAAGGGGCATGCGGAACGCCGTACGTACGTGTGATCCTCCCATGCACCGTTTCGCTCAACCGCCAACGCCCCCTGCCGATCCCTGCGCCCGAGACCGGCTTCCCCGCCACCCCCGAACTCGGGGCAGCGCCCATCGTACCGAAACGAGATTTCGACGCGTTCTCTTTCGATCGTGCCTCCCTCAGTGCCCGCCTCCTCCCGTTGCACAACCCACGCCCCGGCCCTCGACCCCCGCTTTGACGTCCCCCTGCGCGGCGTATCGGTGGACGCGGCCACCCGGTGCGCGCACTACGACGGCCCCCACGACATCATCGCCCTTCGACACCCCTGCTGCGGGGTGTATTATCCGTGCCACAAGTGCCACCGGGCCGTGACCCGGCACGACGCCGAGCGATGGCCGCGTTCCCGATGGGAGGAGCCGGCGGTGCTGTGCGGGGCGTGCGGAACGACAATCACGGCCGCGGCCTACCTCCGCTCCGACCCGTTCTGCCGACACTGCGGAGCGGCCTTCAATCCCGGCTGCGCAGCCCACCGGCCTCTGTACTTCGACGTGGACGAATGAGAAGTGCGCCCCCTACGTCCGGCGCTTAAGACGACCGACCCAGAGGATAGGAACTTTCCCTCTCAGAGGCATCAACCTCCTCGTCGAAGTCCTCATACTTTCCCTCCCGGAGGAAGCCCTCCAGACGGTCAAGATACTCTCGGATCTCATGGACGTCCGCGCAAATCTCCTGGAGCAAATATCCCATCGTGTTGAACTGCGGATTCGTCGGGGTCTCGGTCTGCTTGGCCTCCTCCAGAAACACGCTGGCGCGTCTCAACGCTGTTTCTTCGACTTGCTGCAGCTGCTGGTCGACCGCAGAGAGGGTCCCCACCATGGCCGCAATCTCTTCTTGTCGCACCTCTTCATCCATGGCCTTCAGCCGTCGTGCTCCCAGAATCGTCGTACATTATCGGATGTCCTGTCCTCCTCGCCTCTACGCGCTGCTCAGGAGCGCCGTGCGCTCTGTGAAACGGAGGAGCACGTGAGCCGAGCGGTTCCCAAACCAGCCCTCTCCCCAGGTGGTCCAGGCCGTCCAGATTCCCTCCGAATCGACGACGGGGGGCTTGTCCTCTCCGGGCGTCGGGCGCGTTCAGTCTGTATTGGCCTCGAAGTAGAGATCCTCGACCTCCACGGCTTGCGCTTCGTCCGTGATGTATTTCCGGAACCCGTCGAGGTCTTGCTGGCCCGTGTCCAGGCTGTCGCCCTTCACCTCGAAGGAAAATTGCCCGTCCGGCGTGTCGATCCGAAAGTACACCTCGTACTGCCGCACCGGCACGTCGCCCACGTTGCGCACGCGATACTCCACGTCGGCAAAAATGCTATCGGCCCCGGTGCTGTCGCGGTTCACCCGGTCGTTGTACCAGTTGGTGACCTCGGCGACGAGCGAGTCGTTCTGTGTGCCAAAGTCATCGCTTCGCTCCAGAAGCACGGTGGCACTTGCCGTCTGATTTTCACCCACGCTGACCGTGACACTTTTCGATTCGTAATCCGACTTCGACACTTCAACGGTGTAGTCCCCCGTCTCCACATCATTGAAAGAAAAGGTGCCGTCGTCGCTGGAGAGCACCGATTGCGTGGCCGGGCTCGTCGTGATGCTGGCCCCGGCAATGGGGTCGTCCGTGGAGGCGTCCTGGACGAGGCCTTCAATGCTTCCTCGCGTCTCTGGGCCGACCGTTTCCTCGTCGCACCCCACCACGGCGAGGGCGACGAGCAGAGACAGCAGAAAACACGTCCACGTCCGAGATCTGTATGTTTGTTGGCTTGGCATATTGGAATTCGGATCAGTTTGAAGGGACGTCGCTCGGGGAGGGCGTCAGCCAGCTCCCCAGGGAGGCCCGAATACCCTTGGGCTCCTGGGGAACACTGGTTCGCCTCCCTGATTGAGATCGCCGCGTCTTCAAATGAAGACGCTCGCGGCGCTGATGGGACCGGCCTCCGCTCACCCTTTCGTGAGCGGTTCCTCATCGGCGTCGCGTTTTGTGTTCGAGGCGCCCCGTGCCCAACCGACCCGAGGGGTCGTCCCTCGGGTGTGTTGATGATGGATCGGCGTCCAGTAGGCCCCGTCACGGCGGCACATGGTGCCGTACCCGGTCCTCGCTCACGGGCACCGCATCCGCGTACACCACCACGCGAAGGAGTAGCTGATCCCCTGGCCCTGCGCTCATGGGGAGGGAGGCCAGCACTGTCTCCTCCCCCGGCGGAAGCGAAAAGGTCCCCGACCGGCGGAGCGCCGCCGCCCCGGACGTGCCCTCCCGCTCCGCCGTGAACCGATACGAGAGCAGTCCCCTCCATCCTTCGTCGTTCACGAACACGGCCCGTACGCGCACCAGGGCCAGCTTTTGCTCCACGACGAGCCGTACGCCCGTTTCACTCGTCTCTTCTCCGTCCGCCCGCGGCGGCTGCGGGGACTCGGCCGGAACGCCCCGGTTGGTCTCGTGGTCGGCGGCAGACATGGCGCGTGGGTTATGAAATTGTGCGCTCGATCCGAACACTGTCGACCGGGGCCCCATCCGCCAACACCGTGAGGTGGAGGCGAAGCCGATCGCCCGTCTCCACGCTGACCCGCACGGTCGACAGGGTGTCGACGCCCCCCGGTGTCGGGGCAAAGGCCCCGGACTGGGTCGATTGGGTGGTGCCGGCCGTCCCGCTCCGGCGCACCGCCAACTCGTACGTCAGCGTGTCCCCCGCAGCCGCATCGCCCGCAAACAGCCCTCGCACGGAAAGCTGATCGCCTTCCCGCTGCAGGTCAATTTGAGCCCCGATGCTGTCGGCCACCGTCGTGGAGAGGGCGTCCCCATCCGAGCCGCTCGTCGCGGCCGCAAAAAACATGAGGAGGATGCCCCCCATTCCGACCCACTGGAATAATGGCTTGATGGATTGCATGACGCCCCCCGGCGCAATTACATGGCAACGCTGTATTGTGTAATCACAGCCTCATTTCCAACTCCCCGTTGTCGAACTCGTGCGGTGCTGTCGTCTCCACCCTGCCGAAGCATGAGGTCATGTTGTATGCCTTGCTGTTGAAGACGAACCCAGTACGACGCGCCCCTCTGTACAACCTCCGGGACGAGATTCGCTTGTCCTTCCTGCACGACGACAGCCCCGTGTGCCCGTCCCCTCTGGAGCACCCGTCCCACCCCGTTCCCCAATCCCCGCTGCCAAAGGGCGAACGACGTGTGAGCGGTTGCATCGGCGAGCCCCTCCGGCAACAGCAGGCGGGGGGCGGGCGACACCTCCCCCAGCACCTGCATAGTCCATTGCCGGGTGGAGTCCGCGGTGGAGGTCCGGGCCTCCGTCCCCCGCCACGTCGGCTCCTCTCCAAAAACAAGAGTCGCACCGTCTTGCCCAACGGCCACCCCCGTGCCTCCCAGCAGGAGGCCAATCACGGTCAGGACCAGGGCACGATACATGGGCGCATTCGGCTGTGAGAGACGGCGAGTTGGAAAAAGCAGCGCTACGGGGTGTGGGTAATCTCCATCCGCATGCCCTCTCCCTTCATCTGCACGCTGATTGGCGTTCCGGCGCCCTGCTGTCGGAGCAGATTGTTGTTGCCAATCTGCTCAACGCGCCTGCTCCCTGTCAGGTCAAGGCCGTCGCCCGCATGGTCGAGCAGGTACTCGTTTTCGTTGCCCACCTGCAAGAGCTCCATCGCGTTGTCGGACCCGTCGAGCCGGATGCCTGCGATGTTGTCGCTCCCGTACTGCCGGATGTCGGTCGCGTTGTCGCTTCCGTCCTGCACCCCAACGGCCAAGTTGCCCGACCCGGTGGTTCCCTCGACGTACGATGGCGGGCTCCCCTCGTAGCGGCTGGTTGGGCCCTGCGTGATGGACATTTCGTTTCGGTTTCCAAGCTGGGCGACCGACGCCTCGTGTCCCTCGCCCTCCTGCGAAACGGTTGCGTCGTTGTTGTCGCCCCGTTGCTCAACGACGGCGTTCGCCCCCGAGCCGCTGCCGCCGGGGAGTGGGGACGCACCCGTAAGGCCAAGCACGTCGTCTCGGCTCACCTCTTCGGCCTCCTCCCCCACCTTCGCTGTCAGCTGCTCCGACGTCACCCCCTCGATTTCTGAAGCGACATCCTCGACCTGCTCGATCTGCACCTGGGCGTGCGCCGGGACGCCGCCACACGCGAGCAGGAGAGCCAGACACAGGCCCACAAGCGCTCCCGCCACGCGCTGCAATAATTGGACGGCCCCGGCCGCGAGCGTCGTCGGTCGACAACTGTTGATCATAGCGTACGTGAACATTGGGGATCGCTGCGAGGCATCGTTTTCACGCATAACAGCGAGCATGTGTGCTGTGGGGGGCGGACTCGAACCGCCAGCGACCTGGGGTACTGCCAGGCATTCTCCCGTTGAATTACCCCACATTTGCTCACAATCAACTTTCCTATTACCATCAGAACTGGAGGCAGGACACCAACCGTCCTGCCCCCGTTCTGATGCTGACCACTATTACCAGCCTCGGGATTTCTTCTCGTCCTACGGCTGCTGGTCAATACGGGCGAAGTTATTGGACCCGCCATCCTGCGTGATGTGGGCCACGTCACCGTTGACCCCATCCTGGACGATCACAGCGCGGCTGTTAACTTCGTTCAACTGCCAAGTTCGAGCTTCCAGCTCACGAGCTTGGTCGAGCTGCTTGGTGACAGCCTCATTGTCTTCACCGCCGACCTGGTCCTGTCGAGC
>JBKHEM010000148.1:0-5646 GCA_046540815.1 Salinivenus sp.
GGGGCTCCTGGTGATGTGTGAGACGGGAAGCTTGATCCACGGGGATAATCCAGACTGCCTCCTCTCACGCATCACGCCTTCACGTCTCCCGTCCTCTCACGCTGGCAGCTCCGTTGCAGGACCTCTTTCTGCGTGCTTTTTCCTTCAATCCCGACCTCAACATGAGCATGAACCGTTTGGAGCATCTCAAAAGCTTCCATGAGGAGGATCCGGACGATCCGTTTACCCGATTTGCCCTTGCTCAGGAGCACCTGAAACAGGACGACGTGGACGAGGCCCTCTCATTCTTTGAGGATCTCGTGGAGACCGACCCGGACTACGTGGGGACCTACTACCACCTCGGCAAGCTCTACGAACGGCTTGACCGCCAGGAGGACGCAATCGCGACGTACGAGCGGGGCATTGAGGTGGCCCGCGAGCAGGGTGAGCAAAAAACTGTCTCGGAACTGAAAGACGCGAAACTCAAGGCGGAGGGAATCGGGTTCGACTAACCCTGGACTCCGCTCGGCCCTGGTCCGTCGCTCCTGTTCCCATGTCTCGTATGCGCACGCTTGCTCTTGGGCTGGTCCTCGGGCTGCTGTTGCCGATCTCTGTTCACGGCCAGGCGCCGTCCGACTCCACGTACACGGTGCAGTCCGGGGACACGCTGTATCGCATCGCCGAGGCCGTTGGGGCGTCGGTCGAGGCGCTGATGCGCTGGAACGGCCTGGAGACCACCGATGCACTGGAGGAAGGCCAAACCCTGCGGGTCCGCCCCCCGAACCCGTCAAGGGGTTCCGACGAGGACTCCGTTTCGCCTCCGCCTCCCACGCCTCAACGTGATACAACTGCGCCCGCGCCTCCTGACGGAGACACGACAGAGGCCGCTCCCTACGGCACCCACACCGTGGCCTCCGGCGATACGTTTATCGGGCTGGCCCTGCGGTTGGGCACCACCGCGGACACCCTCTTTTCTCTGAACGGCCAACCGTCCGACACGCTTGTCGTCGGAGACACGCTGCGCCTGCCCCGCCGCTTTGGCCCGCCTACGCACGTGGTTGATTCCAGCGAAACCCTCTACAGCATCGCGGGGGAGTACGGCGTGAGCGTCCGGGCCCTGCGCTCGCTCAACGATCTCGACACGACCGCCCTGCAGCCTGGGCGGCGCCTGCGGCTGCCGGAGCGCCCGGACGCCCAGCCCGACAGCGGCTTTGCGTCCCCCGACACCACCGGCCCGGCCGCCGTGTATCCCGACGCATTTGCCGGCCGCCTCATGGCGAGTGGAACGGCCTACGACCCTGACGATTACGCGGTGAGTCACCCCTCGCTTCCCTTTGGCTCCGTGGTGCTGCTTTCCCGCCCCGACGAGGACACGCACACCTTCGCCCGCGTGCTGGACCGTGGGCCGACGGAGGAGGACGTGCTACTGGACGTGTCGGCGACCGTGGCGGAGCGCCTGGACATTTCGTCGGAGGACGCGCCCCCGGTTGCCCTGCGCGTGGTCTGGCGCGCCGACGAATGATCACACACTGTCTCCGGCCATGAACGCTGTCCCGTCCGACCGGCTTTCGTACGCCCGGGCCACCCGCTCGGCCACGTATGGAGTGTGGAGCAGCCTGCCGCTGTTCCTCTTCTACGAAACGATGATCGTGGCCGTAAACGCCGGGGCCTCCGCCCCCGTGCGGGTGGGCGCGGACGTCTGGATCAAAGACCTTCTGTCCACCACCGGACTGACGGGCGGACTTACACTTGTGGCCATTGCCGTGCTCGCCGCCGGGGCGGCGTACCTCCGGGACCGTGGGCGCGCGATTCCCCTCCGGGCCCGATACTTTGCGGGCATCGTGGGGGAAAGCGCGGTGTACGCCGTCGTCGTGGCCCTCCTGGTATCGCGCCTCGTCTCCTCCCTCTACGCCGCGATGCCCGCCCCCCAGGGCGACCTCTGGACGCAACTCGCCCTCTCGGTCGGCGCTGGGCTGTACGAGGAACTGCTGTTTCGGGTGTTGCTCGTGGGGGGACTGGCCCTCCTGTTTCGCCTGTTTACGGACGAGACGGCCGGCGCCTACGTCCTGGCGGCCCTCATTGGCGCTGCTCTCTTCAGCCTGGCCCATTACATCGGCCCCCTCGGCGACCCGTTCGCGCTCCCGTCGTTTACCTTTCGGTTCGCCTTTGGCCTCGCACTGAACGTGCTCTTCCTGTGGCGTGGCTTCGGCGTGGCGGCCTGGACGCACGCCCTCTACGACATCATGGTCGTTACAGGAATGTTCGGGTAGCCTGCATCCCGCCGTACGGCGTGCGCGTATTGCGGTATGTGTAGTGAGTCTCTCGGATTTCGTAATGCGTAAGCCTCCTTACACTTTACAGAATACACAAAACGACATCCGGACCAGTCCCTCTGTCAGACCGGCAGAAACCCGGACCGCGGCACGCCCTTTGCCGTATGACGTCTTGCGATTATTATCGATCAAAGTAACGTACGTACGCCTATGAACGCCCTTCGGACCACCGCCCTCATGGCCGCTATGCTCGTGCTCTTTGCCCTTATTGGGCAGGCGCTTGGCGGCACGGGCGGCATGATGCTCGCCTTCCTCATTGCTGTGGGCATGAACGTCGCGAGCTACTGGTTCAGCAGCTCCATCGTCCTGCGCATGTACGGGGCCGAGGAAGTCAGCCGCGCCGAGGCGCCGGAGCTCTACGACATGGTCGATCGCCTGCGCCAGCGCGCCGACCTTCCGATGCCCAAGGTGTGCATTGTACCGCAGGATCAGCCGAATGCCTTCGCGACGGGTCGGAATCCAGAAAACGCAGTCGTGGCCGTGACCCAGGGCATCATGAAGGCCCTGGACCGCGCGGAGTTGGAGGGCGTGATCGCGCACGAGTTGGCCCACATTAAAAACCGCGACATGCTCACGTCGACCGTCGCGTCGACCCTCGCGGCCGCCATCACGCTCCTGGCCCGGTTCGGCATCTTCTTCGACCGGGGGGAGAACGGATTCGTGAGCTCGCTTCTGATGATGATCCTCGCCCCCCTGGCGGCCATGCTGATTCAGATGGCCATCTCGCGCAGCCGGGAGTACGCGGCCGACCGCGACGGGGCTGAAATCGCGGGAAACCCAATGGGACTCGCCAATGCCCTGCGCCGCATGGAGGCCGTGGCCCAGCAGCGGCCCATGCGGGGCGCCAATGAGGCGACGTCCCACATGTTCATCGTGAATCCGTTCTCCGGTGGGCTAAGCGGTATCCGGAAGCTGTTCTCCACCCACCCGCCCACGGAGAAGCGCATCGCGGAGCTGGAGAAGCTGGCCGGCCGTGCGTAACCCCTAGGCGTCCCGGGGCCCGAAGCCCCCGCCGCCCGGCGTCTCAATCCGCAGCCGGTGCCCCGCCGAAAGGCGCCGGGAGAAGTGGGCTGGGAGCTCTTTTTCCGTGCCGTCCGGTCGGATGACCACGTTGCGCCCCGGCGCCCCCGAACCGCCCCCCTCACGTCCCCAGGGCCCCGTCGCGCGGCGCGTACTCAGCATGGTGACGGTGGCCGACACCTGAAGCTCGTAGACGCGCACGAGCCCGTCGCCGCCGCGGTGCCGCCCGCTCCCCCCACTTCCCGCGCGCAACCGGTAGGCCACGACGCGGAACGGGTACGTCTGCTCCAGCGCCTCCACGGGCGTGTTGAGGGTATTGCTCATATGGACGTGCACGCCACTGAGGCCGCTTCGATCAGGCCCCGCTCCCATGCCGCCCCCGATCGTTTCGTAGTAGGCGAAGGAGGAGCCATCGGGGCGAGTGCCGCCAATGGTCAGGTTGTTCATGGTGCCCTGACCGGCGGCCGGCACGCGGCCGGGAAGCGCAGTGGCCAAGGCCCCCAGCACCCCGTCCACGATGCGCTGGGAGGTCTCCACATTGCCCCCCGCCACGGCGTGCGGCGGATCGGCATTGACGATCGAGCCCGTCGGGGCCGTCACGGTCACGGGGGCCAGACTGCCCGCATTCATCGGGATCTCGCCGCCGACGAGCGCCTGCACCACGTAGTAGCAGGCCGAGGCCGTGATCGGCCATACAGCGTTGAGGTTGCCGTCGTCGGCCGGGTCGGTGCCGTCAAAGTCAAACGCAATGGCGTCCCCCTCAATCGTGGCCGCCACTCGGATCGTGGCCGTCGTCCCGTCCGAGAGCTCCAGGGTGTCTTCAAAGGCGGACGTGCCGTCCGGCCAGTCGGCGAGGGCGGCCCGGACGCGACGCTCGCTGTAGTGCTGCAGGTGCCGGGCGTAGGTCGTCACCTCGGAGGCACCATGCGTGTCCGCAAGGGCCCGGAGGCGGCGCGTGCCCACGGCGTGGGCGGCCCGCTGCGCGGCCAGATCGCCCCGGCGCTCGTCCGGCGTCCGCACGTTGCGCAGGAGAAGGCGAAGCAGCGCCTCGTTGTGCTCCCCCGCCTCCACCAGCTTGACGGGCGGAACGACGAGGCCCTCCTGCACCAGCTCCGTCGCCAGCGGGAGCGACCCCGGCGTCATGCCCCCCACGTCGGCGTGGTGCGCCCGGCTCGCCACAAAAAACGACGGAGACGGCCCCTCCAGAACCACAGGCGACACCATCGTGAGGTCCGGCAGGTGCGTGCCGCCGGCGTACGGGTCGTTGAGCACCACCACATCGCCGGGCGCCCAGGCGTCCACGGCGTCCAGGGCGGCGTTCACGCTGGCGGGCATGGCGCCCAGGTGGACGGGGATGTGGGCCGCCTGCGCGACGAGCCGGCCGTCTCCGTCAAACACCGCGCACGAAAAGTCGAGTCGCTCCTTGATGTTGGGCGAGTAACTGGTGCGGCGGAGCGTGGCGCCCATTTCGTCGGCCACCCCCGAGAAACGGTGGCGGTACAGCTCCAGCAGAACAGGATCGGCGTTAGCCATGGAATGCAGGAAACTGTTCAAATCGGCGCCGGAGCCGGTCTCGTTCTTCACGGCGCCTCAGCGGCCTCCCATCAGACGAGTTGCACGGAGAAGAAGTGCCCCGCGACCCTCGACCCAACAGAACGCCCGAGGTCGACCACGAGGTTCCCCCGTCCCACGATTAAGGCGTGGCCTTCAGACGAGAGACCTGTGGTCACATCCGTTCAATTGGATCGTGGCAACAAAGGCTCCGTGACCGCTCCTTTTTATATTTCGCGTATTCTTTTATAGAGTGGGCCTCAGAACTCGCACGAGCACCCCACTTCACTGACCACAGTTTTTTGCTATGCTTCGATTCTGTCTCAACATGTTGATCGTACCGTCCCCCGTCGCCCGCATGAGCACAGTCGTGGTCCTGTTGCTGGGCCTGGGCCTTCTCGCCGGGCCCGCCCTGGCCCAGACCCCGATTACCACAATAGAGAATGGACAGGACGACCGACGCCTGGAGGTGTCGCACAACGGAGGATTCCTGGTGCCGGGCACCCTTGTGGATGACGGCACAGAAAACGACTCCATTCTGGTGAACGGTGAGGGCGTCCGGATGCTGTGGTACCCGGAAAAGGCCGCCATCCGGGCCGGAGAAGTTGGTGTCGACTCCGACAATGCGGACAACTGGGACGCCGCAAACGTTGGTAGGCACTCTGTGGCCTTTGGTCGGGACACAGAGGCCAGCGGCCCGTCTACCACGGCGATGGGCATTTTCACAACCGCTAGCGGCGCGGCTGCCACGGCAATTGGAAGC
>JBKHEM010000149.1:0-5629 GCA_046540815.1 Salinivenus sp.
GAGGGGACCTCGGTGTCGACCTTGTCGGTGCCAATTTCGAGCAAGGTCTCGTCCTGTTCCACCTCGTCACCGGGCTGCTTGTGCCAGGTGATGACGGTGCCTTCGGTGATGCTTTCGCCCATTTTGGGCATTTCTACGTCAACCTGCGCCATGGTGTCGTTCGCTCGTTCAGCATACGGGAAAAGTGCGAGGCCGGGGGCGCCGAGGGACGCACGACCGACTGGAAAGGGGCTTCCAATGTAGGGAACTGTGTCCACTAATGAAACGGGGGAGAGGCGTTCGGTTCAGTCCGCCCCGGACAGAGTGGAAGCGCTATCATCTACACGCACGGCCCAACCGGAGGATTCGCCCGTTCCTTTCAGGAAGGAATCGCGAAAAGTGTGAGAACGGCCTGTACGGGTTGCGATCGTCCTCGTCAACGAAGATCCTGTGGGGCGTTGCCGGGTCTATCGCTCGGCACTGGCATCCCGCTCGGGGATTCGGGTTCAAATAAAACTTGAATGTTTTTTAGCTGGACTCAGCGGTCCGCCGTCTTTCCGAAAAACGCCGCTCCAAAATACCTGTAAACGGTGCCGAAGTCACTGCGTCGTGTGGTTGCGGGCACAACCGGTTTCCCACAGATGGGGGCCGACTTCCTATCGAAGAACGTCGAACAGCCGATCTATTGTCGTGTCAAGTCAATTTCTTGTTTCCAACGCCGCGTTTATTGCGGGGGTCGCCTCGCTTCTCGCCATCGCGTTTGCATTTTATCTGGTCCGGTACATTCTCCGACAGGACGCCGGAAACGAGCGGGTACAGGAGCTCTCGAAAGACATTCAGTCCGGCGCGCGGACCTTCATGACTCGGGAGTTTAAGAACTTGTCGATCTTCGGGATTATCGTGGCGCTCGTGCTCGTCTTCCTTCCGGGAACCGAGGTCCCGACCGCCGTCGGGTTCGTCGTCGGAACCCTTGCTTCCGGCCTGGCCGGCTGGATTGGAATGTGGATTGCCACGAAGTCGAATGGGCGGACGGCCCACGCCGCGCAAAACAGCTTTTCGAAGGCCCTGAACATTGCCTATTCTGGCGGGGCGACGATGGGGTTTTCGGTCGTGGGACTTGGACTGCTTGGGCTCGCCATCATTTACGTCCTGTTTCCGGAAAATCGCCACGCCTGGCTGGGGTACGCCTTCGGATCCTCCTCGGTGGCGCTATTTCTTCGGGTGGGCGGGGGCATCTACACGAAGTCCGCGGACGTGGGGGCGGATGTCGTGGGGAAGGTGGAGGCTGGAATTCCGGAAGACGACCCTCGCAACCCCGGCGTCATTGCCGACAATGTAGGGGACAACGTTGGGGACGTGGCCGGGATGGGCTCCGACCTTTACGAGTCGTACGTCTCGGCGATTGCCGCGGCCATGTTTCTCGGCAAAGAGATTGACTTTGCGGGGGCATTCCCCGATCTCGGCGTCGAAAACCTGGGACTCAACATCGCCTTTTTGTTTGGGGCCCTCGGCATCGTGTCGTCCATCGTGGGGTACTTCTTCGTCAATGCAAAGGAAGGGGGGGAGGTCTCCTACGAAGAACAGGCGGCCAGTGCCCGGTCGGCGCTCAACCGGGGGACGACGGTGGCGAACGTGCTGACGAGCCTGCTTGCGCTTGGGCTCATCTTTTGGCTCATCCCGAGTGGTGAATCGGCTGCGTCCGTCATTGACGATGCCGCGGCGACGATGGACGTGCGATGGGCACTCTTTTTTTCCATCCTTGCCGGCCTTGGGACGGGAGTTGTCATTGGGAAGGCGACGGAATACTACACCTCGGAGTACAGTCCGGTAAAGAAGATTGCAGAGTCTGCGAAGACCGGCGCGGCAACGACCATCATTGAGGGACTTGGCACCGGCATGCTGAGTACGGTGGTGCCGGCGCTGGCGGTCGGCTTGGCCACCATTCTCGCCTATTACCTCGGCGGCCTGTTTGGCATTGCGCTGGCGGCCCTCGGCATGCTGCTCACACTCGGCGTCGTCCTGTCGACGGATGCCTACGGTCCGATCACCGACAATGCCCAGGGCATCTCTGAGATGGCAAACCTGGGCTCCGAGGTGCGAGAGCGCTGCGAAGCGCTTGACTCAGTCGGCAACACCACGGCGGCCATCGGCAAGGGCTTTGCCATCGGCTCCGCGGCGTTGGCGGCCCTTGCGTGGCTGGCGACCTACTTCTCGGAGGCAGCGGCATTGGACCTGCTGAGTCTGGAGGCGGGCGTCAATCTCATGAATCCGGCGGTGCTCGTGGGACTGCTCCTCGGAGCCATGCTGACGTTCTACCTCGCGTCCGTTGGCATTCACGCCATCAGTCGGGGGGCGGCGGCTGTCGTCAACGAGGTGCGGCGCCAGTTTGCCGAGATTGAAGGGGTGCGCGAAGGGACGACCAAGCCGGACTACGCCCGATGCGTGGACATTACGACCACGACGGCCCTCCGCGAGATGATGTTGCCCGGCATCATCGTGCTGCTCGCGCCGGTACTTGTCGGCGTGCTGCCGGGCCTCGGCGTGGAGGGACTCGCCGGCCTGCTGGCGGGTGTGCTTATGGCCGGCTTCTTGATGGCCATCTTCATGTCCAACGCCGGCGGCGCCTGGGACAACGCCAAGAAGTACATCGAGTCTGGCGTGCACGGCGGCAAGGGCAGCGACGCCCACAAGGCCTCGGTGGTGGGCGACACCGTGGGCGACCCCCTGAAGGACACGGCGGGCCCGTCCCTAAACGTCCTCATCAAGCTGATGGGCAAGGTGGCCGTGATCTTCCTTCAGCTCTTTGCTTTCCTGATGGGCTAAGAACGCCAGGGAAAATAAAGGTACAGGGCGCAGATCCCTGCCTGATTCTGATTACATGCCCCGGCCGGACCCGCTCCCGGTCGGGGTTTTTTGTGTTGACGGAGTGCCTGCGCGTCCGAAGAAACGGCACGGGGTCAGTTGTACTGGTTCATGGCGGCGTCAAGGTCGTTGCGAACCGCCGTGAGGATGGCGGCCACGGCGTCGGCAACGGCCGCCTCGACGTCCGGCTCTTGCTGGCGCGTGAACGGGGAGAGAACGTAGTCGACCTGCTCGCCGTCCGCAAAGTCGCTCCCGATGCCGACACGGAGCCGCGGAAAGTCGGGGGTACCGAGGCGCTCGGCCACGTGCGCGAGGCCGTTGTGCCCGCCACTACTGCCGTTCGGGCGAAGGCGAATGGTACCCACGGGCAGGTGCAGATCATCGACCACCACGACCATCTCGGCGGGCGACACATCGTGCTCGCGACACAAGCCCGCCACCGCGTTGCCACTGCGGTTCATGTAGGTGAGGGGCTTGGCGATCGTGAGTTCGCGGTTCTTGTACTCCCCCCGCGCGAGCATCACACTTTTGACGTGGCGAAATGAGGCATCGAGCCGCTCCGCCAGTGCGTCGGCGACCCGGAAGCCGACGTTGTGACGGGTGTTGGCGTACTCGGATCCGGGGTTGCCGAGGCCGACGACGAGACGTAGAGACGACATAAGCAGAAGGGAGAGAAAATAAAAAAGGGCGACCCGACAAAGGCCGCCCTCGGATCGTGTGAAATGCGGGCGCAGGGCCTACTCTTCGAACTCCTCCTCGCCCTCGGCCCCTTCCTCCTCTTCTTCCTCGGCGGCGGCTTCGAGCTCGGCCAGTTCCTCTTCGCTGAGCTCTTCGCGCTCTTCTTCCGTGAGGTCGTCCAGGGTGCGCTCTTCGGCTTCTGCTTCTTCCGCTTCGGGTGTTGCCGCGACCTCGATCTGCGGGGCAACGACCGTCACCAGCGTCTGTGCATCGGCCATCTTGATGTCGTAGTCCACGTCCAAGTCGTAGACGTGGATCGAGTCGCCAATGCCGAGGTCCTCAATATCGAGCGTGATCTCGGACGGAATATTTTCCGGGAGCACCGAGATGGTGAGCTCACGGATAATCTGCTGCGTATCGCCCCCGTTTTTCTGGCCAATGGGCACCCCGGCGTACCGGATCGGGACCGTGATGGTCACCTTGCGGCCTTCGGCGAGGGCCTGAAAGTCGGCGTGCAGGGGCCGGTCGGTAATCGGGTGCAGGTCAAAGTCTTTCAGGATGCAGCGGTGCGTCTCGCCATTGAGTTGCACCTCGGCCACGGGGGCGGTGCGCCCGTACACGAGCTTGTTGATGTCGCGAATTGCGACCTGCAGAGGCGTCGAATCCACCTCGGGGCCGTACAGCACGCACGGCACGCGGTTGTTATTTCGAATCTCGCGGGCGGCCTTGGAGCCGGTCTCGCGGGGTGTGGCTTCGATGACGGGGGCATCCATGACGTCTCGGGCAGTCCAGTCGGTACAGAGTAGGCGCGTGCGGAGCCGGCGCTCCATGCAGAACGCTTCGTAGGTAACGAGGCGGTTCGAGGTTCCGCGGAGGGCTCCGATTCAAGCAAAATAGACGGGCCGCGGTCGGTTACTCGGTGAAGAGGGTCGACACCGATTGGTCGGTGTAGATGTGCCGAATGGCTTTCGCGAACAGATTCGAGACGGTCACGACCTCAATGTTGTCCGAAGGGCGATCCAGCGGGATGGTATCGGTGACGATGAGCCGCTCGATGGGGGAGGCCTCGATGCGATCGTAGGCGGGGCCGGAGAGCAGCGGGTGGGTACAGGCCGCCATGATGCGGAGGGCGCCGTAGTCCTTAAGGGCTTTCGCCGCCCGGGTGAGCGTGCCGGCGGTATCCACCATGTCGTCGATGATGATGACGTTTTTGTCCCCCACGTCCCCGATCACGTTCATGACGCGGGCCTCGTTCTGGTTGGGGCGCCGCTTGTCAATCAGGGCCAGGTCCACGTTCAGGCGCTGGGCGTAGGAGCGAGCCATCTTCAAGCCGCCCACGTCCGGAGCCAGCACCACGAAGTCGTCGAGGTCGAACTGGCGGACGTGGTCAATGAGGACGGTGGAGCCGTGGAGGTGGTCGACTGGGACGTCGAAAAAACCCTGGATTTGCGCGGCGTGGAGCTCCATGGTGAGGATGCGGTCCACGCCGGCGGAGGTGAGCATGTTGGACATCAACTTTGCGGCGATCGACACGCGCGGTTGGTCCTTGCGCTCCTGCCGAGCGTAGCCAAAGTAGGGGATCACGGCGGTAACCCGAGAGGCGGAGGCCCGCTTGGCGGCGTCAATCAGGAGCAGAAGCTCCATCCAGTTGTCGGCCTTTGGATGGGTACTCTGAATGATGAAGAGATCGGCCCCGCGAATGGACTCCTCAAAGTGGACGTAGATCTCGCCGTCGGCAAAGTCGCGGATGGTCAGGTCGCCGAGCGTGGTGCCGTAGGCTTTGGCGATTTTTTGGGCGAGGGCGGGGTTGGAGCGACCGCCGAAGATGGCCACCGGATGATCTTGACGAGAGGTGCGCATGGGTGGGGGCAACGGGACGCGCCGGCTCTGAGGACCGAGTGCGACGCGGCGAGGGGAACGACGAAAGAGACAGTTGCCCGGGGTGGATTCGAACCACCACTAACGGCTCCAAAGGCCGCTGTCCTGCCATTAGACGACCGGGCAGTCGAGAACGAAAAAGAGGCCTCGTTTTTCCCATTACACCCTATGGAATAAGCGGGTTGGAATCAACGAACGTCCGGGGACACAGTTCGTGAAAAGATGCTGAGCC
>JBKHEM010000150.1:0-5607 GCA_046540815.1 Salinivenus sp.
TCAAAGGCAGCCAGGTTGGGGGTGCCGTTTACGTTCATGCTGTTTCGCGTTCGGGATTCAGAGTTCCGCGTTCAGGGTTCGAAGTCCCGGGCTGAAAAAGAACACTCAGAACCCAGAACTCCGAACTCGAAACGAATCAGGCGGGCTGATTGGTGAGGGACTCCAGCCGCTCGGAAAGGGCGTTTTTCGCCATCGCACCGATGAGCTGATCTTCCACCTCGCCGTCTTTGAAGAAGAGCAGCGTGGGAATCGAGCGGACGCCGTACTGCTGCGCCACCTGCGGATTGTTGTCCACGTCGACCTTGCCAACCTTGGCGCGGCCCTCAAACTCGTCGGCCAGGTCCTCAATGATTGGGGCAATCTGGCGGCAGGGCCCGCACCAGGTGGCCCAAAAGTCCACGAGAACGGGCTCGTCGGCATTCAGCACCTCGTCCTCGAAGTTGTCGTCGGTGAGCGTCGTGACGTTCTCACTCTCGGCCATAATAATTTCGGTTCTGTATGGAAAAAGGCGTATGCAAACGCATCGGTGTGGTACCGCGTCGCAACCCGAGCGGTTTCTAGGGAGCCGCGCCCACCACTCCGGGTCGGCGGCTCTCGTCACACCGGAATACATGTACTACAAAGATCCTGCGACGTTACGAGGACCGTCGTTTCGACGGTGCCACCCGGAGAATCGTTGCGTTGCCGTCGCGTTTCGCTTCAAAGGCCGACAGATCGTCATTTTACGATGAGACAGCCGTCGGAATGGCAGTCTCGTAGGGGGCGGCCAGCGCCTCGGGATCGGCGTCCAGAACCGGTACGTTCCCCACGCGCAGCCGGACGCCTCCCTGGGTGACCTGTCCCACACGATGGGCCTGCACGGCCTCGTGCCCGCCGAGTGTGGCTTTCAGGTGGTCTTCGTCTTCCGGGCGGACAGACACAACGATCCGCGATTGCGCCTCCCCAAAGAGAATGGCGTCGAGGCGCGTTCCCCTGGGGGCAGCGGGGAGGGCCAGGTCGGCCCCCAAGCCCTCACTGTGGATCACGGATTCGGCGAGGCACACGGCGAGTCCCCCGTCGGACACGTCGTGGGCGTGCTGCACAATGCCCTCCCGGATGAGCGCGCGAGTGGCCGACTGGACCGCCACCTCTTCGTCGAGGTCGAGGTGGGGGGCGTGGCCCGCCGTGCGGTCGTGTACGAACGACAGGTACTCGGTGCCGTCGATTCCATTGGGGTGGACCCATCCGCTCGGGCTCAGCAGAAACAACACGTCGCCGGCGTGCTTGAGGGCGGCGGTGGTAGGCTGCGTCTCCAGGTCGTCGACAATGCCGAGCATGCCCACGGTGGGCGTCGGGAAGATGGCCCCCTCGGGGTGCTCGTTGTAGAGGGACACGTTGCCGCCGGTAACGGGCGTGCCGAGGGCCCGGCAGGCGTCGCCCATGCCGCCAATGGCCTCGGCAAACTGCCAGTACATTTCCGGGTTGTGCGGGTTGCCAAAATTGCAGCAGTTGGTGATGGCAACCGGCTCCCCGCCGGCGCAGGTGACGTTGCGCGCCGCCTCCGCCACCGCAATCTGCGCGCCTTTCCGAGGATTCAGGTAGACGTAGCGGCCGTTGCAGTCGGTTTTGACGGCCAGGCCGGTGTCGGTCTCCTTCACGCGCACCACCGCGGCGTCGCTGGGACCGGGGCCGACCACGGTGTTGGTGCGCACCATGGTGTCGTACTGCTCGAAGACCCACGCCTTGGACGCGATGGTGGGGGACGCCAGCAGCTCCGTGAGGGCGTCCGTGGCCGTTTCCGGCGTCACATCGTCGATCCCCTCCGTGTCCGGATCGAACGCGTGTGCCTCGTCGAGGTAGGCCGGCCGCTCCCGGTCGCGTTCGTAGACGGGCACGTCGTCGCCGGCCACGTGGGCGGGATCCATGTTGGCCACCTCCTCCCCGTGCCAGAGGGCGCGCACCCGGCCGTCGTCGGTCACGGTGCCGATGTGCTCAGCGTTCAGGCCCCACTTGTCGTAGATGGACATCAGCGTGTCCTCGTCCTCCGGGCGGCACACCACCAGCATGCGCTCCTGGCTTTCCGAGAGCATGATTTCGTAGGGCGTCATGCCCGTCTCGCGCGTCGGCACGCGGTCGAGGTGTAGCTCCATGCCGGTGCCGCCGGACGCGCTCATCTCGAAGGAGGAACTCGTGAGGCCCGCCGCGCCCATATCCTGGATGGCCTCCACGACCCCCTCGCGGACGGCCTCCAGGGTGGCCTCCAGGAGCTGCTTCTCGGTGAAGGGATCGCCCACCTGCACGCTGGGGCGGTCCTCCTCGCTGTCCTCGTCGATCTCGGCGGAGGCGAACGTGGCGCCGTGGATGCCGTCGCGCCCGGTGGACGCGCCGACGACGTAGACGGGCAGGCCCGGCGTGTCGGCCGCAGCGCTGGCCACGCGGTCGTGGCGCACGGTGCCCACGCTCATGGCATTCACGAGCGGGTTGCCCTCGTACGCGTCGTCGAACACCACCTCGCCCGCCACGGTGGGCACGCCGAACGCGTTGCCGTAGTCGCCGATGCCGCGCACCACGCCGTCAAACAAGAACCGCACGCGGGGCCGCTCCAGCGAGCCGAAGCGGAGGGAGTCGAGCGCGCAGATGGGCCGGGCGCCCATCGTGAAGATGTCGCGGTGGATGCCGCCGACGCCGGTGGCCGCGCCCTCGTACGGCTCGACCGCGGAGGGGTGGTTGTGCGATTCGATCTTGAATGCCACCGCCATGCCCTCGCCAATGTCCACGAGCCCGGCGTTTTCCTCGCCCACCTCGGCCAGCAGCCGGTCGCCCTCCGTGGGCAGCGTCTTGAGGAGCGCGGCCGAATTCTTGTAGCTGCAGTGCTCGCTCCACATGACCGAGTAGATGCCCAGCTCGGTGAAGGTGGGCGTGCGGCCCATTCGGTCAAGAATCTCGTCGTACTCGGCGTCGGTCAAGCCGTGGTCACGGGCAAGGACGCGGTCGACGGCGGGCGGTTCGGGAAGTGTCTCGGGCATGAAGCGTAGGAGCGGCAGGAAAGCGGGTGCTGGAAGCCGTGGTGGATATCCGGGGCGCGGGGCGATGGATCCTCAGTTCGCGGAGAATTGCCCCGTGCCGCCTCCTCGGCCCCGTGGCCGCGCCCGGGGCCGGTCAAACGCCCGCCGTGCACGCCGCTCCATGCGCGGTCCGCCACGCCGCGACCTGGCGGTTTAGGGCATCAAGTGCAATCAGGAACGCGTCGTGCCCGTGCGGGGACGACAGCACCTCCAGGGTGGCCCGGGGCAGGTGTTCGGCCAGTTCCTCCTGCTCGGCAAGCGGATACAGCACGTCCGAGTCGATGCCCACGACGAGGCTCGGCTGCTCGATGGTGGCAAGCACCTCCTCGTAGGGCCCGCGGCCGCGGCTCACGTCGTGCGTGTCCATCTGCTTTGTGAGCGCCACATAGCAGTTGGCGTCGAAGCGGTCGACAAGCTTGGCACCCTGATGCCGCAGGTAGCTCTCCACGGCGTAGGGGGTGCCGTCCTTCTCTGGCATCACGTCGCGCCCGAACCGGGTCTCGAACGAGGGCTGGGAGCGATAGGAGACCATCGCCATCATGCGAGCCGTCGCGAGGCCCTGCCGCGGCGGGTCGTCCGGGGCGTAGTGGCCGTCGTTCCACTTCGGGTCGGCGGCGATGGCCTGCCGCTGCGCCTCGCCCCACCCAATCTGCCAGGCCGTGTGGCGCCCGCCCACGGCAATGGGCACGAGCGAATGCACGAAGGGCGCCCCGTCATCGGTTGTCTCGAAGGCCCATTCCAGCACCTGCATGCCGCCCATCGACCCCCCGATGGCACAGGCCACCCGCCGCACGTCGAGGTGCTCCAGCGCGCGGCGGTGGAGTTTCACCGTGTCGCGAATCGTGAAGGCCGGAAAATCGGGGCCGTAGCGCGCGCCCGTCTCCGGGTTCGTCGTGACCGGGGAGACGGAACCGTAGGGCGAGCCCGGCACATTCAGGCACACCACGAAGTCCTCCGTGGGATCGAGCGCCCGGCCGGGGCCGAAGAGGCCGTCCCACCAGTCGGCCGCGTCGGCGTCGCCGGTCAGGGCGTGACACACAAGGACGGCGTTGGTGCCCGTTGCGTTGAGCGTGCCCCAGGTCTGGTACGCGACGGGCACCTCGCGCAGCGTCGTGCCGCTTTCGAGGGTGAACGATGAGATCGTGAGCGTCTGTGACATCGGGAAGCAGTTGGCTGAGCTCGTTGGAGCAGGTGAGGTCCAACACGTATTGCTAGTGCGTATTGCGTAAGGATTTCTGGCTAGCCCTTCAGAAACGGTTACGCAATACGAAATACGCAACACGAAGCACTACGCAGCCGTCGGGGAGGGCAACGCCGCAAACGCCTGCTCGAAGTCCGCCTTGATGTCGTCGATGTGCTCGATGCCGACGGACACGCGCACCATGTCGGGCTCCACACCGGAGGCCTTCTGCTCCTCCTCGGTCAGCTGCTGGTGGGTGGTGGAAGCGGGATGGATCACGAGCGTCTTTGCGTCGCCCACGTTGGCGAGGTGGCTGGCCAGCTCCACGTTCTCCACGAACGCCTGGCCACCCTCAGTGCCTCCCGTTACGCCGAAGGCGAGCACCGCACCGTAGCCATTGTCGAGATACTTATTGGCGCGTTCGTGGTAGGGATGATCCTCCAGCCCAGGGTAGCTCACCCACTCCACCGCGTCCTGCTTACGCAGCCATTTCGCGAGTTCGAGCGCGTTGTCGCAGCTCCGCTGCACGCGGAGGGACAGCGTCTCCAGGCCCTGCAGCAGCAGGAAGGAGCCGAACGGGTTCTGGGCCGGACCGAAGTCGCGCAGCCCCTCCACCCGGGCGCGCATGGCGAAGGCCACGTTCGTGTCGAGGACCCCGTCTGGACCGAACGTCTCCCAGAACTTGAGGCCGTGGTAGTTGGGGTTCGGCTCCGTGAACTCGGGGAAGCGGCCGTTGTCCCACGGAAAGGTCCCGGCGTCCACGATGACGCCCCCGATGGTGGTGCCGTGGCCGCCGATCCACTTCGTGGCGCTGGCCGTGACGATGTCGGCGCCGTGCTCGATGGGTGCGCAGAGGAAGCCCGCCGCGCCAAATGTGTTGTCGACGACGAGGGGCACGCCGTGGTCGTGCGCGATGTCGGCGATCCGCTCGAAGTCGGGAATGTTGAAGCGCGGGTTGCCGATCGTCTCCAGATAGACCGCCTTCGTGTTCCCGTCGATCAGGCTCTCGATCGAGTCCGGATCGTCGCCGTCTGCGATGTGGACATTGAGGCCGCGGCGGGGAAAGGAGTTCTTAAACTGGTTGTAGGTCCCGCCGTAGAGGTAGCTCGTGGAGACGATGTTGTCCCCGTGCTCGCAGAGCGTATTGAGGGCCAAGAACTGGGCCGACTGCCCGCTGGCCGTTGAGACCGCCGCCACGCCGCCTTCGAGCGCGGCCACCCGCTTCTCGAACACGTCGTTCGTGGGGTTCATGATGCGGGTGTAGATGTTGCCGAACTCCTTGAGGGCAAAGAGGTCGGCCCCGTGCTCCGCATCGTCGAAGGTGTAGGAGGTGGAGGCGTAGATGGGGACGGCCCGGGCGTTGGTGGCCGGGTCCGGCTCCTG
>JBKHEM010000151.1:0-5499 GCA_046540815.1 Salinivenus sp.
GCTTCACGCGCTCGGGCGGCAGGTCGACCACACCCGCCTCGCTCGCCATCACGAGCATGTCGTCGTGCGTCACCCAGTAGCGGCAGGGCCGCAGGCCGTTCCGGTCGAGCACCGCGCCAACGCTGTCCCCATCCGTGAACGCCACCAACAGGGGGCCGTCCCAGGGCTCAATCAGCGTCGAATGGTAGTCGTACCACGCCCGGCGGGCCGGACTCATCTGCTTGTCTTTGCTCCAAGCCTCCGGAATGAGCATGCGGAGGGCGTGTGGCAGCGACCGCCCACTCTCCACCAGCAGTTCGAGCACGTTGTCGAGGACGGCCGTGTCGCTCTGCGCCTCCGTCGTGATCGGGCGGATGCGATCGAGCTCGTCCCCAAACACGTCCGATTGCAGGTCCGGCTCCCGGGCCCGCATCCAGTTCAGGTTGCCCCGGAGCGTGTTCACCTCGCCGTTGTGGACGATGTTGCGATAGGGATGCGCCAGCCGCCACGCGCCCAGCGTGTTCGTAGAGAAGCGCGAATGGACCAGCGCAAGGCTCGACCGCACGCGATCGTCGGAGAGCTCTGGATAGTAGGTGCCGACCTGTGCGTTCGTGAGCAGTCCCTTGTACACAATCTTGCGCCGGTCCAGCGAGCAGACGTAGAACGTCTCGCTGTCCTTGAGCGCGCTGTCCGCCACATCATTTTCGATGAGCCGACGAAGGATGTAGAGCTGCGTGTCGAGCACCCCGGGCGACACCGGCTCGGCGGGGCGCACGAAGAGCTGCCACACGTCGGGCTCAGTGGCGCGAGCCGTGGGGCCGAGGTCCGACGCGTCGGTGGGCACCTCCCGCCAGGCAATCGTCTCGAAGCCTTCCGCCTGCACGCGCGCATCAATGAATGCGCGGAGGGCCGGTTGAACAGAAGAATCGGCCGGAAGAAAAAACTGTCCGACCCCATACGAATCAGCGTCGCCAAGCCCGGATACCTGATCCTGGAAGAACGCATGCGGCTTTTGGAGCAGCATGCCGGCGCCATCACCCGTATTGGGCTCCGCGCCGCGAGCGCCCCGGTGGTCCAGACGCGTCAGCACCTCGAGCCCCTCCTCCACGAGGGCATGACTCTTGTCCCCGGCGAGATTCATGAGCACCCCCACGCCGCAGTTTGATCGCTCGCGGCGAGGCCCAAGCGCCACGCGGGATGGAGCGCCGGCAGAACGTGGAAAAAATCGGCGTGAGTCCATGATTGGGCTTCGTACAATCGTTAGCGACCCCGATGGAACACCGGGAGTCGCTCAAGCAGACACGCGCAGGCTTGTAATTTGGTGGGAACTACCTACTTCGATGAAGGACCTGTTATTATCCAGTCGATTTTCGGTACAAAGCGCTTCCGGTTACTTTTTCTTTACAAGAAGGGCTTCCAAGAGACGGGAAAGAGGACATACACTCCGTTGATATTCGCACTCTAACAGGGCTAGCAGAGACAGGGGAGCACGTCCCCTTCTGTTCAGAGCCCTCCGGACCCGCTGCCCGTTCGATGGGATACAGACGTTTCGCGTCACTTTTTGAATCGTCGCTTTCCCCCGATGCCCCCCTGCCGCCCGGACTACGTTCTCCATAACGCCCAGATCTACACGGTCGATGACGAGTGCCCGAGAGCAACGGCCGTTGCGATTCAGGGCGGTCAGTTTGTAGACGTTGGGGCGGCGGAGGATTTGTTGAAACGGCATCCCGAAGCTCGTCGGCTGGACGCGGAGGGGTGTACGGTCGTGCCCGGCTTCATCGACGCCCACGCGCACCTGCACGCCCTAGGCCATAGCCTGCGCCGCGCCGATCTCTCGGACGCCACCTCGGCGCGCGAAGCCGTCGAGCACCTCGTGGCCTTTGCCGAGGATCGCAACCTGCCCGAAGGCGCCTGGCTTCGCGGGCATGGCTGGAACGACGCCAAGTGGACCGATCGAGAACCGCCGTCTCGCGCCCAGTTAGACGAGGCCTTTCCGTCGCGTCCCGTCTGGCTTGTCCGGGCCGACATCCACGCGGGCTGGGCAAACACCGCCGCGCTACGACAGACCATCGGCCTCGATCGGCTCCGGATGATGAGCGCCCCGGACGGCGGGGCCATCCGCCGGGAGGCCGACGGCACCCCCACCGGCGTCCTCGTCGACACCGCAATGCGTCTGGTGGAGGATCACCTCCCGTCCCCCACGGACGAACAACGCGCGCGTGCCGTGTCAACAGCCCTCGCCCATACGGCCAAACAGGGCCTTACGGGCCTGCACGATGCGGGTGTGGACCTGGACGCCATGCGCCGGTTTCACCGGTTCATCAACGAGGACCGGTTCCCCCTCCGCATCTACGCTATGATCGACGGGCGCGGATCCACCTTCGACTATTTTTGCGAACGAGGGCCGTACCACGGACCGAATGATCGCCTTCGCGTAGAAGCCGTCAAGTTTTTTGCCGACGGCGCCCTCGGCAGCCGGGGCGCTGCTTTGCTCGACGACTACACAGACGATCCGGGCAACCGCGGGCTGCTTCTCCAATCCCCCGAGCAGCTCCGCTCCAACGTGCGAGCCGCCGTCGACCGCGGGTTTCAGGTATGTACCCACGCCATTGGCGACCGGGCCAACCGCCTTGTACTGGAGGCCTACGAGGCCGCCCAAAACACATCCGACGCCCCGCTCCGCCGCCCCCGCCTCGAACACGCCCAGATTCTCCACCCGGACGACCGGGCGCGGCTCGGGGCGCTGAATGCCATTGCCTCCGTCCAGCCCCTCTTCGCCACGAGCGACAAGGGGTGGGTGGCCGACCGTCTCGGGCCGGAGCGACTCGAGAGTGCCTACGCCTGGAGCAGCCTGCGCGAGGCAGGCGCGCGCCTCATTTTCGGCTCCGACGCCCCCGTCGAGCCCGTCGATCCCATTCGAGGAGTTCACGCCGCCGTCACGCGGCAGGACGCCGACGGACACCCTCCTGGAGGATGGCGCCCGCACGAACGCGTGTCCCGACTCGCCGCCCTCCACGCTTACACGCAAGGCGCCGCGCATGCCGCGTTTCAGGAAGACACGGTCGGCTCAATCACACCCGGCAAACACGCCGACTTCGTCGTCCTCTCGCAAGACATCCTGCAGGTGCCCGCCGCCAATCTCCTCGATACCGAGGTCGTGGCCACCTACCTCGACGGCCGCCCCACCCACGCGACCGCCGGGTGGTCCGACAAATGAGCCCTGCGCCTTTATCACTCCTCCTCCGCCCCGCCGTGCCGCTCAAACCACTCCAGCACGTGGGCCGCTTTCGCCGCCAGGTGACTGGGCCGCGCCGCAATGCCGTGTGAGGCGCCCGGCACGCGGACGAGCGCCGCCTCGACCTCCCGCAGCTTGAGCGCCTGATAGAACTGTTCCGACTCCGACATGGGCGTGCGATAGTCCTCCGTTCCCGTCAACAACATGGTCGGCGTTGAGACCTGGTCGACGTACGAGAGGGGGGAACGGTCCATGTAATGCTCCTCGTGTTCCCAGGGCATCCCTGGGAACCAGTACTTCACCCCCATCGGGTACATGTCGGCCGTGAGGGCCCAGCTGTACCAGTTGATGACCGGCTTGGCGGATACGGCCGCCCGGAAGCGGTCCGTGTGACCCACAATCCAGGCCGTGAGCACACCACCCCCGCTGCCCCCGGTCACGTACAGCCGGTCCTCGTCCACGTAGCCGCGCTCCAGGACTGCATCCACGCCGGACATCAGGTCGTCGTAGTCGTGCCCAGGGTAGTCGTGGTGAATGGCGTTCCCGAAGTCCTGTCCGTAGCTGGTCGACCCGCGCGGGTTCGTGTAGAGCACCACGTAGCCGGCCGACGCGTAGAGTTGCGCCTCCGCGGAAAAGTGAGGGCCATACGCGGCGAAGGGCCCCCCGTGAATCTCCAGGATCAGGGGGTACTCTTCTGAGGAATCGAAATTGGGCGGCGTCACAATCCACCCCTCAATCGTGCGTCCGTCGTGGGACGACTCGTAGGTGATTTCCTCGACCTCGCCGATGTTCGTGTCGTCGAAGAGATCGTCGTTTAGCGACGTGAGTACCTGCGGCTCCTGATCGGGTCCAGCCACGGCCACATCCGCCGGGCGCTCCGGGGTGCCGTGCGTATAGGCCACGCGGCCGTCCGCCGCCAGACTAAACGAGCCGCTGGTGTAGGGCCGTCCGATGGAGGTGCCCCCAACGTTCTCCGCAACCACAGTCGGCTCGCCTTCGGGCGCAACGCTCCCGATCTTGGTTTCGCCCTCGTCGTCGTACTGAAAGACAATGCGCTCGCCATCGGCGGTAAAGGTCGGGTTCTGTACGTCCCGGTCAAGTTCGTCCGTCACCAGTCGGTTGTTGCTCCCGTCCCGGTTCATGACGTAGAGCTTCGTGACCTGATACCCCTGCTCCCGGTCGTCGAAACCCGTGTAGGCAATTTGCTCCCCGTCCGGCGCAACGGCCACGTCCTCGTCGGGGCCCTGCCGACGAGTCAGCGCCGTGACGGCCTTCGACTCCACATCGATGGCGTACACTTCCGTATTCAGTGGATCGAGGCGCCAGTCCTCGTGTCGGTTGGCGCTAATCAGGAGCGTCTCCCCATCGGGCGTCCATTCGGGCGTGCCGTCATGGTTGTACGGGGCCGTTGTAAGCTGTCGGGGCGTCCCTCCGGTCGCCGGGATCGTGAAGACCTGCGTGTATCCTTTGTCCTCGTAGCCGCCCCCATCCGACCGGTAGTACGTCTGATCGATCACCTCGGGCTGCTCGGCCCACTCGGCGCCCTCGGGCGGATCGGGCAGTTGAGCAAAGGACGCTTCCGACTCGTCCACGAACATCGTGAAGGCGAGCCGCTCCCCGTCCGGCCCCCAGGAGAGGCCGCTGGGCGATTCCTCGAGTTGCGTCAGGCGGGCCGTCTCGCCGGTGTCCATCCAGCGGACGAAAATCTCGGCTCCTTCGTCGTCCGTGGAGGCCACGTAGGCCACCCGATCGCCACTCGGCGACCATCGTGGCTGCGACGCATTCGTCTCCGGATCCGTAATCGGGCGGTGCGACTCGCCATCTGCCCCCACGAGCCAGAGGCGGGACACGCGACGGTCCGTCATCTTGTCCATGGACGTGCGGGCATAGACCACCTGCTCTCCGTTGGGGGCGAGTTGGGGATCCGATGCGTACTCCAGCTCAAAGACGTGGTCGAGGTCGAAGGACAGCGAGTCTTGCGCGTACTGCGCCTGCACAGGCGACGCGAGGAAAACGACGCCCGCAACGGCGAGGAGCAGAAAGCATCGAGCGAAGCGTGACATAATCAGGCGGATTGAACGAACAGGCACGTGACACGGATAACATAGCAAGGCGGGCGTGCGAGTGCGAACCGTGTGTGCACTGATTTCAAGGAACACCGCCGGGCTCCTTCACCGTAGAGAAGATTCCATTCTAAGAAGCCCGAGTGGCGGAATTGGTAGACGCGCGTGATTCAGGGTCACGTGTCCGCAAGGACGTGGAGGTTCGAGTCCTCTCTCGGGCAC
>JBKHEM010000152.1:0-5463 GCA_046540815.1 Salinivenus sp.
ACGGATACGTGGTGTTCGTGGAGGGCGCCGTGCCGGGCGACCGCATCAAGGCGTACGTCCACCGCACGAAGTCGAACTACGCCGAGGCCAAGCTCGACACCCTCCTGGAGCCGAGCGACCTGCGCGTCGCCCCCCGCTGCCGCTATGCCGACGCCTGTGGGGGCTGCAAGTGGCAGCACGTGGCGTACGAGGCGCAGCTCGAGATGAAGCAACAGAGCGTACAGGAGGCCTTCGCGCAGCAGACGGACTTCGACGAGATCGAGGTCCGCCCGACGCTCGCCTCGCCCAAGCAGTTCTTCTATCGCAACAAGATGGACTTCGATTTCAGCGCGGATCGGTGGCTGACCCGTGGGGAAATCGACACCGGGAAGGAGTTCGACACGGACTTTGCCCTCGGCCTCCACGTGCCCGGCAACTTCTTCAAGGTTCTCGACCTGCAGGAGTGCCACCTCCACTCCGAGCTCAGTGTGCGGCTCGTCAACGGCATCCGGACGTTCGCGAAGGACAACGGGTGGGAACCGTGGGACATCCGCAATCACGAGGGCTTTCTGCGCCACCTCGTCCTCCGCACCGGCGAGCAGACGGGCGACTGTATGGTGAACCTCGTCACCTACGGCGCGCCCAGGGAGCGGATCTCGGCGTTTGCGGACTTTCTTCAGGAGGAGTTCCCCGAGGTCACGACCTTTGTCCACACCAACCACACCGGCAAGTCGCAAAATCCGGAGGGCGAGGAGCAGGTCGTCTTCGGACCGGGCGTCATCTACGACGAGATCGGCGACTACCGCTTCGAAATCAGCCCGAGCGCCTTCTTCCAGACGAATACGCTGCAGGCCGAACGGCTCTACGAGGTGGCGCGCGAGTTTGCGGAGTTCCGTCCGTCCGACCGGCTTTACGACCTGTACTGCGGTGCGGGGACGATTTCGCTCTTCATGAGCGAGTTCGTGGAGGAGGTCGTAGGCGTGGAGCTGGTAGAGGCCGCCGTCAAAAACGCTCGCACGAACGCCGGGCTCAATGACGTCGACAACTGCTCCTTCGTGGCTGGCGACCTAAAGGAAGTGTTCACCGACTCGTTCGTCGATGACCACGGGGCCCCGGACGTGCTGATCGTCGACCCGCCGCGGGCCGGCATGCACAAGGATGTCGTGGCTCAGATTGCAGACCTGGCCCCGGAGCGGTTTGTTTACGTGAGTTGCAATCCACAAACCCAGGTGCGCGACCTGGAGCGCCTCCGCGACATCTACCGGATTGACGCCGTCCAGCCGGTCGACATGTTCCCACACACGCCGCACGTGGAAAATGTGGTTCGGTTGACGAAACGGTAGGTGACAAGGGAGGGGTGTACGAGAAATCGGTCCTCGCGAATGGGCCGTGCCCCGTCCCCTAGAGGATCGAGGGGCGAAGATCGAGATCTGGAACAGGTTCTACGAAGAGGAGCTACAGAATCCGTCGGCACGTTGGATCATGCGTCTGAGCATGGCGCCGATGTGATCCCAGGCCTCATCGAACGTTTCGTACTCCTCTTGATCGAGATAGCCGCAAGTTCGAGCGTGGTCGAGCCACGCCTGGGTTTCCATGGCCTCCCCGAGAGCTTGATTTACTTTATTAACGAAGGCCGACTGATATCGTCTGCGCGCCCATGCCTCTGCCAGAAGAGCTGTCACTGCCCGCGACGACCGGCGAATTTGGTCAGTGAGGGAATACTTCTCTTCCTTCGGAAACCGATGTGAACGCTGAAAGAGAATCCTCGCCTGCCGATTTGCCCGCCGGTAGACCTGTAGTTCTCGAAAGCTCTCTATTTTCGGCATGGCAAATAGAAGAATGACTGAGAACTCTTACACTTCAGAGACACGTTACATAGGGTCTCCGTAACGTTCATCCTCCGCTACTCTCAATCATCGATCCTCAATTCTCCTCTCTCTAGCCAGAGAATCGTCCCCCGCCCATTCTTTTTCCCACTCCACTGGTATCGTGAGCAAGACGGCCTTCGTCACCGGCGGCACCGGCTTTGTTGGGAGCCACCTCGTGGAAGAGCTGCTCCGTCGCGATGTGGACGAGGTGCGGTGCCTCGTCCGCTCCGATCCGAAATGGCTTTCCGGCCTCGACGTGACGACCGTGCGCGGCGACCTGTCGGACGTAGAGGCGCTGTGGACCGCCCTCGACGGCGTCACGCACGTGTATCACGTGGCGGGCATCACCCGTGCCCCCAGGTGGGAGCCGTTCCACCGCGTCAATGTGCAGGGCACGCTCAACCTCCTGGGCGCCGTGAAGCACGCCGCCCCCGATGTCGAGCGGGTGCTCGTCACGAGTAGTCTGGCGGCCGTGGGGCGCTGCGACGATCCGCCTGCCACGGAAGACGCGCCCCTCCGCCCCGTCAGCCGCTACGGCAAAAGCAAGGCGCAGATGGAGAACGCCCTGCACGAGGCCCACGACATGACCGAATCGTACTGGGAGGCACTCCCGATCACCGTCGTGCGCCCGTCGGCCGTGTACGGCCCCCGCGACCGCGACATCCTCGACTTCTTTCGGGCCGTGCAGTCTCACGTGTGTCCCATCGTCGGGGGACACTCTACCGTGAGCCTCGTCCACGTCCGCGACTTGGCGGAGGGCATGGTAGAGGCCAGCTTTGCCCCCGCCACCGAGCGCGACGTGTACCTGCTCGGAAGCCCCCGTCCGTATACCTGGGCCAAGGTCAAAGACGCCGCCACGGCAGCGCTCGACACGTGGGCCATGACGGTGCCCGTGCCCGGCCCCTTGATCGGCGTGGTTGGGGCAGCGGCCGAAGCTTGGGGGCGGCTCACCGGCTCCTATCCGCCCCTCAACCGCGAAAAGGCCCGCGAAATCCGCTACGCCAGCACGACGTGTTCGAGCGCGAAGGCGGAGCGGGACTTCGGGTACGCCCCCGCCACGCCGCTTCGCGAGGGGATTGCCGAAACGATCGACTGGTACCAAAACGAAGGCTGGCTGTAGCCCCCATCTACCGCCCGCGCCGTCCGTAGTACACGAACGGCCCCCAGAAGCGGGGATCGCGCAGCCGCTCGCCGTGCGCCCCGTTCAGAAAGGCGCGCTTCGTCTCCGCGAGGGCAGTGTCCCACGACTGTCCGTACTGCCACACCCGTCGGTACATGGCCTCCATAAAGACCTGGGTGGACGCATCGTAGACGGACCAGAGCGAGACCGCCGTGGCATCGGCCCCGGCCCGGAGAAACGCCTGGGCAAGGCTCACCACCCCGCTTCCTCGGTAGATGCGCCCCATCCCCGTCTGGCACGCCGATAGAGCCACGAACTCCGCACTGAGATTCAGCGCGGCAATCTCATCCATGGTAAGGTATCCATCCACGCCCGTCGTGTCGGGGCGGGGCGTCGCCGCCCCCGAGAGGACCAGGGCCGAGCGCGAAGGAGCCTCCGGATCCACCAGCCCGTGGGTCGCAAAATGAAGCGCGCGGTACCGGCGCAGCACCCCCGCCTCGTCGAACCGGCGCAGGGTGTCCTCCCGCACGTCTGCCCCTGTGACGGCGCGAGACGACGACGCAAGCTCGCCCAGCTGAGTGGCTTCGCGAAGAGACCACGGAAGGTTCGGCCACGGCCCATCGGCCGTTCGCCGCTGGTCGGCAATCTGCGTCTGTGGCGACGAGAGGCGGGCGGTGTCGGCCGCGTAGGTGTTCGCGTCGTACACCCCCCCGCCAAACGCAAGTACCCCCTCCGTTCGCTCCCACGGGGCCACCGGGCGCTGCTGCAACAGCCGCAGAACCCGGAGCGACTGTACGTATCGCACCTGTCGCTGCTGGATGAGAGGGGTGCCGTTCCAGTCGGGCAGTGTCTCGAACGGGAGGTACCCCAGTCCCCCGTCCGGCACGACGATGAGTTCGTCATGGCCCGCAAGGTCGTCCTGGAGAGGAGCGATGAGCAGTTCGTGCAGGTACTGCCCAAGCAACTGGTGGCGTCTGTCCGAAAGGACCTGCGTGTGGGAGGCCACCTCCAGGTCGTGACGATACAGACGCACGAGGGCCGCCAGTCCCCTCTCGTCGTCCCCTCCGGGCCTCGCCACTCCTCTTGACGCTCGCAACAGCGACGACGACGCCGGAGAGAAGGGCGCAAGCTCCTCCCGCACCCGCAGCCGACCCAGGGCATCCTGGTACTTTGCAAGCGCCGTCTGCACCAGGCTGGAGTCGGGGATCTCATGCGCCTGGATGGTGTCCCGGGTCACGACCAGCGCCGTGAGCGGGCGCTCCGTATCGGTGTTGGCGTAGAGCACCGCCGCGCTCTCCTCCCCGACGGCGGCCTGAAGGGCACGCGCCGATGGAATTTGCTCGCCGTCGGGACGCTCCTGCTCCGACAGCCGTTCGGCCAGCAGACGGGCCCGTCCCCGCTCGAAGGCCCGGAGGGCAGACGCCGGCGCTCCGGCCCGGATCCGCGCCGTGACGAGGGCCTGAAACGAGTGGGCCTCCTGAGCCAGGTAGTCGCGACGGTCTTCCCCAATCGCCGTCTCCATCAGTTCGCCCGTGATGCGGACGGCCCGGGTGAGCACCGAGTCTGCAGCCTCGTATCGGCCGTCCTTGAGATGCACCTGCCCCAACCCATACAGCGTACTCGCAACGGATTCGCGGCGTCCCAACGCGTCATCAATTTCGAGGGCCTTCTCGTAGAACGCCTGAGCCTGTTCAAGTTCATTTGTCCTTCGCTTCAGTTCTGCAATCGCCTGCAGGCTGCTTGCGATCCCGCTCTCATGGTCAAGCTCTCGGTTTAGCCGAAGGGCCTCTTGTAGCGTGCGGCGCGCCTCGTCAAACTCTCCGCGTTCCAGCTCGATCTCCCCAATGTTGTTTAAATTCGTTGCCACCTTCCGCTGATCGCCGAGGGCCCGGTTGACTTCAAGCGACGACTGGTACTGCTGGAGGGCCTCTTCGGAGCGCCCCTGGGCCTTGAGCGAAATCCCCAGGTTATTGAGCGCATTCGCAACCGAGGAGCTGTCGCCGGCGTCACGGTACAGCTGAAGCGCCTGCCGGTGAGCCGCCTCGGCCTCGTCGTACTGTGCCTGGCTCCGCAGCGCGAGCCCGATGTTGTTCAAGTTCATTGCCACGTCCCCCGAGTCCCCCAGGGCACGGTTGACCTTGAGAGCCTGCCGCAGATTCTCAAGCGCCGCGCGAAATTCGCCCCGCTCTTCCTGAATGTTCGCAAGGTTGTTTCGCCCCGAAGCCACTTGTTTTTCGTTGCCCAGAGCCTCGTGAATCTCAACGGCTTCGCGAATGTGCTCAAGGGCAACGTCGTACTCACCCAGCCGCCACTCTGCAAGTCCCGTATTATTGAGAAGACTGGCACGTTGCTCTTCCGCTCCCGCCTCCCCAGCTTCTCGGGCCGCCTCTCGAAGGGTCCGGCGTGCCGTCTCCCAGTCCCCCTCCAAATAGTACACCACCCCGATATTGCCCTTCACCTCCGCCGCCTGTTTGTATGCCCCACCGGTGCGATACG
>JBKHEM010000153.1:0-5450 GCA_046540815.1 Salinivenus sp.
GTGGGCTTTCTGCTGATGGAGCAGGTGACGGGGACCCTTCAGATCTCGACGCTCCTCACGACGGGGGACGCTCTGCGCGACTCGGCCTTTTACGTGCCCATCCTGCTGCTGGTGCTGGCCGGGGCCTTCACGAAGTCGGCCCAGTTTCCTTTCTACTTTTGGCTGCCGAATGCGATGCAGGCCCCGACGCCGGTGAGCGCGTACCTGCACTCCGCCACGATGGTGAAAGCCGGCATCTACGTGCTGGCACGGTTTCACCCGGTGCTCTCCGGCACGACGCTGTGGATGGTGCTGGTGGGGGGCATCGGGGCCGCCACCATGCTGCTCAGCGCCTGGCTTGCGCTGCAGTACACCGACATGAAAAGCATTCTGGCCTACACCACGATTATGGCCTTGGGGCTTCTTACCATGCTGTTGGGATTGGGCACCGAAACGGCAGTGAAGGCCTGCATGGTGTTCGTCCTCGTACACGCCTTTTACAAGGCCGCGCTCTTTATGGTGGCTGGGGCGGTGGATCATGAGCTTCACGTGCGGGATGTGACAAAGCTGGGAGGGTTGAAAGCCAAGATGCCCCTCACCGCGGCCGCAGCCGGAATCGCCGCGCTGTCGATGGCGGGAATCCCGCCGTTCTTCGGGTTTATCGGGAAAGAGCTCATCTACGAGGCGACGTTACACTTTGGCCCGGCCGTGATCGTCGTCACAATCGTCTCGGTGCTTGCGAATGTGGCCCTGGTTGCGTCGGCGGGGCTGCTGGCTGTTCGGCCCTTCTTTGGGTCGTTGAATGCAATCACTGAAAAGGCGCATCGGCCGAACGCGGGCCTCTGGTTTGGGCCGGTGGTGCTGGCGGTGCTCAGCCTGGGCCTGGGACTGGTCCCGTGGCTGCTCGATGCCTCGTTCCTCGGCCCGTCCGCTGGGGCGGTGCTCGGGGCCTCGGTCGACCCTCACCTGGCCATCTGGCACGGCTTCAACCTGGAGCTCGCGCTCAGTGCCCTCACCCTGGCGGCCGGAGTGGGCACGTACGTTGGATGGAATGCTATTTACACGAGCACGCCGGGCCGCGTCTTCGAACGCTGGCTGGGGACGGGCCTGGACAACGGATACGACCACGTGGTGGACGGACTTATGGCCTTTGGGGCCTGGCAGACCGGTGTGCTGCAAAACGGACGCCTCCGAAACTACATCGCGACCATCCTGGGCACGTTCCTCGTTCTGGTGGGCTACGCCGCGGTGCAGACCGGAGCGCTGGCCGTCTCGCCCTCCGTTGCGGGCATCGCATTTCAGGAATGGGTCCTTGCCTTCCTGGTCCTGGGAGGCGCGGTGGCAACCGTGTTCTTCCAGTCCCGCCTGGCCATGGTGATTTCGTTGGGGGTGTCCGGGTTCAGCATTGCACTGTTGTACCTGGCGTACAGCGCCCCGGACCTGGCGATGACGCAGTTCCTCATCGAAACCCTCACGGTGATTCTGTTCGTGCTGGTGCTGGCAACCATGCCCCTTGTTCGGGAACAGATCTCCTCGGGCACCGCCGTGCGAGACGGCGCGATCGCGCTCGGGGTCGGCGGAACCGTGACGGCCCTGATGCTCGCAGTGCTTCACGTGCCGTTCTCCAACCCCATGGGCGCCTATTATTCTGAGAACAGCTACGTAGAGGCCGAGGGACAAAACATCGTAAACACCATCCTGGTCGATTTTCGTGCCCTCGACACGCTGGGCGAAATTACGGTCCTCCTGATTGCCGGCATGGGCATATTCGCCATGCTTCGGTTGGGGCAGGCCCTGACGCCGGAGGAACTGGGGGGAGGGGACTCCGAGGCGTCCCCTGAGACTGAAGCGGCTTCGTCTGCGTCTTCTGAACCGGCTGAACAGGTCTCATGAGAAACTCCTTGATTTTGCAAACGGCGGCGCGCCTGCTCGTGCCGCTCATCTTGCTGTTTTCGGTCTTCCTGATGCTCCGTGGCCACAATGAGTCCGGCGGCGGATTCATCGGTGGACTGGTGGCGGGGACCTCGTTTGCCCTCTACGCGATGGCGTACGGGACGGTGGCCTCTCGGCGTGCCCTGCGGGCGACCCCCCAAGCGCTCATGACCGCCGGGTTGGCCACGGCCCTTCTCAGTGGGGTAATCCCCCTTTTTCAGGGTGGGTCGATGCTCCAGGGCCTTTGGGCCGAGCCCTTCGGGATTAAAATTGGGACGCCGATTCTGTTCGACATTGGCGTCTATCTGCTCGTCATCGGCATTGCCCTGATCATTGTCTATGAGCTGGACGAGTCGGGTGTCCACCTCTTCCCGAAGGAAGAGCGCCCTTCGTCCGCCGACATGCAGGTCGAAGGGGCGCCGTAGTCGATGTCTCCTACTGTTTCCTGAAATTACACCGACGTACTCGTCCGATGGAGACGCTTCTTGCTTTTGTAATCGGGGGGCTTGTGGCCGTGAGCGTGTATCTGCTAATGCGTCGCGACCTGGTTCGCAAGGTCATTGGCGTGGTGATTTTATCCAACGCTGTGAACCTGCTTATCTTCACGCTCGGGCGCGTCACCCAGGGCGAGTCGCCCCTCATCCCGTCCGGCGCGAAGGTGCCGGCGGACGGCATTGCGAATCCGCTCTCCCAGGCCCTCATCCTGACGGCCATCGTCATTGGGTTTGGCATGTTGTCCTTTGCGCTCGTGCTTCTGTATCGAACCCAGCGAACCACGGGGACGGTCGACGCCGAGGCGTTTGTGGATGAGGGTCCCGATCCGAGCACCTAGGACTGGGAAGGCCGTCGCGCTGTTTTGTTTTGATTTGTCTTGAGCCGCATGGACTCGCATACGCTGCTCCTTCTTCCGCTTCTGATTCCGTTCGTCGTCGCCGTGGCCACGCTGGCGCTGCGGACCCGTCCGATGCTGCAGAAGGCGATGAACCTGATCGGAATGACCGGCATTCTTGCCGCGTCGATTGCCTTGCTGGGGCGCCTAGGAAGTGATGGAATTCAGGCCACGAGCCTGGGCGGCTGGCCGGCGCCCTTCGGCATCATGCTGGTGGCCGATCATCTGAGCGTGATCATGCTCATCGTGTCGGCCATCATTGGCGTTGCGGTTGCCGTCTACGCCATCCCCAACGTGGACGCCCAGCGCGTCGGCTTTGGGTTTTACCCTTTCATGAACCTGCTGATGGTCGGCATCAACGGGGCGTTCCTGACGGGCGACCTCTTCAACCTCTTCGTGTGGTTCGAGGTCATGCTGATCTCCTCGTTTGTGCTCATCGTGCTGGGCAACACCGAGGAGCAGCTTGCGGGAGGCATCAAGTACGTGGTGATTAACCTCGTTTCGTCCCTGTTCTTCCTGGCGGGGGTGGGCATGATCTACGGCCTGACGGGGACGCTCAACATGGCGGAACTGGCCGTGGCGCTTCCGGAGGTGGAGCAGCCGGGACTCGTCACGGTGGTCGCCATGCTGTTCCTGGTGTCCTTTGGCATCAAAGCGGCCCTCTTTCCGCTGTTCTTCTGGCTGCCGGCCTCGTACCACACGCCCCCGGCCGCCGTGTCGGCCTTCTTTGCTGGCCTTCTGACGAAGGTCGGGGTGTACGCCCTCATCCGGGTCTTTACGCTCCTCTTTACGCAGGATGTCGGCTTTACGCACACCCTGCTGCTCTGGGCGGCGGGCCTTACAATGGTAAGCGGCGTGCTGGCGGCGGCGATCCAGACCGACTTTCGGAAGATTCTGTCCTTCCACATCATCAGCCAGATCGGGTACATGATCATGGGGCTGGCGCTCTTTACACCGCTGGCGCTCATCGGCGCGGTGTTTTACATCGTGCACCACATTATCGTGAAGGCCAACCTGTTTTTGGTGAGCGGTGCCGCCAACCAGCTCCAGGGCACGTTTAGTCTGAAGAAGCTGAAGGGGCTCTACGCAGCCCATCCGGTGATGGCGGTGCTCTTTGTCATCCCCGCCTTTTCGCTGGCCGGATTCCCGCCCCTCTCCGGCTTCTGGGCAAAGCTCGTGTTGGCGAAGGCGGGCATTGAAACCGGCGCGTACTGGATCGTGGCCGTGGCGATGGCCGTGGGGCTCTTTACGATGTACTCCATGTCGAAGGTGTGGGTGAATGCGTTTTTGCCGGGGACCGACGAGGAGGTGGAGGCCACCACGCCGACCTCCGTTCGCATCATGTACCTGCCCATTGGGGCGCTGGCCGCCGTCACGATCCTGATCAGCGTCTTTGCCGGGCCGGTGTACGATCTGGCTGAGCGCTCGGCCGACGAACTTATGAACTCCTCTGCTTACATCGAAGCCGTAACGGGCCATGAAGAATCTGTTGCTGACTCTGCTACTCGCGTTGATCTGGACGGCCGTGCAGGGGGCGTTCACGCTCAGTAACTTCGTGGTCGGGTTTGTACTAGGCTACGTAGTGCTGCTCATCATGCAGCCGCTCCTGGGGGAGGCGGGGTACGACGCGCGCCTCCGGCACCAAGTGGTTCTGGTGGGCGTCTTCTTGGTCGAACTGGTGCTGTCGAGCGTGCGGGTCGCCTACGAGGCGGCCACGCCGGGCTACAAGATGCGGGCCGGCATCATTGCGGTGCCGCTGGATGTCCAGTCCGACCTTGGCATCACGCTCTTTGCGAATCTCATCTCTCTAACACCTGGCACGCTGAGCCTGGAGGTGGATGACGATCGGAGCCACCTGTACGTCCATGCCATGTACATCGACGACAGTCCGGAGCAAGAGGCGCAGTATCTGAAGGACACGCTGGAACGTCGTGTCATTCGGGCCTTGGGGGCGGAGGTGGCTGATATACCGTCCGCTCCGGCGCGGTAACTTCAACTCCCGCCTTTGATCCTTGGAGGAGACCGTCATGGTTTCTCCGCCGCTTGCCTCCCGGCTGCCCTCCAGCGTGTCCCTCTTGGGCGTGATCTACGACGAAACGTCGATTCCCCGCTGGCGAGACTGGTTGTCGGAAGAGGAGCGGGGCCGACTGATGAGCTTTGGATCGGACCAGCGCAAGGAGGCCTTTTTGGCCGGGCGGGCCGTGGCGCGGCGACTTTTGGGAGCGAAGATGGACGTGGCGCCCGCAAAGGTTCCGCTTCGGCGGGCCGAGGATGGGGCGGTGGATGTGGTAGGGACGGACTGGCACGTGTCCATCGCGCACTCGGGGCCTCGAGCCCTCGCCGCGGCGGCCCGCCACAATGTGGGGGGCGATGTCGAACGCATCGTGCCGCGAGATCCGGAGGTGGCGCGGTTTCTGTTGCGGCCGGACGAGCGCGACCTCCTGGACACCCTGCCGTACGACCGCAACCGGGCCCTGCTGCTCGTCTGGACCTTGAAGGAGTCTGTGCTGAAGGCGCGGCGGACCGGCTTCCGCACGTCCCCAAAGGGCCTCCGACTCACGGTGAACGCAGCGGCGGAGACGGCCACCGCAATCGTCGAGCAGACGGAGCGCTGGACGGTGTCCTTTGCGACGTGGGACGACTATTGGAC
>JBKHEM010000154.1:0-5409 GCA_046540815.1 Salinivenus sp.
CTCATCATCCGTCAGCCCTCCTCCCTTGACCAGCAGGTTGCGGATGGTCATGCCCTCCCGATACTCGTAGGCGCCGGGGTCCCGTACCTGTCCCGAGATGCGCACCTCCCGGTCGCCTCGCATCTCGCGCGTGGACGGAATGTGCAGGCTGTCGCCCGGCTGCAGGACGGCATTGGCCTGCGGCCGATCCTCCATCACGGCCTCGAGGTCGAGCGACCGGCTCGTCTCGGTAAGCGAGTCGTCGATGCGGACGAGGGAGGCCTCCTCGCGGTACGCGTCGCCCGTCAGGCCATCGGCCTCTTCGATCAGGTCGCGCACCGTGCGCACGCCGTCGTCCAGTTCGTACCGGCCGGGCTGATAGACCGCCCCGCTCACCGAGGCGGCGTCGACGCGGGCCCGTACGGCGGGATCGTCGGCCTCCCCGATCGAGAGGACGCGAACGCGATCGCCATCGGCGAGGCTCACCTCGGCGGTGTCGGAGCGCACCTCGGCGAGGCTCACGTCCACCACCTCCCGGGCCACAGACGGGTCGTCCCGTTCGCCGACGGGTACGATGCGCTCGATGTGTATGCGCTGGTCGTACGCATCTGCATCGAGTCCCCCCGCGTACTCCAGGAGATCGGCCACGGTCTCGCCTTCTTTCATTTCGTAATAGGCCGGCCGCTCGACGGCCCCCGTAATGGCCACCGTTTTGCCGCGGGGCGGTACGAAAACGTAGTCGTTGCTCTGCAGTTGGACCGGATTGGGGCTGTACCCCTGGGTCAGGTACTCATACAGATCGACCTCCTCGGCGACTTCCCCGTCCCGCACAACCCGAATGTCGCGCAGGCTTCCGCGCGTCAGGGGGCCGCCCACGCTGTATAGGGCGTTAAACACCGTCGAATAGGCGCTCACCGTATATCCGCCCGGCTGTGGGACCTCGCCCAGCACAAACACCTTGGAGGGCCGGACGCGGGTGACCGACAGATCCATAAAAACGGTTGGCGGATCGCTCGTGAGGCCCGAATAGTTCCGCGAGAGCCACTGCTTCATCTCGGTTCGGAGCTCGTCGAGCGACTTTCCGGATACGGTGAACTGGCCCACCTCGGGCACGGTCACGCGGCCGCCCTCATCCACCGGCAGTTCATGCGTAAATTCAGCGCCCCCCCACACGGTGAGGCGCAGTTCGTCGTCCGGTCCCACAACGTAGCTTCCATCCGCCGGCCCGGTAGGTTCAGGCGTGAAGGCATCAGGAATCGTCTCGAATGTGTCATACCCAAAATATGCAAGCGTGTCTTCGTCGGCACGGGTCGTGTCTTCTGGCAGTTCGCCCGGCGGAAAGATCGTGAGACGACGTCCCGTGGGGAGGGTCACCGATGTATCCCGGGTGGAAGCGCGGACATACAGGCTCCAGGTGCCGTCGGACGTGTCTGTCGGAATGGTGATCGAGCCCTCCCAGGTCCCATCAATCACGGAGCCACGGGTGCGTTCAACATTCTCGACACGTACGGAATCCCCGCTGGCGGTGAGGAATCCGGCCCGCACACGGCGAATCTGGTTTTGGCTCCGGAGAGGGACACGTACGTCAATGTCCTGGGGCAACTGGTCGACCGAGATGCTGTCAGGATCGATCTCCGGCGTCCCGGCCAAAACAGGATACGATGGATTCAGGGGCGTCTCGCGCTGGCGACTCGTGTCGCTCTCTTCTCCTTCGACCTGCTGGGCCGCATCCAAAAGGGCCTGAATGCGCGCCTCCGGCACCCCCAGTTCCCGGGCCCGCTCCGCCGCCTGTTCGGGGTTGTTGGGATTGATGCCCAGCTCGCGCAGCCGTTGGCGCGCCTCCTCCACGGTCAGGTCCCGCCGGTCCAGCTCCTGCCGGGCTTCCTCGGGGAGGTCCTCGCGCTGCTGGGCCCATCCGTCCAGGGGACCGGCCACAGCCAGCGCTGTTACGAGCAGACAGAAGAGCGGAAGGAGGCGCCGCGTCATAAGAGTAGGCGGGACGTAGGGGTTGTTGGAATAGTAGACGAGGACCGCGGCCGTCTGCCATGCGGGTATACCCTTCTAAATTGATAAGCCCAATCACCCGAAAATGGCGAGTGGGCGTCCATAGAGACCGGTACTTTTCGTCAGCCTTTCTCTTCGTCGGCCGATGAGGGGATGCTTTGTCCAGGGTTGCCGGCGTTACGGGCCCCGTTCCCAGGCCTTGACGGCGCGAATCGGCGTGGCGGCACGAAGGATTCGGCTACACGAGAAAGGGCATGGTCCACAGCTCCGCCACGTCAGCCCCATTCGACACACGAACGCAGGGTTCCTTTTCGGTGTAGCGTCGGGACTGCCTCGCGCTGGTTGCGACGGCCGTGCCAGTCGCCCACTAGGTCGCCGCTTTCGTACGGGCCTCACGGCATCGAAGCTATCCCTCTGTCCGGCCTCCCGTCCGTTTTCAGGACTGGGCGGTGTTCTGTGGTATTTCGCGCCCCAGGAACAGAGACGTACCCCAACGTGCCGGGTCTAGCGGACAAACGGCAATGTCAATAAACTTCTGACGCGTATCGGTAGGTATGACTGGATACAATCTACGGCGGCTGAAGTCAAAAAACCTGTGGCACGCCTGTAGCTTCTATCCGATTTCATACTGGCTGCCGGTCGTGCGCTGCGCATCCCGCGACCACATGATCGGTCCAGACACGCGAACGAGCCCCCCTCCGTGCCGGCCCGTCGCTCCGTGCTCGTGGCCCCTGTTCCATCCCCAATTCGCCTCTCGTTCCAGTCGCCCAGAGACGAAAGTGAACGTGCCTCCGTGGTCTGCGCCGTGTCCGGCGAAGGCGCAATGGGGCCACCGAGCGGGCGGATGGGTCTTTCACCCCTTCCCTCCATCCCGGGGCTCCGCGGCGGGGGCGTCGCGAGCCCGACGAACGTGCTCGGCCAGTTGCTCCGTCCACGACGGCACGTCTACCCCGAACCTTTGGCGCACCCGATCGGAGCAGAGCACGGTGTACGCGGGGCGCGCGGCCGCCGTCGGGTACTCGTCGGACGAGACCGGGACCACCTCTACATCCGAGAGGCCGTACTGGGCAAAAATGGCCCGGGCAAAGCCGTACCAGCTGGTCTGCCCCCCTGCCGCCAGGTGGTAGGTGCCCCCGACGGCCTCGTCCGCTCCCAACTGCTGCACGATGGACCGCGTCGCCGCCGCAATCCATCCCGCCCAGGTTGGTGCTCCAATCTGATCGTCCACCACCGTCAGCCGGTCGTGCGTGTCAGCCAGCCGCAGTATGGTGAGCAAAAAGTTGGATCGGCGGGCGCTATACACCCAGCTCGTGCGCAGAATGACGTGGGGCGCCCCCACGGACCGGATCGCGTTCTCGCCGTCCCGCTTCGTTCGGCCGTAGACGTTAATCGGATTGGGCGCGTCCGTCTCCACGTAGGGGGTCTGCTGGGTTCCGTCGAAGACGTAGTCGGTGGAGTAGTGCACGAGCCACGCCCCGGCGTCGCAGGCCGCCTCGGCCAGTACGCCGGGGGCCTCGGCATTGAGGACGGCGGCCCGGCCCGGCGCCTCTTCCGCCCCGTCCACATCGGTGTACGCGGCGGCGTTGACCACGACATCGGGGGTCCGGTGCTGGACCGTCGAGCGCAGTGCCTTCGGATCCGCAAGGTCGACGGCGTTTCGGCCTGGGGCGTACAGCGTCCCGAGCGGGGCCAGCGTACGGCGGAGTTCGTGCCCCACCTGTCCGGTGGCGCCCAACAGCAGAATGCGTCGATCCTCAGGGGGCATGAGCTGTGCTCCGGGGGCGGGATTAGGAGGGGAGGCGCTGCGATCGTCCGAATACAAACTGTTCCTCCGGGAGGTCGTCGAGCACCGGAGCCGTGCGGTCCCGGGACGAAAGTTTCGGCTCCTCCACCGGCCAGTCGATGTCCAGGGCCGGGTCGTTCCACCGAACGACACCCTCCGCCTCAGGATGATAGAAATCCGTACACTTGTAGTGGAAAAGCGCGTCGGTGTCTCCCGTCACCGCAAACCCGTGCGCAAACCCCTCCGGGACGTAGAGCTGTCGGGCGTTCTCGGCCGACAGCACGTGCGCCTCCCATTCCCCGAACGTGTCCGACGCGGCCCGGAGGTCCACCACCACGTCGTAGACCGTGCCGCGGAGCACCATGATGAGCTTGCCCTGGGGCCGCGGATTTTGAAAATGAAGGCCCCGCAGCACCCCGGGCACCGATCGGGACAGGTTGTCCTGCACGAAGCTCACGTCCAGCCCGTGCTTCCCGTAGTCGCGGGCGTTCCAGGTTTCACGAAAGTCTCCCCGGTCGTCGGTGTACACCTCGGGCTCGATCACCTTTACCCCGGCAAGGTCACCATCACGTACGTTCATGGGCACAGCCTACGAGTTCGAGAGATCGCGTTGTTCTCGCCGCACGAGATTCAAAAGATACCGGCCATAGGCGTTGTTGTCCATCGTCCGCCCCATTCGGGCCACGTCGTCGGCCCCAATCCAGCCCTGCCGCCAGGCGATTTCTTCCGGACAACTGATCTTGAGCCCCTGCCGCTCCTCAATCGTCTGCACGAAATTCGAGGCCTGGAGCAGCGACCCGTGCGTGCCGGTGTCCAGCCACGCCATGCCCCGTCCCAGCGTCTCGACCTGCAGGGCTCCCTCACGGAGATAGTGCCGGTTTACGTCCGTGATCTCCAACTCGCCGCGATCGGAGGGCGTCAGGCCGCGGGCCACCTCCACCACGTCGGCCTCGTAGAAGTAGAGGCCTGTCACCGCGTAATTCGAGGCCGGCTCCTCAGGTTTTTCCTCGATGGAAAGCGCCCGCCCCTCCGCGTCGACGTCAACAACCCCGTAGCGCTCCGGGTCGTTCACGTAGTAGGCGAAGACAGTGCCGCCCGCCTCCTGGGCTGCCGCCCGCTGGAGCCGCGCCGAGAGGCCCTGCCCGTAGAAAATATTGTCGCCCAGAATGAGGCACACGTCGTCTCCGTCGATAAAGTCGGCCCCGATCGTGAAGGCCTGCGCGATGCCCTTCGGCTCGGGCTGTTCGGCGTAGCGGAGGTTCAATCCCCACTGCGCCCCGTCGCCCAAAAGCTCCTCGAAGCGGGGCAGGTCCCGCGGCGTCGAAATCACGAGCACGTCCCGGATGCCCGCCAGCATAAGCGTCGAGAGCGGATAGTACACCATCGGCTTGTCGTAGACGGGCAGGAGCTGCTTGCTCACCGCCCGCGTGGCCGGATACAGCCGCGTGCCCGCCCCGCCCGCCAGAAGGATGCCTTTTCGGGTGCGTGTCTCTTCGGTCATACTCGGTGCTGGATTGATCAAAGGCCCGAGTGCCCCGGGGAGAAGCCATGCGTATTCCGTATTGCGTCTGTTCTCTTCGTTCTACGCACTCCGCAATACGGACTACTGAACAGCCCGGCACCAGTCCCGGTGCTCGATGTAC
>JBKHEM010000155.1:0-5333 GCA_046540815.1 Salinivenus sp.
GGCCTGGGCAGCACCGTCGCCGCCGCCGGCCGCCCCGGTCGCGGCTCCGGCGCCCGGCTGGGCCTGGGCTTGCGCCTGCTCCTGCTGGGCGGCACGAATGTCCTCGCCGGCCTCCGCCCACGTCTGATTCAGGTTGTCGAGCGCGTCTTCCAGGGCGGTGATGTCTTCGTCCGCACTGGCCGACTCAAGCTCGTCGTTGAGGCGCTCCAGGGCGTCTTCGAGCTTCGAGCGCTTGTCGTCGGAGATCTTGTCGCCGTACTCCTCCAGGCCCTGCTCCACCGAGTAGGCCATGGAGTTGGCCTCGTTGATCTTCTCGGCGCGCTCCTTGCGCTTCTCATCCTCTTCGGCGTGCTTCTCGGCCTCTTCGCGCATCTTCTCGATCTCCTCCTCGGTCAGGCCACTGTCCGCCTCCACGCGGATGGACTGCTCCTTGCCGGTGTCCTTGTCGACGGCGGACACGTTGAGGATGCCGTCCGCGTTGATGTCGAGCGTTACCTCAATCTGCGGTGTGCCACGTGGGGCCGGCGGAATGCCGTCGAGGTGGAACTTGCCGAGGGTGCGGTTGTCCTTCGCCATCTCGCGGTTCCCCTGCAGGACGTGCACCTCAACGGACGTCTGGTTGTCGGCCGCCGTGGAGAAGATTTCGCTCTCCTTCGTCGGGATCGTCGTGTTGGCCTCGATCAGCGTGGTCATCACGCCGCCGAGCGTCTCGATGCCGAGGTCGAGCGGCGTCACGTCGAGCAGCAGGACGTCGTCGACGTCTCCACTGAGCACGCCGGCCTGTACCGCGGCGCCGACGGCCACCACCTCGTCCGGGTTCACGGACTTGTTCGGCTCCTTGCCGAAGAAGTCCTTCACGGTCTCCCGCACGAGAGGCACGCGCGTGGAGCCACCGACCAGGATCACCTCGTCGATGTCCGTCTTGGCGTGGCCCGAGTCGTCGAGGGCCTTCTCCATCTGCGGAATGGTCTTCTCGACCAGCTCCCGGATCAGGTTCTCGAACGTGGCCCGGTTGAGGTCCATGTTCAGGTGCTGCGGGCCCTCGTCCGTGGCCGTAATGAACGGCAGGTTGATGGTCGTCCTTTTGGAGCTCGACAGCTCGATCTTTGCCTTCTCCGCGGCCTCTTTCAGGCGCTGGAGCGCCATCGGGTCGTTGCGGAGGTCGATGCCGGTGTCCTTCTTGAACTCGTCGGCAATGTGGTCGATGAGGCGCTTGTCGAAGTTGTCGCCGCCCAGGTGGGTGTCGCCGTAGGTGGCGTTCACCTCGAAGACGCCGTCCCCAAGCTCCAGGATGGAGATGTCGAAGGTGCCGCCGCCCAGGTCGTACACGGCGACCGTCTGCTCGCCCTGGTCGTCCAGGCCGTAGGCGAGAGACGCGGCGGTCGGCTCGTTGATGATGCGACGCACGTTGAGGCCCGCAATCTCGCCGGCCTCCTGCGTGGCCTTGCGCTGCGCGTCGTTGAAGTAGGCGGGGACCGTGATGACCGCGTCGGTCACTTCTTCGCCCAGGTAGTCCTCGGCCGTCTGCTTCAGCTTCTGCAGCACCATGGCCGAGATCTCCTGCGGGGTGTACTTGCGGTCGCCCACCTGCACGCGGGCGGTGTCGTTTTCGCCCTTGACGATCGTGTAGGGGACCTCCTCGATTTCGTCCTCCACTTCGTCGTAGAAGCGGCCCATAAACCGCTTGATCGAGGAGATCGTCTTCTCCGGATTTGTAATGGCCTGGCGTTTGGCGGGGGCGCCGACCAGTCGCTCACCGTCGTCCTTGTAGGCGACGACGGACGGCGTGGTGCGCGCCCCTTCCGCGTTTTCGATGACTTTGGGCTCGCCGCCCTCCATCACCGCCACGACGGAGTTCGTCGTTCCGAGGTCGATGCCGATGATCTTGCCCATAGGTTTCGTGTGCTCTATTTCGGAAAGTTCGTCGAATGTCGAAGGCAGCTCGGAGGCAGTCTAGCGCTCCCACGTCGCCACCCTTCCACGGACTCAAGAACAGTGCCGCCGGGGTGGGCGGCGGAACAGTCCGTCACAATGGCAGAGGTTTTGGTGTTGGGCGAAGTAGCATCTGTCAGGGACGGAACGTTCGGACACGAGGCCGGCGCTGGATCTGAAAACTTTGCAGGAATGGGCTTTCGCTCCGAACCCATGCAACTGCGGAAGCCGTCGCTCGTGAAACGAACGCACACAAATGGCCGAAGCCGGCACTGTCGCCGTTTTGACCACCTCTCATTGTCTATGTACACGTCTGCTGCCTACCGCTACATTCCGAATCTGCTCACGGTTGGCCGCATCCTGGTGACCCCTTTGTTGCTGCTTCTGCTCACGGTGCCCAGCCAGGCGGGTCAACTGAGTGCCGTGGTGCTCTTTGTGCTTGCGTCTCTCTCGGACTACTATGACGGCGTGCTTGCCCGGCGCTACGGGGTGCGCTCGCGCCTCGGGCAGTACCTGGATCCTCTGGCCGACAAGATCCTGGTGCTGGGGACGTTTGTCATGCTGGCCCTGCAGGATCCGGGCCTAGTGCCGTGGTGGGCCGTGATTGCCATTGCTGGGCGCGACGTGATGGTGACGGGCCTGCGGTCGTGGGTGGAGGCCGGAGGGCGGACCCTGCACACCTATCGGGTGGCCAAGGCCAAGACGCTTCTCCAAATTGCATTTTTGTTCGGGATCCTGCTCCTGCGGGCGGCTACCTACGCGTCGCCCCCGATGCGGGGGTGGGCCACCTGGGTTCTGCAGGACAGCCTGGTGCCCGGCGTGGCGCTGGCCGTGGTGGTCGGGGTGACGCTTGCGACCGGGGCTCTCTACTTTGTGGCGCCCGTACACGAGGCCCAAACGTAATGCGTTGCTGGGCACGGCTTTTTTGATCGATCCCCACCGCCTCCCCGTGACTGATCCTCAGTCTTCCCCGGTTAACGACAGTATGGTTCATTCTGTGGCGGCCCCAGCCCGGGCCCGGACCATTGCCCGTCATCTTCTCGACATCGGCGCGGTGGACCTGTGTCCGGACGACCCGTTCACCTGGTCCTCGGGGCTCGTTGCGCCCGTCTACTGCGACAATCGACGAACCCTGGCTCATCCGTCCATCCGGCGCACCCTTCGGAATGGCTTCGCCGACGTGGTGACGACCCGCGACTGGCTCCCCGCTACAATCGCGGGAACGGCAACCGCGGGGATCCCCCACGCGGCGTGGCTGGCCGAAGCGGTGGATCAGCCGATGGCCTACGTCCGCTCCGCGGCTAAGGCCCACGGCACCGGCCGCCGGATCGAAGGCGCCCACACCCCGGGAAGCCGCGCCGTTGTGGTGGAAGACCTGGTGTCGACGGGCGGCTCGGCGCTGGAGGCCGTCTCGGCCCTGCAGGCGGCCGACATAGACGTTGTGGCCGTACTGTCGATTTTTACCTACCAGCTCGGGGTTGCGACGACGGCCTTCCGGGAGGCCGGCGTGCCGTTGGTCGTGCTCTGTGATTTCGAAACGCTCGTGGACGAAGCCCTAAAGGCCGATGCCTTGACCGACGAGGCCCGGGCTGTTCTGCGGACGTGGCGAGACGACCCATCCGGCTGGTCCGAGGCCCGTGGTGGCGCGCCGCTTGACTGATTCGTACACCTGTCATTTTTGGCACGAACCGACCCCGTTATGAGAGCTCAGCTGCTGACGGTTGGGGACGAACTGCTGATCGGCCAAACCACCAACACGAATGCCGCCTGGTTGGGAGAGGAGTTGAGTCAGATGGGTGTTGCGGTCGATCGCACGGTCACGGTGGGCGACGCGGAGGAGAGGATTCGAGCCGAATTGGACCGGGCGTATCAGCGGGCGCGGCTGGTGATTGTGACGGGCGGGTTGGGACCTACGCACGATGACCTCACGCGGGAGGCCGTGGCGTCCTACTTCGATGCGCCCCTCCAAACGGACGACGAGATTCTGTCCCGCATTCGGCGCTACTACGAGCATCGGAACCGACAAATGCCGTCCGCGGCGACCAAGCTGGCCCAGGTGCCCACCGGGTTTGAGGTGCTCAACAATCCTGTGGGGGCGGCCGTCGGCCTCTGGTACGAAGAGGCGGGGCGGCTGCTTGCCGTCCTCCCAGGCATTCCGGAGGAAATGAAGGGCATCTTCCGAGCAGAAGTTCGTCCTCGTCTTGCCACTCGGGATTCCCTGCAAGAGAGGGTGCACCGGACGCTCGTTACGTCTGGCATTGCGGAGTCGTCATTACAAGAGCGTCTCGGAGTCCTTGACGATATGTTGGATGCCCACACAGACCTGGCGTACCTGCCGTCCACGAGTGGCGTTCGGCTTCGCTTAACGGCGTCGACGGATGGTGTGCAGGACCCCGCCACGCGGCTGGATCGGCTGGAGGCATACATCCGAGAGCGGGTGGGCGAGCACGTGATTGGGACTGGCGAGGTGACCCTTGAGGAGGTTCTGGGAGATCAGCTTCGGTCCGGCCAATTGACCATCGCCACGGCCGAGAGCGCAACGGGCGGCCTCATTGGCCATCGACTGACCGCTGTAGGTGGGGCCTCGAAGTATTATGTCGGGAGCGTTGTTGCGTACGCAAATCGGGTCAAACAGCGGGTGCTCAACGTTACCGACGACGCCCTTGAGCAATTCGGGGCGGTCAGCGAGGCCGTTGCGGTGCAGATGGCGGAGGGGGTCCGGAGGGCGCTCGACGCCGACGTGGCCATTGCGACCACCGGCATTGCGGGCCCGACGGGAGGCACGCCCGAAAAGCCTGTGGGCACCGTGTGGCTGGGGTACGCCGATGCCCACCAGAGCCGGGCCGTGCGTCGACAGTTCGTTGAGGATCGGACGCTAAACAAAAAGCTGTTCGCGTCCGCCGCGTTGGACCTGGCCCGCCGCGAGGTCAAGAACCGGGAGAACGAGGGGTCCAGCCAATCAGCCCCGAGCCGTATCGAATCGAGGTCTCAATAGAGAAAGGGCAAGAGGCCGAGTTTAAGCCTCTTGCCCTTCTCGTTCACGCGTCGCTACAGGTTTCTGTATGCGCGGGCCATCTCCCGCTGGACCACACGTTGGATTAAGAAGGAGCGCGACGAACCGTGGTGGTTTCATCGATCCAGGAGTAGCAGCCAGAGTCGATTGTAAACTCTTCTCCTTCCTCCCAGTCGTCACGATAGAAGATATCCTCCTGCGTGGGGAGGTACTGTCGGTACGTCTTCATCTTGCTATCGGCTGTAGAGGAAACCGACGAGTCAACCTCCTTCGCTTTTTCGTACTGGTCCATGGCGGCCCAATACACGGCCTTGTCCGTGCGTCCCAGTTCCTCCCCACTGCAGTCACTTACGGCACTGGTGTAGAGATCGCCAATGGCAATGTACGC
>JBKHEM010000156.1:0-5312 GCA_046540815.1 Salinivenus sp.
CGGACTGGTCCTCGTTGGAAATCATACACGGAATTCCGGCGTCCTCAAGCTGCGTTCTGGCGAGCTGTGCGTCGCCTTTCCGGTCGTAGCGGGCCACGGTTACGAGGCGATCGTCGGACATCGGGGGAGGACGGGGGGCATAAGGGAAGAGAAAGCGGGAGGGGACCTCAGAGCCGGCTACTCCCGCAGCCAGGATTCCGCCAATGCGTCCGGGTCGGGCGTCTCGCCCTGAGCGCTGAGGCTGCGGGCCACGTACTTGCCGATGAGGTCGAATTCCAGGTTTACCGCCGCGCCCTCCGTCCACCCCTCCTTTACGTTGGTGTTCTCGTAGGTGTGCGGGATGATGGCAACGGTGAGGGTGTCGCTGTCGAGGCGAGCGACGGTGAGACTAATCCCATCGATGGCGATGGAGCCGACGGGGATCAGGTACGCGGCGTACTGCGGGTCGAACTGGATCGTATAGAGCCAGTCGGTCTCCTCCTGCTCCACCTCCGTGATGGTGCCGGTGGCGTCGACGTGTCCCTGCACAAAATGGCCGTCGAGCCGGTCGCCGGCCTGCAGGGCGCGCTCCAGGTTGACGGGCGTGCCGGGCGCGAGCGCATCGAAGGTCGTTTTGCGGAGCGTCTCTTCGATGGTGTCGACGGCAAACGTGGAGGCGTCGGCATCCACGGCTACGACGGTCTGGCACGCGCCGTTGATGGACACGCTCTGATCCACACGCAGATCGGACGCAAATGCGGCCTCGATGGTGAGGCGGCGGCCACCGCCCAGGTCGTCAACGTCGACGATGCGGCCAAGCTCTTCGATGATGCCGGTGAACATAAGCGGGGTGCGGATGCGTGAGTAGCGGATGGGCAGTTAGTACATGGCCGAGGAACGGGTGTCGGCGTGGGTCTTCATGTACTCGATCATGGCGGGGGCATAGTCGGGCAGGCGGGGGCAGGCGATGCCGGTGCCGTCGAGGGCCGCCTGTGTGTTGGAGGCGTCGTACCGTGAGGGGTGATCGAAGTAGTCGATTAGCTCGGGCGCGATGCCCAGGGTGCGGCCCACGCCCGTCTTCATCAGCGTGCGGGCCAGGCCCGCCGGCACGGGTATGTAGGCCACGTGCATGTCGAGCCGGTCGGCAAAGAGGTCGAGGATGGCCTGTGTCGAGAGGGGGGCCGGGTCGGTGAGATGGAAGACGGACGCGCCGGGATCGTCGGCCAGGAGCAGGTGCGTCATGGCCGCCACCGCGTAGTCGACCGGCACCAGGTTGACGGGCTCCTGGCCCGAGCCGATGCGCGTCATGAGCGTGTACCGCGGCAGGCGCTGCAGGGCCCGGAGGATGAAGTAAGGGCCGTCGAACTTGTCGGTCTCGCCCGTTTGCGAGTCGCCGACCACGATGCCGGGGCGAAAGATGCGGAGGGGCAGGTCCCCGAGGCGATCCTGCGCGAGCACCTCGGCGTGGTATTTGGTTTCCTCGTAGAAGTTTTTGAAGCCGGCGTCGTGGACGAGTTCGTCCTCATAGATCGTACCGGTGCGGCGCCCCGACACGTAAGCGGTGCTCACGTATCCGGCCTGTTCCAGGTGAGGGCACTGGTCCAGAAAGGCGAGCACGTGGTTGGTGCCCTCCACGTTGACGCGCCAGCCGACGTCGCGGGGAATGCTGAGGTCGTAGACGGCGGCCAGGTGGCAGGCGATGGTTGTCTGCTCAGCCACGGCGTCGTACTGGGAGCCGAGGCCCAGGTCGGGCTTGGTGATGTCGCCCGGCAGGAGTTCGGTGCGCTCCTCCAGGCCGAGCCTCGTTACAATCTGCCGCGCCTTCTGCTCGAATTTCGGCTGCACGAGCAGCCGTACGGAGGTGTCGGGGCGTTCGGCGGCGAGGGCCCGCAGGAGGCGGGTGCCTAAAAAACCGGGAACGCCGGTAAGAAAGATCATGCGGGGCCGTGCGGGGAAGCGTGGAAGCGAAGCGAATGTGTCTACGAAGACGGGGGGCGAAGGTGCCGTTTTGCCGTCAGGTGTGACGGGGACGTTGAGGCCGTCAGATTAGGTCTCGAACGGCCCTTGGGTTCTTTCGTTGACCCCAAATGTCGTGTTTGTCTCTCGTTCTGTTTCCTCCCATGCCACCCCTCGTCTGGACCGAATCGCTCTCCGTGCGCACCGACGACCTGACGCCGGCGGGCACGGTGTCGCTGCCGGCGCTTTGCGGGTATTTGCAGGAGGCGGCCGGACCCCACGCCGCGGCCCTCGGCGTGTCGATGGACGATCTGGCGGCAGAGGACAAAGCCTGGGTGCTGGCGCGCCTCCGGTTGGATGTGGAGCGACCGGTCCGGCGGGGCGACACGGTGACAGTCGAGACGTGGCCGTCGGGTCTCGACGGGCTCTACACGACCCGAGAGTTCGTCCTAACAGTAGATGGGACGGAAGTTGCCCGGGCCACCAGTGCCTGGTTTCTCATCGATCTCAAGCGACGGCGCCCAGTCCGTCCGCCGCAGGCGGTGCGCACGCTCAACTTTCCCGACCGGGCGCCCGCCCTTGCTCCCCTGTCCGATGAACTGTCGCCTCCGGAGCGAGCCGATCACGAACGAACCGTGACGGTCGGCTACCACGACCTCGACCGCAACGAGCACGTCAACAACGTGCGGTATCTCACCTGGGCGCTCGACACGCTGCCCGCGTCGGTGTTTGCGACCCGCCGGTGTACGAAGGGGGCTCTGGATTTTCGGCACGAGGCCTCCCTGGGCGACCCCGTTCGGGCCGTCGTGCAGACCGATGCCGGGGGCGCGTCCCTACGAGCCCGGCACGCCATTGTGCACGCCGAGGATGAGCGGATGCTTGCCGTGGCGCACACGCACTGGGCTCCGCGATAACGGTCAGTCGTCGGTGCGGTCCTCGGCGCGCTGCTCCCACCGCTCGGCGAACGGAAGACGGTGGCGGGCAAGGCGCCGGAACCTACAGGTGGGCCATCTTCTCCTGCGGGATGCGGATGAGGTAGCGCTGGTCCATGATTTCCTCGTGCACGTCAAAGTGGCCCGTGCCGCGAAAGTCGACCGCGATATCGGATCCGTTGATCCGCTTCACCTCCCCAATGCCGTAGTACGACGGCTGGGGGCCGTAATAGACGAGGTGCCCCTCTTCCAGGCGTCCCTTCCGCAGCGCGTCCCGGTGAAACGCCGGCACTTCGGGGAGCACCTCCAATCGATAGGCGCTGGATGAGTCGCAGGAACTGCTCATGGTGCGATTCGGGAGATCGGTTGCAGCAGGATGCCTGTACGACCGATGCGGCCCCAGGTTCGCCCTCGGGGCACGGGCGAGGGAGAGACAGCAACCCTGCCGAGAGGTATGCGTTGAGGAGAATCAACCGCTCTTTTCTATCCGAAGCTGATCCCCGCCATGCGGTACGATACCAAAATGGTCGACCGGCAGGTTGGCCGTAACGCCGAGCTTTTTGCCCAGTCCATCGCCGACCTCGACTCGAAGGAGGAGCGCTATCCGTACCTCCGGATCCTCGTGAGCCTTATCGAGCAGGCACACCCGGAGTGGCGGCAGGCCCCGAACAAGGCCGAGCAGGTGGCCGGGCTGGCACAGGAGCTGAGCGGGGGCGACCTCGATGTCGACGAGGTGGAGGAAGTTGTCCAGGTGCGCGACGAAGAGCGCGGCTATCACCGAAATTAGGGAGTAGGGACCTCGGCTGCGGGGGGACGGGCACGGCCTTGTCTGCCCCCACTCCGACCCTCGTCCGCCACGTTCTCATTCCGAGACGCGGTCCGGGTTGTCGTCGACGAAGCTCGCCCACCCGCTGTAGGAGCCGGTGTCGCCGCGTGCGTCCCGGTTGCTGTGGCAAAGCGCCGTGGCGAGGGCGTCGGCCGCGTCGTGGGTGAGGTCGTCGGCGTCGACGGACAGGATGGACGCGACCATGAAGCGGACCTGCTTCTTGGACGCATTTCCGTTCCCCGTCACCGACTTTTTGATCTCTTTCGGGGTGTACTGCGCTACGGGAAGGCCTTCGTTGAGCGCCGCCATCATGGCCGCGGCCTGCGCGCGTCCCAGCTTGAGCATCGACTGCGGGTTTTGGCCGTACACGGGCATCTCGATGGCAAACGCCTCGGGGCCGTGCGTCCGAATGAGTCGGGTGAGCCGGTCGTAGATCTGCTTGAGCCGATCGGGGTGATCGTCGGTACTGTCGAGCCGCACCACATCCGTGGTCACGAGCGACTCGTCGTCGGTGTCGACGATGCCGTAGCCGGTGGCGCGGGAGCCGGGATCGATGCCGAGGATGCGCATGCGGGGCGTGGGGGAAGGGGAGCGTGGGGGAGCGGGTGGTGTGGGGCTCTACTCCGAGGCCGTGGGATCAAGCGTGGTATAGACGGCCTCAACGTCGCGGTGGTCGTCGATTTTCTCGATGAGGGTCCGCACCTCCTCGCGCTCGTCGGGGCCGAGCGACACGGTTGTGGTGGGGCGGCGGACCACTTCGGCCGTGTCCGGGGCAATGTCGGCGTCGTCGAGGGCCGCTTCTACGTCGGCAAAGGCCTCGGCGGGGGTTGTCACGACAAATGCATCGTCCGTCTCGTTCACCTCGTCCGCCCCGGCCTCCACGACGGTTTCGAAGAGCGACAACTCGTCGGTTGCGTCGGGGGGGATTTCAAAGCGTCCCTTCCGCTCGAACAGATAGGCGACCGAGCCGTCCTTGCCCAGGTTGCCCCCGTGGTCGGAGAGGAGGTTGCGAAGGTCCTTGACGGTACGGTTGCGGTTGTCCGTCTCGGCCTCCACGAACACCGCCACGCCGTGCGGCCCGTAGCCCTCGTAGGTGATGGCCTCCACGTCCTCGCCTTCCAGCTCCCCCGTCCCGCGCTTGATGGCGCGCTTAATATTGTCCTTCGGCATGTCCACGTCCCGCGCCCGCTCGATGGCCTGGGACAACGGCACGTTCGCGTCCGGATCGCCGCCCCCCTCCCGGGCCGCCGTCTCGATCTCCTGCGACAGCTTGGTCCACTTCTTGGACCGCTGCTGGTCGTCCTTCTGTTTCTGGCGCTTCACCTTGGCCCATTTGCGCGTGCCCATGACGGGAGAAACCGGTCTGCAAAGAGAGTGCGTTCACCTATCCCAACGCCGGAGCAGACGAATTGATTGCAGGAAACGAGCCGCCGGTCGTCCGGGACCCTGGCCCCCGCGGCCCCCTTCGCGTGCAATTCACGAATGGCCCCTCCGGAGGCGTTGACATTGGCGCGGCCAATGCGTCTTATGGGATATAGCAACGACACGCTGTTGCTATGAACATCACATTCATCCAGAAGGGTGGAGGGAGCAGGCCCTCTGAAGCCCTGGCAACCGCC
>JBKHEM010000157.1:0-5249 GCA_046540815.1 Salinivenus sp.
GCGTATCGACGCGGGAGAGAAGGGCGAAGAGGTCGCTGGCCTCCAGGGCCTCCAACTCCTGCACGGCGTCGATGATGTCGGTGCGGAGCGCGGCGTCGGTGTACGGCTCGGCGAGGCGCGTAAACTTCTCCGAGACGGTGTCCCACGACATCGGCTTCGTGTGGAAGCCCTCGTAGTCCTCCTTGTGCGTCTCGTAGACCGTGCCGTCGGCGTGGATGCGCACGTCGCACACCATGTGATCGGGAAAGCGGGCGCTGTAGTCGGGGTTTTCGGTGACGGTCACCTTTTGGAGGAGCGACTGCACATCATCGGCCTCGATGCGGTCCTGCTCGTACTGGGCAGGCAGCACCTGATCGTCGAGGAGCGCCACGGCCGTCATGTAGTGCAGGCTGTGGTCGGCCTCCTCCTTGCGGCGGACGATGGTCTTGTCGCCCTCCTCGCCCCCTCCAATGATATGGAAGGCCACGTCGAACGTGTCGATCTCAATCTCGGTGATGGTCGCCGGGTCGATGTTGTGCTCCCGCTTTAGTTCCAGTGCGCCCTCCAGGGTGGCCTGCGAGTGGATCTCGGCGTTGTACTTCTTGATGATCGTGTCGGTGACCCGCTCCAGGTCCTCTGCGCTCCAGTCGAGGTCAAATTCGCCGGCGATGGAGTGCATGAAGCCCTTGTTGCCCTCAAAGACCTCGGGCGGGCCGGTAATGCCCCGCATCGCGAGGAAGGCCGAGTGGGTGGCCGTAAAGCCGGTTTCGGGGTAGGCCAGGCCCTTCCAGTGCGAGAGTTCGCCGGTGCGGGTTACGCGGAGGGCATTGTGGGCCGTGCCGCTGATGGCGACGGCGTTGGCGATTTTCTCGGGATCGAGACCGAGCGCCTTCGCTGCCCCGGCGGCCGCGGCGTACTGGCCCTGCACGGTGTGGTCGAAGCCCTTGGCGCGCACTGGCGCCTCGTCGCTGAGGCGACACTGCACCTGATAGGCCACGGCGAGGGCCGTGAGCAGGTCCTTGCCCGAGCCGCCCGCATACTCGATCGCGGCCAGTACGGAGCCGAGGTTGTCGGACGGGTGGCCCGTCTCGCCCGTGGCGAGGTAGCTGTCGTTGTAGTCGAGATAGCGGACGAGCGCGCTGTTGTAGAGGGCCGCGCGGTCGGGGGCCGTGTGGCCGCCGCCAATCAGGGTGGCGTGCTCGGCCCCGCCAAAGTCGGTCAGGTGCTCGTGAAGGGCGCGGACCGGCTCGCCATCCAGGGCCCCGATGGCACAGCCCAACGAGTCGAGCACGCGGATTTTGAGTTGGGTCGCCGCCTCCGGCGACAGGTCATCGTACCGGGTGTCGTCGACGAACCGGGCAAGGTCATGAACAATAGGCATCGGGTCGGCGGGTCGTTTTGGGAGAAGGGGAATGCAGGAGGCCGGAAAGCGCACCATGTGGCCCTCTTTACGTCCGCAGAGCGAGGATGGATCTTAAAAGAGGACAAAAAGGTCAGAAAATGCGCAAAATCTCCTTCCTGCCTTCTTCGTCCCATTCATTTGGTGGGGGAGGACCTCTCAAAGAAGAGGCGGAAAAAGAACATATCGTATGTCAATCCCAGGTGAGCAAGCCGCGATGGTCATTGAGGGGAAACGATAGGGACACGGTCGACGGAGGGGCAGATCGGAAAGTCTCCGTCGCGTCCGCTTTATTAGAAGCCGACTCGAGCGTCGCTGTTTTTGCCGTGCTATGAGCCAAAATCAACTCGTCGGTTTGGTCCTGGGAGCCGGGGTTCTCGGACTCATCCTGTGGCTCGGGTGGCCATTCGATGGGGCATCCTCCCGAGAGTCGAGCGCCCCCGTCGCGCTCCCCCTTGCAATGCTGGCGGATCCGAAGGGGCAGCCCGTGGACGGGTGCGACGATGTGGTGTTTGTGCCTCACGACGTGCCGGTCCCGGGCTCTACCCGCACCGACCGGCTCACCGCCGCCCTCGATACGCTGTTTCGCATCGACCGCGACTCGGTCGGCGGGGCGCGGCACTTCCTGCCCCGGACGAACCCCACCTTGACGTTCGACCGGGCCACGATCGAGGGGGACACGGCCCGGGTCTTTCTGAACGGGCAGCTGACGGGCCTGCGGGGCGTGTGCGACAATCCGCGCGCCCGCATCCAGATTCAGTGGACGGCCCGTCGGGTCACGGAGGTGGATACGGTGGAGATTTTCCGTAATGGCCGACCGACGCGGCTTCAGCCGACGGGGCGTGGCACGGGGCACCTCCAGCTTCCGAAACCACTCAACCTTCAACCAGCGGCCCTTTTCCCGGCTCCGGGTGCTTCCTATGTTGCGCAGCGTCGTTCCCCCTTTCGTTTCGGCTGCGTGTCATGACCTGGTGGGAAGCCCTCCTTTTGGGCCTCGTGCAGGGGCTCACCGAGTTCATTCCTGTCTCGTCCTCGGGCCACCTCGTGCTGGGGCAATATCTGTTGGGAATTGATGCCGACACGGCCGACGTGACGTTCGAGGTGTTCGTGCACTTCGGCACGGTGCTCAGCATCCTCACGGTGTACTGGGACGAGGTGGCGGCCCTGCTCCGCGAGGCGTGGGAAGGCCTGCGGGCGCCGCGCGACATCCCGGCTCGGTTTGCCGAAAACGACACCTTCCGGCTGGGGGTGTACATCCTGATCACCCTGGTGCCGACCGGCATCATCTACGTCCTGTTCCGGACGCAATTGGAGCAGGCGTTCGGCAGCCCGCGCCTGACGGCCGGCATGCTGATCGTGACGGGCATTTTGCTGCTGCTCACTCGCCTTCGGCCGCAGCCCGAGGGAAGTCTGAGTTCGCTCAAAGCGCTTGTCGTGGGCGTGGCGCAGTCGGCCGCCATGATTCCGGGCATCTCGCGGTCGGGCGCTACAATCTGTACAGCGCTCTACCAAAACGTGCGTCCGGAGCGGGCGGCAAATTTTTCGTTTCTGATGCTGCTGCCCGTGGTGCTGGGGGCCACGGTGATTAAGAGCGTGGAGCTTGCGGAGACGGGGCTGGGCACGGCGGGGATGCCGCTTACGATTGGGACCCTGGCGGCGTACGGGTCCGGCATCGCGGCGATCTATCTGATGCTCGACGTGGTCCGACGGGGCAACCTGCAGTACTTCGCCTACTACTGCTTTCTGGTGGGGGGACTTGGGCTCTGGCTGTTGTAATCGGGGGAGAGGAAGGAGGGAGTCGTCGTTCGATGTCGTATCGATCGGGTCGCAGGGGATGATGTCCTCGGAGACGTCTGTTCGGTCGTCCGCGCTAGTGGAGCGCAGCCCGGTGTACTATGGGTGGGTGGTGCTGGGCATTGCGACGCTTGGCATGGCGGCCACGCTGCCGGGGCAAACGGCGGGAATCTCGCTCTTTATCGACGCCTTTATCGAGGACCTGGGGCTGTCCCGGTCCGTCGTCTCCTGGCTCTACACGGTGGCGACGGTGCTCGGATCGTTGGCGCTGCCGCTCGTGGGGCGCCTCGCGGACCGGTACGGGCCGCGGCGCTTGGCACTCGCCGTCATTGCCCTCCTGGCCGTCAGCTGCATGGGCATGCGGTGGGTGCAGGGATGGATTGGGGTCTTCCTGGGCTTTCTCTTTTTGCGGGGGTTTGGGCAGGGGGCACTCAGCCTCCTCAACAACCACTCGGTCAACCTGTGGTTTGAGCGGCGGCGCGGCCTCGCGGTCGGCATTCTGGGAGGCGGCATGGCGGGAGCAACGGCCCTCTTCCCCCCGCTGATCGACGCGGGGATTCAGGCCTACGGGTGGGAGACGACCTATTTCATCATGGGGGCTCTTCTGGTCGGCATCATGCTGCCATTGGGGGCACTTTTCTACCGCGATGCCCCGGAGCACTACGGCCTCACGCCCGATCCGGGGGAGGCATCCGCCTATGAAGAGGACGAGTCGGAGGCGGAGGCGACGGAGGATCTCACCGTGCCGGGGGTCCGTCCGGAGACGGCCTACCGGACGTGGACGTTCTGGCTGTTTACGATTGCGGGCGTGTGCACGGCGGGGTTTGGGACCGGGCTGCTCTTCCATCACTTCTCGATTCTGGAGGAGGTGGGGGTGGGGCGCGACCTGGCCGCGCAGTTTTTTGTCCCGCTTGGGGTGGGCACGGCGGCGTTCAACCTGTGCACGGGGTGGCTCGTGGACCGCCTGGCCCCGCGGGCGCTGCTCGGGGGGCTCCTCGTGTTGTTTGGGGGCATGATGGGGGCGCTCCCGGCGGTGGACACCGCGGTGGAGGTGTGGGCCTACGGGAGCGTCTTCGGGATGGTGCAGGGCATGCAGGGAGCGCTCCTGGGCAGTGCCTTCGCGTTCTACTTTGGGCGGGCCCACCACGGCACCATCCGCGGCCTGGCGAACACGGTGTTTATTGGGGGCACCGCCATCGGGCCGGCGGCCCTGGCGCTGGGACCGGACGTCCTGGGCGGCTTCGCGCCGATTCTGTGGATCATCGTGCCGATTCCGCTTGTGCTGGCCGGGGCGGCGTTCGTGGCGTGGGCGGCGGATTGGGACGCGGACGTGCTCGTGCAGGACGGGGAGGCACGGCGAACTTGACGTTGCCGGTTTGAGTTATCCCGAGTGGATGTGGCTCTTTATTCGATTGCCCCACAGGGACGCGATGCGCACGCTTGAGGACATTCGGGCCCAGCTCCGGGAAGAGCTTCCCACGCTCCGGGAGCGCTACGCCGTGGATCGCATCGGCATCTGCGGGTCGTACGTGCGGGGCGAGCAGACGGAAGACAGCGATCTTGATCTGCTTGTGACCTTCACCGAGACGCCTGATCTCTTTGAATTCGTTGGCCTGAAACTCTACCTGGAAGAGGTGTTCGATCTTTCGGTGGATCTCGGAACTCCTGGAGGACTCAAGGATGGACCAGCGGCGGAGAATATCCGCCGGGAGGTGGAGTATCTATGAGTCGAAGTCAGCAGCAGTACCTCCAAGATATTTTGGATGCGATGGCGGCCGCCGAGTCATTCGTAGAGGGCATGACGTTCGAGGAATTAGAGGGGGACCAACGAACTCAGTTTGCGCTTCAGCGGGCGTTCGAGATCATAGGTGAGGCGACAAAGCAGCTTGATGATACCCTCCGCCATCGATACTCGGATATACACTGGCAGAAGATGGCTGGCATGCGCGATGTACTTATCCATGGGTACTTTGCTGTAGATCTGGAAATTGTCTGGGATACAGTTCACCACCGGTTTCCTCAGGAAAAACCGAGAATCCGGAGGGCCCTGGAGGAGTTGTCTGAATAGAACGCAGTG
>JBKHEM010000158.1:0-5226 GCA_046540815.1 Salinivenus sp.
CCCAACCCCGAGCGTCCCCCGATAGAGAGGCGAGACGCCGGCCCACAGACATGGGAGGAGGGAACAGGCGTGGCCGGAGCGACTCAGGGGCGTCGGGCGGTCGAGTCGGCAACGTCGACGGTCAGGGTAGGGGGGCGGTCCGGCAGAGAGAGGGTCGAGCCGTCGTCGGTCGTGGGAAGGGGCGACTGGGCCTCCCCGTGGAACCACACGCGCTCGATCGTTGGGGCCTGGGCTTCCACGGGAAGCGGGTGCAGCGGGCCGCCGCGCTCTGGACGGTAGTGGAGCGTAGTGGTCGTGTCCTCCACCCACAGGTCGGTGTAGAGGGAAAGGAGGAGGGCGTGCTCCACGGCGTGGTAGGAGGTTTTGGTGCGGGCGGCCTTGTCGCCATCCACCACCTCTCCGTCCAGGGTGGTGCGGAGCACCGTGCCGCCGTGCTCGGCATCCACAAAGTGATCGGTCCAGAAGCGGGCGCCCGAGCGGAAGGCGTCCAGGTAGCGCGGCGCGCCGGTTGTGCGGTAGGCGTAGAGCTGGAGCATGTTGCCGTAAGCCTGCACCCACCAGACGGCCGTGTCGGGGTGCTGCGATCGATCGGTGCGGCGCAGCTTGTGGAGCCAGGCGCCCGTCTGCTCGTGGAAGGCCTCCTCCAACAGCCGGTCCGTGAGCGCCAGGCCTTTTTCGCGGTAGCGCTCCGCTCCGGTGAGGGCGTGGAGGCGAAGCAGCAGCCAGGCCACCTCCAGGTTGTGGCCCACGTTCAGGTGGCTGTTTTTGTCGTCGTCCGGGAGAAACGTCCAGTCTCGTGCAAATCGCTCTCGAATCCAGCCGTCGGGGCCCTGCATGTGCGTGAGCGTGAGGTCCATAATCTCCTCGGCCTCCCGGAGATACGTCGAGTCGCGGGTGGCCGGATAGAGAAAAAGCAGGTAGCCGGAGAGCGGGGCGAGTTGGGGCGAAAAGTCCTTGCGGGTCTGCGTGACCGATCCGTCTCGACGCAGCACGTCGACGTAGCCGCCGTGGCGCTCGTCCCAGGCGTGGTCTCGCATGAACTGGCGCGAGCGGTCGAGAACCTCCTTTGTCGTGGAGTCGCGCGTGGCAATGTAGTGGAGGGCGAGGCCGGTGGTGGCATAGATCTGCATGAAGAGATCCTTTTCCGTATCGACGACATCGCCGGAGCGGGAGACGGCGTTGTACCAGCCGCCGTATTCGGGGTCCCATCCGTGCTCGATCACGAAGTCGCGGAGGCGGGTGGCTCGGCGGAGGTGGGCGGAGTCGCCGCTCATCAAGTAGGCCGCGGACATGCTGTAGAGGTGCCGGGCCAACATGCCGGGGTAGACGACCGTGGAGTCCCCCTGGGGTGTCCAGGTCCGGTCTAATTCGGCGTAGAAGAGGCTGTCGGCGGATTGGCCGCGGTCGGTCCAGGCTGATAGGATCTCCAGTCCCTGCGTGCGCCAGGCCTCCGCGTCGGGGACCGGCTGCCCCTGCGCGGTGGGAACACACCCGGCCGCCAGGAGACTGGGCAGCAGGGCGGCGATGAAAAGAGAGCGGAGCAGGGAGGCAGCCATACTGTGCGGACGTTACTGAGAAAAACGTTCCCGCCATTCGGACGTGCGGGGACCCATCGGAGTTGGGGCGACAGGGAGTAGGCACGGGCGTTCCCGGATCGTAGCGCGTCGGGACGGGGCCCCGCCGAGGAGACGACCGTGCGTGATCCCGAACGCGAGGGCGACGGTGCTTGCTGCAGGCAGAACAAGGCGGCCAGAGGACACAGCAGCAGGAGGGCAATGGGGACACATTCAGATGTCGTGACACACAGTGAAAGAGAAGCAAGGCCCCCGGTAAATTGAAAGTCCCATGCCCCGCTTACGAGGGGGCGGCCGCGGATTCCGAAGAGGCCCGGTATGCGCGCCACAGCAGCCACAACCCGGCCAGTACAGCCGGAATGCTCAGCAGCTGTCCCATGCTAAGTGGCATCCCCACTTCGAAGTGGGCTTGTTCGCGCTTGAATGCTTCCAGCACAATGCGGGCGCCGAAGATGAGCGTCATGAACAGGCCCACGAGCAGCCCATGCGGAGTGTCCTCGCCATAGCGGCGGTACAGCCCCCAGAGCACGGCGGCAATGAGGGCGTAGCTGATTGACTCGTACACCTGGACGGGGTGGAGCGGCACCGCCTCAATGTCGTCGCGCAGACGGGCGGCGCGCTCAAAGACGACGCCCCACGGCAGATCGGTCGGCACGCCCAGGATTTCGGAGTTGAACAGGTTGCCAAGGCGGATGAGGGCGCCGGTGAGCGCCACGGGGGCGGCCAGCCGATCCAGAAGCCACACAAACGGCTGATCCTCACGCCGACGGCAGTAGAGCCAGATGGCGAACAGGACGCCGATGAGGCCGCCGTGGCTGGCAAGGCCGCCCTCCCAGATGGCAAGGATTTCGTGGGGCCGGAGGAGGTAGTAGCCCGGGGCATAGAACAGCACGTGTCCCAGCCGCGCCCCGATGACCGTGCCGCCCAGCAGGTAAAGCAGCAAGAAATCCAAGTCCTGCACCGGCTTGCCCTCACGCCGGAAGACGCGTTGCATCAGGTAGAACCCGATGAGGAACCCGAGGGCGAAAAGCAATCCGTACCAGCGGGGAGCCAGCGGACCGAGTTCGAAAAGGGTCGGGTCGACGTCCCAGTGGATCTGTAGCAGCATACGGGGCGGGGGTCAGCGGAGGCAGTGGGTGCGGTGTACCAAGCGATCGGGGCCGACGGCGTTCGAGGCTTCGCACAACCTTTACACCGAGCGAAACGTCGGGCAGAAACTTCGTCTGTTTACATTCGATCTAAATAGCCCGTTTTCCAAACGGCCAACCGGCGATCACCAATGGCTTCCAACGGTTCCGAGTCTCCCGTTTTGTTCGCGACCGAGCACGGCAGGGCGCGGTGGACTCCCGATGGCCGTCTGTCGATTGCGTTGTCGGGGACGGAGTGGACCGTGTCGCCGGGCGAGATTGCCGAGGTGCACGACGCCTTGGAGTCGTTGGCTAGGCAGGTGTACCGGTGCAACTGCGACTGCCGGTGGCAATTGCGCATGGGGGACGGCACGGCCGTGCTGGGGACCGACGACGTGCTCCGGCTCCATTCGCTGCTGAGTGGGGTGCTGGTCATGGTGGAGCTGCAAGAGATTCTCGACGAGGCTGCCATTGAGTCCCCCGGGGTTGGCAGCGACGGATTCCGTCCAACCTCCGAGGCATAAAAAGCCGTCCTTACATCTCCCGCGGGGCAGAAATGCCGAGCACCGTCAAGCCGTTTTCGAGGACGGTCTTGGTTGCGAGGGCCAGGTGCATGCGGGCCGCCGCCAGATCGTCGGCCTCGCCCAGAATGCGGCAGTTGTCGTAGAACTGCGAGAAGGCGGTGGCCACATCCCGCAGGTAGTTGGGCACGAGGTGCGGAGCGCGGGCGTCCGCGGCGTTCTGAAGGGCCGTGGGGAAACGGAGCAGTTCCTTGATGAGGGCGACCTCGTCCTCGTGCGTCAGCAGTGAAAGGTCCGCGGGTTCGTTGTACGAGACGCCCGTCGCCTCGGCTTTGTCAATGACGGAGCAAATGCGGGCGTGGGCGTACTGGAGGTAAAAGACCGGGTTTTTCTCGCTTTCCTCCTGCGCCAACTCCAGGTCGAAGTTCAGGTGCGTGTCGGGCGAGCGCATGAGGAAGAAGAAGCGGGTCACGTCGGCACCCACCTCGTCCATCAGGTCGTTGAGCGTCACGTAGTTGGCGCGGCGCGTGCTCATCTTTACCGGCTCGTCACCGCGCACGAGGGTGACAAACTGGTAGAGCACCACGTCCACCCGGTCTTTGTCGTAGCCGAGCACGTCGAGGGCGTTGAGGACGTCCGGGTAGGCCGCGTGATGATCGGCCCCGAGAATGTCGATCATCAGGTCGTATCCGCGCTCGAACTTCGTCGCGTGGTATGCGATGTCGGGGGTGCGGTAGGTGGGCTCGCCGCTCTGTTTTACGAGGACCGTGTCCTGGTCCTTTCCGAACGCGGTGGTCTTGAGCCAGAGAGCGCCGTCGGCCTCGTACGTGAGCCCGGCTTCGGTAAGTCCGTCAATCACCCCCTGCACCTGACCCGCGTCGTGCAGGTCTTGCTCGTTGGCGTAGCCATCCATCTCGACGTTGAGGCGCCGGAGCGTGGCCTCGATGTCGCCAAAAATGGCGTCCTCGGCGGCGTCCTGAAAGGGGGCGAGGGACTCGGTGGTGAGCAGCTTGGCCCCGTGCTCCTCGTACAGATCGCGGGCGATGTCGAAGATGTATTCGCCGAGGTAGCCGTCCTCGGGAAAGCCGTCGGGCACCTCCACGGTCGTGTCGTCGTCGAGGGTCATCGTCTTCGTGGCCACATCGTCCGCGGCGAGGGCCTCGTAACGGGCGCGGACCGACTGGGCGAGGACGCGCATCTGGCGCCCGGCGTTGTTGTAGTAGTACTCGCGCGTGACGTCGTAGCCGGTCCAGTCGAGCAGGGTGGCGATGGTGTCGCCCAGCACCGCGTTGCGGCCGTGGCCCACGGTGAGCGGGCCGGTGGGATTGGCGCTTACGTATTCCACGAGGGCGCGCTGCCCGGCGCCGGCATCGGTGCGGCCGTAGGCGTCGCCCTGATCCAGAAGCTCGGCCAGGCCGTCGAACAGGTAGTCCTGCGCAAAGCGGAAATTGATGAAGCCGGGCCCGGCCACCTCGACGCTCTTGATCCGGGCGGGATCGACCTGCTCGCGCAGCCGCTCGGCAATGGTCTCGGCAATTGAGCGCGGGTTGTCGTCTAACAGACTGCCGAGGCGGAGGGCCGTGTTGGTGGCGAGGTCGCCGTGCTCGGGGCGGTCGGGGGTTTCGAGGGCAATCTCGAAGTCGCCCGGCACGTCGCCCAGAGAGTTGAGGACGGCGCGGAGCTGGGCCTGGAGGTAGTCGCGCATGGGAGGGGGCAGAGCGTGAGCGTCCCGAACGAACGATTTAACCTACGGACCTGAGCCGGCGCGCGAAAGGGGACGGCGCTTCGTTTTGCTGGGTTTTCGCGTGCCGGCGGTTGGTCAAAGACCGCCGGTGGACGTTCAGCTGTTTCTGGCGTTGGTGGTTTCTCTTTTGCGGGCCCAGATGCAATCGGAGAGAGGCAAACAGATTTGGGGGAAAGGATAGGGCGAATGACCGGGGGACCGTGGAGAATCGCGAGGGAAGACGGCGGCCTTCGGTTCGTCTCGAATCCCCCAAAGAAGAT
>JBKHEM010000159.1:0-5199 GCA_046540815.1 Salinivenus sp.
TTCCCTTCCGGAGCTGGAACGGCGACGGGCCGGAGAGTTCGCCCCCCGGCGTCGGTTGTGGAAAAGAACAAATAGGTCGGCGGGGATTCCGGCCCCGGAACATGTGGCGGCACGCCAGGCTTGTGGCGAGGCCCGCCGCCTAGGCCCCGGAATTTGGCCATGCGCAGGACCACCCCCTGGGTCTGTCGTCGCCGTGAGGACGCTCTTTGTGCCGTGAGGGAAACGTTTCCGCCTGCGTGGTTGGGTCTGGCCGGCCCGTTCCTTTACTTCAATTTAATCCGCCCCGTTCAATTTCTTCCTGCGCCCCCGCTTCTGCTCGCGGTGGTCCGCGGTGCGCTCTACAGGCCGCGGTCGGTCACACAGGGCCTGGTCGACTGGTTGTCCGCCTGACCCTCCTGCCGCGATCAACTCCTGCCGCGATCAAGGGGAAGCGCGTCCTCGTTGCGCCCCCCAGGTTCGACCGCGTTCATCCATCACACCGCGATGAGCACGTCCAGCCCGCCTTCGCCGGAGACAGAACCACAGGAACTCGAACGAACCCTCGGGCTTCTCCCGGCCCTCGCCATCGGGACCGGCACGATGGTCGGGGCCGGCATCTTCGTGTTTCCGGGGCTCGCGGCCGGAACGGCCGGGCCGGCGGCCATGTTCTCGTTCGCGATCGGGGCCGTCATTGCCCTTCTGGTGGCCCTGCCCGCCTCCGAGCTCGCCACGGCCATGCCGGAGAGCGGCGGGGGCTACTTCTTCGTCTCGCGCGCCCTCGGCACCCTCCCCGGCTGCATGGTGGGGATCGGGCAGTGGCTGGGCCTGGTGTTTGCCTCGGCGTTCTACCTCATGGGCTTCGGGCACTACCTCTCCGACCTGCTCCACGAGCTGGGGCTCGACCTGCCCCTCTCCGTGGTGGGCCTCGCCCTCGGCATGGCCATCCTTCTGACGGGCGTCAGCATGACGGGCACCGAGAACACGGGCGACCTGCAAAACTGGATTGTGGGCAGCCTGCTCGCCATCCTCGGTGGCTTTCTCGGACACGGCGGGCTGGATGTGGTGGGCGTCTTCGGGCGGCCCCAGGTGCCGGAGACCTTCTTTCCGTACGGCACGATGCCCGTCTTTACCACCGCGGCGCTGGTCTTTACCTCCTATCTCGGCTTCGTCCAGATTGCCACCGTGGCGGGAGAAATTAAAAACCCGGCCCGCAACCTGCCCCGTTCGATGATCGGGAGCGTCCTGCTCGTGGGGACCCTCTACGTGCTCACCATGTTCATCGGCACCAGCCTGCTGGGCAGCGAGCAGCTCGCGGAGATGGGGGAGACGGCCATCGTGAACGTGGGGCGCCACGTTGCCGGCACGTTTGGCGCCGCTGCCCTGCTGGGGGGCGGGCTGCTGGCCACGCTGTCGAGCGCCAACGCGTCCATCCTCAGCGCCTCCCGGTCCATCTACGCCCTGAGCCGGGACGACCTCGTGCCGAAACAGGTGGAGCGCATCAACCGGCGCTACCGGACGCCGCACGTAGCGCTGCTGCTGGCCGGGGGCCCCATCGTGGCCCTCATCCTCTTTGGGCGTGTGGAGGTGCTGGCCGAGGTGGCGTCGCTGCTGCACCTCTTCATGTACGGCCTCATCTGCGTGGCCCTCCTCGTCCTCCGACAGTCGCCCCCCACCGGGTACCAGCCGACCTTTCGGTGCCCCGGGTATCCGGTCGTCCCCCTTCTTGGGGCCCTGACGAGCTTTGGGCTCGTGGCCTTCATGAATCTGCTGTCGATTGTGATCGGCGGGGGGATCCTGCTTGCCACGGCGGGATGGTACCTCTTCTACGCGCGCACCGTCACGATCCCCGATATCACGTCCTGATGGACTCGCCCACGGCCCCCTCGTCCATTCTCGTCGACCTCGAGCTGCCGGATCCGGAGCCCCTCCCCTCGGAACTCATCCGCGTGCTGTCCTCGCTCCGGGTGGTGCTCCTCGGGTGGTTTTCGGTGCCGGAGCAGACGAGCCCGGCGCAGGCCCGAGACCAGTTTGGGGCCGAGGCGGAGGCCACGCTCAACGAGGTGGCCCAACGCTTCGAAGAGGCCGGCGCCGAGGTGACAACCCGTCTTGTGTTCACGGGCGACGAATTTGATACCATCAGTCGGGTGAGCATGGAAGAGTCGTGCGACGCTGTACTGATTCCCGGCCCCATGGAGCAGTTGCGTCGCGTCCTCGTGCCGCTGCGCGGCATCCAGAACGTCCGGCAAATCGCGCCCTTCGTCGCCGATCTCTGCCAGGACGGGACGGCCGACGTGACGCTTCTCCACATCCTCGAGGACGAGGAAACGGCAGCGTCATCGCGGGAACAGGTGCTTGAGCCCGCCGCGGAGCTGATGCAGGATCACGGCATTGCCACCGGCCTCCTCGAACTCGATTCCGTAGCCGCCGACGACCCGGCCGGCACCATTGTCGAGTGGGCCGGCGAGCACGACCTCGTCGTGTTGGGCGAGACCAAACCGTCGGTGCGGGAGATTCTCTTCGGCACGGTGCCGGAGCGGATTGTGACGGACGTCAACATCCCCGTCATCGTCGTGCGCCACGAAGATGACGACATCAACGCAGCCGAAAAGACCACCCAGGCCGCCTGACTCAGCCCGACGCGACGTTCGCATTGCCCGGAGGCCCTTCCGGCCCCTCCTCTTCGAACAACTGGCCCCCGGCACGCGGTCCTCGGATTGCAAGATCCAAGACAACACCTCGGCCTCAACGGAGACAAATTGGGGACGATGAGGGCGCGGCACTTGGAATTGTCTCCTTCGAGGCGTGTCTTTTGACAACCATCCGTCCTGCTCTGAAGCGCACGTGCCATGCCCCTTCCTCCCCTTCGATGTCCTTCTGTCCATCGGCTTTTCCACAGACTGACGGTTGCCCTCGGACTGGTCGTTCTGTTCGGGGGATCTGCGAGCCCCGCGAGCGGCCAGTCGGACACCACCCGATGGACGCCGGAGGTGGCAATGCAGTACGACGAGATTACCGACACGGAACTCTCCCCCGACGGGGAGCGGGTCGCGTTCGTCATCCAGGAGGCACTGATGGACGGGGAGCAGTCCGAGTACCGTAGCCAGATTCACCTTGTCTCGGCCGATGGAGAGCGAGACGTCCAGTACACGCGTGGCGAACACTCCGCTTCGAGTCCCGCCTTCTCCCCCGATGGGGAGCATCTGGCATTCATCACGACCCGCTCCGAGAAGCCACAGATCTGGTTGATGCGAGTCGACGGCGGCGAGGCGTACCCGCTGACCGACGCCGAGACGGGCGTAAACGAGTTTCAGTGGGCCCCCGACGGATCGACAATTGCGTACACGATGACCGATCCGAAAACCGAGGAGGAGAAACGGCGCGAGAAGGAGAAACGCGACGTGCACGTGGTTGATGAGGAGCACCGTTTCAGTCATCTCTACACGACGGACGTAGCCGAGGCCGACGATTCGACGCGCCAGGTGCAGCGGCTCACCGCAGGGGATTTTCACGTTCGCAGTTTCGACTGGTCGCCCGATGGTGAGACGATCGCGTTCGCTCACCAGCCCACCCCCGATATTAACGACGGATTTGTGGAGGCGGACCTCTCCACCGTACCCGCAGACAGTGGGGCCGTCCAGTCGCTCGTCGACCGCCCGGGCGTGGACGCCGACCCACATTTTTCGCCCGACGGGGAGCAGGTTGCGTTCTCCAGTCACGGTGGACAGCCCGAGCCCGTTGGCCTGAGCGACACGTATGTGATCCCTGCCGCCGGTGGCAGCCCCCAGAAACTGGCCGAGACGCCGAACCGCGACGGCAGCGTGCTCGGATGGATGGGCGACTCGGTGCTGGTGGCCGAGCCCATCGGCACCTCCTCGCATGTGCTGGCCGTTCCGAGTGATGGCTCGGCGCCCGACCGGCTCACGGAAGGGGACGGGCTGCACGAAAACGCCTCGTTCGACGCTGATGCCCAGCGGATGGCCTTCACGTATCAGAATACAGACGCGCCCCCAGAGGTCTATCTCTCGTCGACGAGCAATTTCCAGAAACGCCAGCTCACAGATGTTCATCAGGACGTGCCGCGCCCCCCGATGGGACGCACGGAGGTGCTCACCTGGACGTCGTCTGACGGGATGGAGATTGAGGGACTCCTCACCTATCCCGTCGGCTACGAAGAAGGGGACCGGGTGCCTCTCGTTCTCAGCGTACACGGCGGTCCGGCCGGCGTGTACAATCGCTCCTTCACTGGCGCCCCCGGCATATATATGACGCAGGTCTTTGCCCAGCGAGGCTACGCCGTCCTCCGTCCAAACCCACGCGGGAGCACCGGTTACGGGAAGGAGTTCCGATACGCAAACGTCGAGGACTGGGGCATCGGTGACTACGAGGACCTGATGGCCGGTGTCGATCGGATGGTTGACCGGGACGTGGCGCATCCGGACAGCCTCGCGCTCATGGGCTGGAGCTACGGGGGGTACATGACGTCGTACGCCGTCACCAAAACGGATCGGTTTGAGGCCGCCAGCATGGGCGCGGGCCTGCCGAATCTCATCAGCATGGTCGGCACGACGGATATTCCGGATTACCTCGTGGGGCACATGGGCGGAGAGTTCTGGAACCGGTACGAGACCTACGAGCGACACTCGGCCATCTATCGCATCGGGAATGTGTCCACCCCCACGCAGGTGCTCCACGGCGCGGAAGACGACCGCGTGCCCACGGGCCAAGGCCAGGAGTTCTACCGCGCCCTGAAGCGCCAGGACGTGCCTACCGAGTTTGTGAAGTACCCCCGCACGCCACACGGCCCCCGCGAGCCGAAGCTCCTGATGGACGTGACCCCTCGCATCCTCGACTGGTTCGACCAACATCTCGGGCGGACCTCACCCGAGTAGCCCTCCCGTCCCCAATCCCTTTACAGTATTGAGTAGGGCGCGAGAAGAGCTATAAACTCTCCGGATCCATTCGGGGGATACATGGACTCTTCTCGTCCGGTGAGCATGAAGCGAACCGGAACATCCATGGGCTGGTGAAGTTGTTTTTTACATGGCTCTTTGACGTGGTAAGCGGTTGGTCCCCAACGCCCTGGGAGCGTGGTAAAATCACAAAGGCATTTGCTCAAAGGGCCAGAAGGCACGCGGCAATGTGACGGTGTTCAGCCTCTTCCGACCGCGCTTTGTAGAACGCCAAGAATCTCCCGTCGCCCCGACCAAAGGGAGGAAGTAG
>JBKHEM010000160.1:0-5161 GCA_046540815.1 Salinivenus sp.
ATGCCCGCAAACAGGTTGTTGAGGGACTCGGCGAGCGTGGGGTGGGCGTAGGGCGCCTCCTTCAGGCGCGTCACGGGCACCTCGCCCATCATGGCCGTCTGCAGGACCGACATCACCTCCCCGCCCTCGATGCCCAGGACGGCGGCGCCCAGAAGCTGCTTCGTCTCGGCGTCGACGATCGCCTTCATGAGGCCGCGCGTTTCGTCGACCTCCAGGGCGCGGGCCACGTGGCTCATGGGCATCTGCGCCACTTCGATGTCGAGGCCCTGCTCGCGGGCCTGTGCTTCGCTCCGCCCCACGCGGCCCAGCTGGGGATCGGTGAAGAGGGTGTAGGAGAGGAGGCGCCCGTCGGTCGTGCGGTCGGCGCCGTTAAACCAGTTGTCGCGGACCACGCGGTAGTCGTCGTAGGAGACGTGCGTGAAGGCCGCCCCGCCCGTCACGTCGCCCATGGCGTACACGTTGTCGGCGGACGTTTCGAGTTGGGCGTTGACCTCGACGTGGCCACGGTCGGTCGTGTTCACCCCGGCGGCGTCGAGGCCCAGGGCGTCCGTATTGGGACGCCGCCCTACGGCCACGAGCAGTTCGTCGCCTGCAATCGTGTCGGGAGCGTTGGGGCCGTCGAGGTGGGCCGTGAGGGTGCCGTCCTCGGCCTGCGCGACGGCCGTCATGCTTGTGTCGTTCAGGACCCGGATGCCGTCCTCGCGAAGGATGTCTTCCAGCGCCTCGGCCACGTCGTCGTCCTCGCGACTGAGCACGTGTGCTCCGCGGTCGACGATGGTGACGTCGGCCCCAAATCGCCGAAACATCTGTCCGAACTCCAGCCCGATGTAGCCGCCGCCCAGGACGATCAGGTGATCAGGGACGTGGCCCAGCTCCATGATGGAGGTGGACGTCAGGAAATCGACCGCCTCGAGCCCCTCGATGGGCGGGACGACGGGCCGGGCCCCGGTGTTGATCACGACGCGGTCGGCCGTGAGGACCTGCGCACCTCCGTCGTTTTGATCAATCTCTACCGTGTGGGCATCCACGAACCGGCCGCGGCCCTTGATCAGGTCGAGGCCGTCGGCGTCTTCTACGCTGCTGCGGCTGCCGCTGCGGAAGGACTCGACGATGTCGCGCTTGCGCTTGCGGACTGTCGTCATGTCGACGGAGACGTCGCCCACCTCCACGCCGTAGTCCGCCGCGCGACGGGCGAGGTGGGCCACACGGGCACTCGCAATCATGGTTTTGGTGGGCGTGCAGCCCTCATTCACGCAGGTGCCGCCCACGTGCTTCTCTTCCACGAGGGCAACGGACCAGCCGTGGTCGGCGGCGCTGCCGGCAAGGGGACCGCCGCCCTGGCCGGCGCCGAGCACCACGAGATCGTAGGACGAATTGGGCATGTGTCAGACGGGGTTGGCGAAAAAAAAGAGGCGTCACGCAACGTCGGCGGGCGGCCGGGCTTCTTCGGCCCCCTCCTCCGTCGCCTCCGCCCGCGGAGCGTTACAGGTAGGGGGCGCCCCCAGCGGAAACGCCCCGTCGCTGTAACGAACGACGGGAGGGTGGTCCTAAGATACCCGATCGCGCCCCTCTCCGTTTGCTCCTTTGCCTTCAATGGACCTGCTCCTTGCGGTTCTCTCCGACGTTTGGCCCGCGCTCAAGGACTGGTTCTTCGGGCTGGGGGAACAGTACGGAGTGAACCCGCTCATCTTCGGCGCCATCTCGGTGGGCGCGATCCCATTTTTCTGGGGATCGGTGGCCTGGCTCGTGTACAACCTGCGACAGGGGCGCTCGCCCTTTCTGCCGGTGATGGCCACGTCGCTCTGCGTGCTCTCGGCCTACATCTACCTGTTTATCGCCGGGGAAAACCTGCCGCTCTGGGTGTACGCGCTCGTGGTGGCGCTGCTGGGGTACAGCGCGTATTCGACCCTCACCACCGTGCGCGCCCGAACCGCGGACGGATCGTCCGAGCACTCAAACGACCCGGCGTAAGTCTCTTGCTCTTCCTGCTGCTTCCGAACGCCCGACCGTTCCGCGATGAGTCTTGAGTTCTGGTTCATGTTTCCCATCGCCGTGGTGATCGCCACCGTGGCGATGGCGTCTGGCATCGGCGGGGCAACGTTCTTCTCCCCCTTGTTCATCCTGGCGCTGGGCCTGCCGCCGGAACTGGCCGTGGGCGCGGGCCTCGTCGTGGAGGTGTTCGGGTTCAGCAGCGGCGTGTACGCCTACGTGCAGCGGCGCCTCATCGACTACAGCGTGGGCGGCATGCTGCTGTCGGCCACCGTGCCCGCCGCCATCGGGGGCGTCGTCGTGGCGCACTTTGCCGACCCCGACATCCTGCGACTCATCCTCGGGATGGGGCTCTTCGCGGTCGCCCTCAGCTTTCTGCGGGCGCCGGACGAGGAGACGACCGAGCAGCTCAACGACATGGCGGAGGAGAACCCCGACACGGCCGAGACGTGTCTCGTGACGGCGGAGGACGAGGAGATCTGCTACACGGTGTGCAATACCACCGAGGGCCGCCTCATTTCAGGCATCGGCGGCCTGTTCGTGGGGATGGTGTCCTCGGGCCTGGGCGAGTTGAACGGATACTTCTTGCTGCAGCGGTGCCGCGTGCCGAGCAGCGTGTCGGTGGCCACGAGCGTGTTTGTAGTCGCTATCACAGCGCTCATCGCCTCGGTGGGGCACCTCTATCAGGTGGCACAGGGCGGCCTCACGGGCCTCAACACGATGGGAAACCTGCTGCTGTTTACGGTGCCGGGCGTCGTCCTCGGCGCCCAGCTGGGCCCCGCCCTGGCCGAACGCGTCCCCGACCGTGTCATGGAGATCGGGCTGGGCGTGCTCTTTACGATCACCGCCGGGCTGCTGCTCGTGGAGGCGGGCCTGCACTAGGCGCCGGCGTCCGATCCGCGATCCCCCTCCGGGCGGGCGGCGCGATCCACGAACCAGTGACACGCCGCCCGGGGCCGCACGTGCGTCGCCGGGAGCGACGGGTCGCGGCGGTCCAGGACGCTGCGCACGGCCTCCTCCTTGCGCTCCCCCGACACGAGAAAAACGGCCTGACGCGCTCCATTCAGCACCGGCATCGTGCAGCTGAGTCGCGTCGCCACGTCGTGGCGGGGCGGGGCGGTCACGACGCGCACCCAGCGCTCGTCGTCGGCAAAGGACGAGGTTTCCGGAAAGAGGGACGCGGTGTGCCCGTCGCTGCCCAGGCCGAGGAGGGCCGTGTCGAACGTCGCGGTCCGGTCCGCAAACCATTCCTGGAGCGTCTCCGCGTAGGCCGTGGCCGCGGCGTCGGGTGTGTCGTGCTGCGTGGGGATGGGATGCACGTTGGCTGCGGGAACTGTCGCCGCGGCCAGGAGCGTCTCCCGCACGAGGTGCACGTTGCTCTTCGGGTCGTCGTGGGGCACGTAGCGCTCGTCGCCCCAGAACAGATGCACGCGGTCCCACGGCACCGTGCCCGCCGCTCCCGTCCCCAACAGCTCGTAGAGGCGCCGCGGCGTGCTGCCGCCCGCCAGGGCAAGCGTGTATGTATCCTGCGTTTCGAGGGTGGCGTGGATGTCGTCCACGAGAAACTGGGCGGCGGCCCGGCTCAGGGCCTCCCGGTCGGCGGCACGGTGCACGGTCGGAGTCATAGAAAAGCACTGCTGTGGAGAGTGGGGGGCGCGAACGGTCGGTCTACGACGCCGCAGACGGCTCCTTCCGTCGCCCCGCCGACATCCAGTCCGTCACCAGCCGGTCGACCGCCTCGGGCCCCCACGTGCCGGACTCGTACGGGTGGACAGGCAGGCCCTCTTCCAGGAGGGGAGCGTAAAGCTGCCACGAGGCTTCCACTTCGTCGCCGCGGACGAAGAGCGTCGGGTCCCCGACGATGATGTCGCGCAGGAGCGTTTCGTAGGCGTCGGGGACGGGCCCGAAGGCGTCCTGGTACGAGAAGCTGAGCTGCTGCGTCTCTAGGGTCATCGTGCCGTCGTCGCTGTTGCCGGGGGCCTTCACCTCAAACCGGAGGTCGAACCCCTCGTCCGGCTGCAAGGTGATGAGTAGCTCGTTCGGGGCGGCCTCGCAGTCGGCCGTGTTCGGGAGACAGGGATCGCCGTCGGCCTGAAAAAGCGACACCGGCGCACTCTGAAAGCGGACGGCAATCTGAGTCAGCTTGCGCGGCAGGCGCTTTCCGGTGCGCAGGTAGAAGGGCACGCCCTGCCAGCGCCAGTTCGCGATGCGCAGGCGGGCGGCAGCGAAGGTTTCGGTGGTAGAGTCGGCGGGAACGTCCGGCTCGTCGGTGTAGGCCGGGACCGACGCGCCGTCGACCGTGCCCGCGTCGTACTGCCCCAGCACCACATCCTGCTCCGGATCGGGTTGCTGCACGGACCGGAGCACCTTCACCTTCTCGTCGCGGATGGCGTCGGGGGCCATGCGGGCGGGCGGCTCCATGGCAACCAGGGTGAGGAGCTGCGTGAGGTGATTCTGGATCATGTCGCGCACGTGGCCCGACTGGTCGTAGTACCCGGCGCGCCCGCCCACCCCCAGCTTCTCGGAGACGGTGATCTCAACCCGCTCGATGTGCTCCCGATTCCAGAGGGACTCGAAGATGGCGTTTCCGAACCGGAAGGCCAGCAGGTTTTGCACCGTCTCCTTGCCCAGGTAGTGGTCGATGCGATACACCTGATCCTCGTCGAAGTGCTGGTGCACGAGGACATTAAGCTCCTGTGCCGACGCCAGGTCGTGCCCAAACGGCTTTTCGACCACGACACGGGTCCAGCCGTCGCTGTTGTTGAGCCCGGCGGCCCCGAGGGCTTCGATGGCCTCGCCATAAATCGACGGCGGCAGCGAGAGGTAGAAGGCCCGATTGCCGGGCAGGTCGCGGTGACGCTCCAACTGATCCACGCGGCGGCGCAGGGCCTCGTAATCATTGCCGTCTTCGCCAAGCGTCTGGTAGTAGAGATTGCGCCCGCACCATGCCGACACCTCCTCGTCCGTGTGGCCGTGGTCGCGCAACGCGGCCCGCGCTTCCTCCCGAAACTGCTCGTCGGACCAGTCCGAGCGCGCCGCCCCCAGCACCACGCAGCGCTGCGCCACGTCCTCGTGCTGCATGAGCTCGTAGAGGGCCGGGATCAGCTTTCGCTTCGTGAGATCGCCGGTGGCCCCGAAGATGACGAACAAATGCGGTTGGATGTCGGGCATG
>JBKHEM010000161.1:0-5150 GCA_046540815.1 Salinivenus sp.
GTGCGGTTTGCGGTGCAGGAGCCGTCGGAGACGGAGGTGGCGGTGTATAACGTGCTGGGCCAGCGAGTGAAGACGCTTTACAATGACACGCCGCAGGCTGAGCAGACCACCGAGGTGACGTTCGATGCCAGCGAGCTGCCGAGCGGAATGTACTTCGTGCGGATGCAGGCCGACGGACAGGCCCAATCCGAACGTCTGACGGTCGTGCGATAGCACTCCCCCAGTATCGGAGCGGTTATCCTTGTTTTCGTAGACAACAGCCCTTGCGTTTAGCCGTCCTTCCCGAGGGGCGGTGCTCTGGGAGGGACGGTGCGTAAGGAGTCATTCAGTCGACTCGATGGACGAATTAATGCAAGTCCCTGTAAGCCGTGATAATGAGAAGCAATCCGGCGGGGGCGGTGCTCGAGATGCAATCGCGGAGCAGACGCTTGCGATCGAGCCCGTCCGTCTCCTAAAGGGACTGCTTTTATTGTGTTTTCTTTGCTCGCTCTGGGGCAATGTGAGCTGGGTCCAGGCACAGTCCGGTTCGTCTTCTCCGTCGGACTCTCCTCGGTGTCAGGGAGCCTCGACCGAAGTCCGGGGCGTGTGGCTCACCAACGTCGACTCCGACGTGCTCGACAGCCGGGACAACATTGAGGAGGCGATGGCCTTCCTGGCCGAGCACAACTTTAACGTCGTCTTCCCGGTGGTGTGGAACGACGCAGCGACGATGTACCCGAGCGCCGTGATGGACAGTCTCATCGGGCGTCCCATCGATCCGCAGTATGAGGGCCGCGACCCGCTTAAGGAGGTTGTGGAGGCGGCGCACGCGGAAGGCCTCGCCGTCATTCCGTGGTTCGAGTTCGGCTTTGCCGCCTCGTTCGAGGCCGACGGCGGCCCCATTCTCGAGGAGCATCCGGAATGGGCCGCTCGCAACGTTGACGGCGACCTCGTGACGAAGAACGGCTTCGACTGGATGAACGGCCTTCATCCCGGCCCCCAGGACTTTCTGGTGAGCCTAATCCGGGAGGTGATCGAGAACTACGATGTGGACGGCGTGCAAGGGGACGACCGCCTGCCCGCCATGCCGGTGGAAGGGGGCTACTCCGAGCACACCACGGACCTCTACGCGTCGGAGCACGATGGGACCGCGCCCCCGGACGACCCAGAGGATCCCGACTGGAAGCAATGGCGGGCCGACAAGCTGAGCGACTTCGGAGAGCGCATCTACGACGAAGTGAAGGCCGTCGACTCTTCGCTCGTTGTTTCCTGGTCGCCCAGTCCGCATCCCTTCGGCTACGACGAGTACCTGCAGGACTGGCCCGCGTGGATCGACCGCGGCATCGCCGATCTCGTACATCCTCAGGTCTACCGTCGCGACATCAACGAGTACAAAGACTTTCTCGCCACACAGCGGGCCGACGCGCTCGGATGGGCCCGCGACGACCTGTTGGATTTCTCCCCCGGCATCTTAATGAAGGTGGGCGACTACCGCATGACACCGGAAGACCTGGTGGAGGTCATCGAGCACAATCGACAGCAGGGCCTGTCGGGCGAGGTCTTTTTCTTTTACGAGGGCCTGCGCGACAACGACGACGAGCTGGCCGACGTGTTGAAAAACTGCTACAGCGACCCCGCCACGCTCCCGTTCGAGCCCGCCCACGCGCCTTGACGACTGCGGGCGATCAATCAAAGACGTATGCGATCCCTGTTCCCGATTTTCCGCCGTAGCTGACGTCCCTCCATGGCCACGGTCGACTACGTTATCATTGGCGTGTACCTCACGGTCCTCATTGGGATTGGGCTGTACCTGCAACACTGGGCCTCGCAGGGGATCGACAGCTACTTTCTGGGCGACAACGACATTCCGTGGTGGGCGCTCGGAGCGTCGGGCATGGCGTCGAACCTTGACGTGTCCGGCACCATGATCATCGCGGCGCTCATCTACGCGCTGGGCGTGCAGGGCTTCTATATCGAGATCCGCGGCGGGGTCGTTCTCCTGCTCGCCTTCTTCATGATCTTTATGGGGAAGTGGAACCGGCGCGCCCGGGTGATGACCCTGGCCGAATGGATGGAGTACCGCTTCGGCAGTGGGCGGCAGGGGCAGGTGGCCCGCGTGTTTGCCGCCTTTGCCAACCTGGCGTTCGCCGTCGCCACGGTGACCTACTTCGCGCAGGGCGGCGGCATCTTCCTTGGCGAAATCATGGGCATCAACGCCGACCTGGCGGCGGTGCTCATGATCCTGATTGCCTCGATCTACACGATCGCGAGTGGGATGTACGGCGTCGTCTACACGGATGTCTTCCAGGGATTTCTCATTTTCGGGGCCATCCTGTACGTGATTTATCTGGTGATGGGGCAGTACACGCTGCCGCCGGAGTTTGCGGTGTCGGTGCCGATGGAGGACGGCTCGTTCCAAGAGATCGAGACGACGCGCGAGGCGTGGACGGACGTGGTGCCGGACTGGCACAAGGAGCTGCCGGGCGAATACGGGCAGTACGATCTCTTCGGGCTCGGCATTCTCGTCTATCTCTTTCGCTCCTGCGTCGATGGGATGAGCGGAACGGGGGGATACATCATCCAGCGCTTCTATGCGGCGAAGGACGAACGGGAGGCGGGTCTCCTCAGCGCCTTCTGGATCGTGCTCATGTCGCTGCGCTGGCCGTTTGTGGCGTGCATTGCCATCCTGGGCATCAGCTACGGCGCCTCGAACGAGGTCATCGCCAATCCGGAAGAGGTGCTGCCTGTCGTCATTCTGGAGCAGATGCCCGTCGGACTGAAGGGCCTTATCGTGGCGGGCCTCATCGCCGCGGCCATGTCGACGTTCGACTCGGTCGTAAACGCGGGGGCCGCCTACTGGACGCGCGACATCTACCAGCGATTCCTCAATCCGAACGCCGACGAGGATACGCTCGTGTGGCAGAGCCGCCTCTCTTCGGCCACGGTCGTCGTCATCGGCATGATCTCGACGTACGCGTTTTCGACGCTGAACGACGTGTGGAGCTGGCTCACACTGAGCCTGGGGGCGGGCCTCCTCGTCCCGCAGGTGATTCGCTGGTACTGGTGGCGGTTCAACGGGTACGGGTACGCCGGCGGGGTGGCGGTGGGCATGGCGCTGGCGGTGCTTCAGCGGATCGTGGCGCCGGACCTGGCGGAGATGGGGCAGTTCCTTGCCGTGGGGTCCGGCACGCTCATCGCGTCCATTGCCATCACGTTTGCGACGGCGCCGACGAATCGGGACGTGCTCCGCACCTTCTACCGCGAGACGAAGCCGTTTGGGTTCTGGGACCCGGTGCGCGAGCGCATCGACGCCCTCGATCTCGACGCCATCCGGGCCGAAAACCGGCGCGACATTCTGTCGATTTGCCTCGCCGTGCCCTGGCAGCTGACGCTGTTTCTGACGACGATGATGGTGGTGACGAAGCGGTGGGGCACAGTTGCGGTGCTCAGCGCGGTGCTGCTCGGGCTGTCGGTGGCGCTCTACTTCACGTGGTACCGGCACCTGTCGGTCTCGGAGGAGACGTCGGCGGCGGTGGACCCGACGACGGCGGATGTGTCCGAGCGGTAGGTCGGGTTCCATTCAGTTCATCTTGTTGAGGGTTGCAAAGAGGAGACGATCCGGTGTAGAGTTATGAGATTAACCGCAGTACGCTTGTGCTTTCTTCGCGGGTTTCTGCTTCGTCTCATGAGGGAGTATGCATTTTTGGATCGAGCCAAAAATGCACAAAAAAGATCATGGCTACGAAGAAACGGCCTGACGCTTGTCTCCGCTCCGCTGAAATTTATCAAACTCACTGGCGTTCGGACATGATAAATTTCAGCCGCTTCGCTCCGACAGGCGTCCGGGCGGCCGTTTCTTCGAGGCCGGAGGGATCGTTCTGTCGTTCCGTCGAAGCACGATTCGTCTGGGAAGTGTCCCGTGGTTGATCTCAAAAGGTCACAGCGGATCGTCTTTACACATTCGGAATTCTGCCGCCAACCTTACTTCTCTCTGTGATTATGGATCGACGATCGTTTTTGATGACAATGGGTCTCGGCACGGCGGGGTGGGCAGTGATGCCCACGGTGTCGGGGCGGTGGTTCCAGGGGCGGAAGAGCCGCGAGACGGACGTCGTCATCTACGGCGGGGGGGCGGGCGGCCTCTGTGCCGGGGTGCAGGCGGCGCGGCTCGGGGCGGAGGTGACGATTCTGGAGCCGTCGCCCTGGATTGGCGGCATGCTTACCGCGGCGGGCGTCAGTGCACTCGACGGCAACAAGCACGGGGCCGGGGGCGGCCTCGTCCAGCGCTTCCGGCAGGCCCTGGCCGATCACTACGGCTCGCTCGACGACCTGTACACGGGCTGGATTAGCCTCTACTGCTACGAGCCGCACGTGGGGCACCGCATCCTGGAGGAGTGGGTGGCGGAGGAGGACAATCTCACCGTGCATCGGGGCGTGGAGGCCGTGCGCTACGAGCGGGTGGACCGGCGGACGCGACGCATCGGCGTTGCCCCCACCAACGTGAAGCTGGAGCCGCACTGTCGCGAGCCGGAGCGCACGGTCACAGGCCGCGTCTTTATCGACGCCACGGAGTACGGCGACGGGCTGGCGCTGGCGGACCTGCCCTATCGGCTGGGGCGGGAGGGCCGCGACGAACTGGAGGAGTCGGCGGCGCCCCCCGAGCCGGATGTCGAGATTCAGGACCCGACCTACTGCGCGACGCTCGTAAAGCAGTCCGGCGCCGAGGCCCTGCCCGTCACCGACACGGAGCGCGCACAGTGGACCGACTTTCAGTGCAGCACGACGGTCGACTGCCCGGATCCCGACGAGGACCGCCTCAACCACGAGGTGCACGACTGGGAGAGCTTCATCGAGTACGCGGCGTTGCCCAACGACAAGTACCTCCTCAACTGGCCGCACCACTCGAACGACTTTCCCGTCGGCCGCCGCTTCTTTGAGGACCGCTACGTGCGTCACCAGCGCCTGCAGGACGCAAAGCGCCACACGCTGCAGTTCGTGAAGTACATGCAGACGGAGCTGGGGCACCCGGAGTGGCATATCGCGACCAACGAGTACCCGACCGACGATCACCTGCCACCCCTTCCCTACATCCGCGAGTGTCGGCGCCTCGTGAACGACGACATCCTGACGCAGTCGGCCGTCATTCCGGACGGCGACAATCCCCGCGCCCC
>JBKHEM010000162.1:0-5115 GCA_046540815.1 Salinivenus sp.
ACGTGTCGTCGACGATATGGTGAACCTGATGGACCTGGGGCCCACCTTCCTCGAAGCGGCGGACGTTCCGATTCCTGGGACCATGACGGCGAGGAGCCTGATGCCGGTACTCGAGAGCCCCGACTCGGGCCGGATCGATCCCGAGCGCGACCACGTCGTCATCGGGCGCGAGCGCCACGTCGCGACCGCGCGCGAGGGCAACCTCCCCTACCCGCAGCGCGCGATCCGCACGCACGACTACCTCTACATCCGCAACTACGCCCCGGACCGGTGGCCGATGGGCGACCCGCGCGGCCTCGCCGACGACGGTTCCACCGCGGCGAGCGAGCACGATCTCACGTGGAACACGCACGCGACGTTCAGCGACCTCGACGCGAGCCCGACGAAGGCCTTCATGGTGCTGCATCGGGACGACGAGGGCGTGCGCCCGCTCTTCGAGCTCGGCTTCGGGAAGCGCCCCGCCGAGGAGCTCTACGACCTGCGTACCGACCCGGATCACATGAAGAATCTCGCCGACGAAGCCGTGTACGCGGACGTTCGCGCGGAGCTCGACGGCCGCCTCGAGGGCGTCCTGCTCGCGCAGCGCGACCCGCGCGTCGTGGAGGACCCCTGCCGATACGAAGCGCTGCCGTATACGGGGGAGCCGGACTAGGTGTCGTTGGAAGTGTCGATGGAAATGGTGGGCGGCCGCCGGGCAGCGTGGAAGGACTCGAGCGGCCGCGCGTCGTCACGGAGGGATTACCACCTGATCCACACCTCTCCCGAAAGCCCCGCGAGCTCGATGCGCACCTCATTCGCGTCCAAGGCGGCGAATGAGCCATCCGAGGAGAACGACAAGGCCGGCGAGAACGGCAGCGGCAAGCAGTGGGCGCTCGCGCAGCGCCTGCAAAAGCGGCCGGGCCGGGCGAACCTCCACGGCTCCCAGATCCAGCACCCGGCTCAGAAGGCCGGGCTCCGCCCCCTTCCCAAGCCGAGCAATGGACTCGCCCCGCAGGCGCACGACGACGCCAATCCCCGACACATCGAGGGCCTGATGGAGCCGATCCATCTGGTCGGACCGGCGGCCCAACGCAAAGGGACCCGAGTTCACGAGTCGGCGCCCGGCCCGCAGGCTGGGAAGATCGACCACAATTTGATCGCCGTCCCCCTGAATCGAGATGTCCTCCCCATCAACGGCGAGCTGGAGGTCTGCAAGCACCTCAATAGGAAGAGCCATGGGCTGGGACGACAGACTGAGAAAAAACGACGCTCTCCTGGGAGAGAGGTGGACCGTGCGGACTACGAACCATTTTCCTTCGTGCGAATCTTCAGGATCCCGTCCATCTTCCAATGGGCATACTCTGGATCATCGCCCGCCTTGCTGGGCACAAAGAGCTCAAAGTCTTCAAATTCGTAGGTAATTTCGGCGCCACGACCTGTAAGCTTGTCGTAGAGACCGATGGCAAGTTCGGGCCACGTGCGAGTTTCGTCAAGGGATTCGGCCATGGGACTGGGAGGTGAAATTCTGAGAGAACGTTGAAGGCATCCCGTTTCAAATGAGAGAACGGGATGCAAAGGTACGTACGACTGGGGGCGCCCGTGGTCCTCTTTCGATGGAACGTTCTCGTAATGGTGGCTTGTCTGCACGTGCGTCAGTGCGGATGCGTCGTTGTAGGCAACCCGTTGCGCCCCGTCATCGTTTGCAAACTACTATCTTTCCGACAGCGCCTCTCCCCTCCTCATGCCGTCCTCCAGCATTTCGACCGTACTGGTGACCGGGGCCACGGGCTACGTGGGCGGCCGCCTGGTGCCGTGCCTGCTTCGGGAGGGGTACCGGGTGCGCTGCTTCGTCCGCGACGCCGACCGGTTGCGAGCCCAGCCGTGGGGCGACCAGGTGGAGGTGGCCGTGGGCGACGCCCTGGAGGCCGACACGGTGCCGCCCGCAATGGAGAACGTCGACGCGGTCTACTACCTGATCCACTCGCTCGGGTCAGGCGAGGACGAATTTGCGGAGCGCGACCGCCGGGCCGCCACGAACATCCGGACCGCCGCAGAGACGGCCGGGGTCGAACGCATTGTCTACCTTGGCGGCATGCGGCCCAAGGGCGACCGGCAGTCCAAACACCTGCAGAGCCGCATTGAGACGGGCAAGGTGCTGCGGGACGGCCCCATTCCGGTGACCGAATTCCGAGCTGCACAGATCGTAGGCTCGGGCAGCCTCTCGTTCGAGCTCGTGCGCTACCTCACCGAGCGGGTGCCCCTCATGATCTGCCCCAAGTGGGTGCGCACGCCTACCCAGCCGATCGCCATTCGGAACGTGTTGCAGTACCTGCTCGCGGCGCTGGAGCGCCCGGAAAGCGCGGACGAAATCGTCGAGATTGGCGGATCGGACGTGCTCACGTACGCCGAAATGTTTGAACTCTACGCGGCCGTTCGAGGCCTTCGGCGCTGGATCGTGAACGTGCCCTTCCTCACGCCGCGTCTGTCGTCGCACTGGGTGGGGCTGGTTACGCCCATTTCAAACCGCATCGCGCGCCCCCTCATCGAGGGCCTCGACAACGAGGTCGTGGTCGACGACCCGGAGAAGGCCCGTCGCCTCTTTCCGGACGTGGAACCAATCGCGTTTGAGGCGGCGGTCCGGCTGGCCCTGCGGCGCGCGGCGTCGGACGAGATACCGACCGTCTGGAACAGCGCGGTTTCGTCGGCCCCCAGCGGCTCCTCCGACACCGCGACGCTGAACACCACCGAGGGCCTCTACCGCGAGACCCGGTCCGCCGAGATCGACGCTGCGCCCGCAACCGTTTTCGATGTTGTGACGGGCCTGGGCGGCGACACCGGCTGGCTCTACGGCGACGCGCTGTGGCGCCTGCGCGGCTGGATCGACCAACTCCTGGGCGGGGTGGGCTTCCGACAAGGGCGGCGCCACCCCTCTTCCCTCCGGGTCGGCGACGCGGTCGACTTCTGGCGCGTGGAGGTGCTGGACCGAACGGACCGCCTCCTCCGGCTGCGGGCCGAGATGAAGCTGCCGGGCCGCGCCTGGCTCCAATTCGAGGTCGACGACGATTCCGGGGCCACCGGCTGCCGCCTCACGCAGAGCGTGTTCTTTGAACCGAAGGGCCTGACCGGCACCGTCTACTGGCATCTCGTGCGTCCCCTCCACGGCCTGCTCTTTTCCGGCATGCTGCGGGCCCTGCGTGGTCGGGCCGAAGCGAACGCTGCGACCGTACGGCGCTCCCCTCAGGCCGAGCATTCAGAGGAGACGGCCGGGGAGGGAATCAGTTGAGAAGCCAGATTCCAGCATTAAGCGCTGCGGCGTACGTGACCCACAGGAGGTACGGCACCAGTAGCCAGCCGGCGGCGGCCCGAAGGCGAAAGAAGCGGTCGGTGGTCCAGGCAAGGGCGCCCCACAGCGCAACGATCACGACGAGTCCGCCGGCCGGCGAGCGCGCCCCGAAGAAGGCAAACGACCATCCGGCGTTGAGAGCAAGCTGAACGACAAACCAGCCCAGGGCGGCCCGCCTCCGCCCGTCGCTCCCGTCCGTTCGCCACAGCAGAAACGCTGCGAGGCCCATCATGGCGTAGAGGATCGTCCAGACGGGCGCGAACAGCCAGTTGGGCGGCGTGAACCCCGGCTTGTCGAGCGTGGGGTACCACGTGGTGACGGACAGTTGCGTGGCCCAGGCAGCAACGAGTCCGACCGCCTCGCAAACGACCACGAACCCGAGCGCGATCAGGACGAGGCGGAGGGTCGAGCGGGACTCGGTTTGCATGAGAACGGGAGATGCGTAGAGAGTGCCGAACGATGAGAGCACGCCCGTACGGCGGATGGCGATTCTTGTGCCGGGGCCCCGCCGGCCCCGGATGAAGGTTCGTCGGGACGGCCGGGGTGGACGATGCGGTTGTATTTTCTTACGATACACGACCGCTGCTGTCCTTGCTCCGCACGTGTGTACTCATGGTTGGCCTCCCACTCGGAACCGTGATTGCCCTGGCCCTGGTCGTGGGGCTTCCGCTTCTGGCCTACGGCCTGTCCCGCGTGGACCGGTCGCGGGGCGACGGATACGTGACGGTGCTCGGGCGTCGTTCTTCCTCGGATGCGTAACTGGCGCAATGGGTCTGTCGATCACCTTTGGGCTGTACCTCTTGGTCCTGGTTGGCATTGGCGTTTACTTCTTCGTCCAGATGGAGACGCGGCGGCTGAGCGACTACATGCTGGCCGGGCGCGATGTGGGGACGTGGCCGATTGCGCTGTCGGAGGTGGCCTCGGTGGCGAGCGGGTGGACGTTCTTCGCATGGGTGGGCGTCGGCTTCACCACGGGGCTGCACGGCCTCTGGTTCTCGATTGCGATGCTCGTGGTGGTGCTCTTCCTCTACCGCTACGTAGCGCCGACCTTCCGCCAGCAGTCGGAGCAACTCGATAGCCAGACGGTGGTCGACCACCTGGCGCTGGCCTTTCGCGACGGCCCCTGGGGCGCCTGGATTCGGTGGACGGCCACGCTGGCGGTGGTGGTGTTTATGGCCTCCTACATTGGCGCGCAGATCATCGCGGTGGGCGAGGCGATGGAGACGGGCCTCGGGATCGACTACGCGGTGGCAGTGGGCGCCGGAGGCCTGGCCGTGGCGGCCTACACGTCGCTCGGGGGCTTCCACGCGTCGGTCTGGACGGACGTCGTGCAGGGCCTCCTCGTCATCCTCGCGGCCATCGCATTGCCCATCGTCGCCATTGCGGAGATCGGCGGCTGGGGCGCCTTTGTCTCCGAGGTGACGGCCGCCGATCCAACCCTGCTGTCGATGACGGCGGGCGAGACGGGAACGGCCCTCGCCCTGTCGATCGGCTCGTGGCTGGCGTTTGCCCTCGGGGCGCTGGGCCAGAAGCACCCGGCCGTCGCGATCGATGAGCGCGACGGCAGAAACCAGCACCAGTTTCACGAGCGATAGTCGGCGTTGATCTGGATGTAGGCGTGGGTCAGATCGCAGGTCCACATGGTGGCCGTGCCGTCGCCAAGGCCGAGGTCGACGCCGATCACCAGCTCTTGCCCCTTCATGTAGGCGGCGCCCTTTTCCTCGGCGTAATCGGGCGAGACCCAGCCGTCGCGCGCCACCTCGATATCTCCGAAGCGGATCGACAGCGTGTCG
>JBKHEM010000163.1:0-5104 GCA_046540815.1 Salinivenus sp.
GTCATCCCGGACGGAGCGAGCAGGGCGAGCGAAGATCCGGGATCCATGGAACGCGGGAATTCAGCACGCCGCCATGCCTCCTGCGAATCCTCTATGTTGCCACAACTCGTCCCCACATCCGAAGAGGAGATAGATCCCGGCGCAGCGGTCGCGACAAGGCGCTCCCTTCGCCGGGATGACAAAAGCTGAATCCGCACGCAAAAAGCAACTCCCACACCACACAGCACCCTGTCATCTCGGACAGAAGGACCGAGTGAGCGATGACCCGGGATCCATGTGCCCGTAGAATGGGGCACAACGCACGGCCCATCGGTTGACCCGCCGCCAAACGCCCGCCCGAACGTTCAGATCAACCTCTTCGCGACAGTTGTGCCAGGGCGCTCCCATGCCCGGCGAGACACGTAGCCGTAGTCGTGTTTTGATTGTCCTCAGTGGGGCACGCAGCCCGCATCCGGAGTGGAGGGGCGCGGTCGAACCTCAAAGACAGAGCAACAATCCCCGGGAGGGGCCGAACGGTGGACACCGTCCTCCAGTACAATCGCCCCACGCTACTCCCCTGCGTCCAGACACGTTCGGCCATGCGCATCGTCTCGCTCCTCCCAGCCGCGACCGAGTGGATTTGCGAATTTGGTGGCTCGGACGAACTCGTGGGCCGTTCTCACGAATGCGACTACCCCGCAGCGGTGCAGGACGTCCCCGTTGTGACCGAGCCGACCTACGATTCTGGGGGCGATTCGGCGGCCATTCACGAGGCGGTGCAGGGACAGCTTCAGAAAGGGATCAGTCTTTACCAGGTGGACCTCGATCGGATAAAAGCGCTCGATCCGGACCTCATCGTTACGCAGGATCAGTGCGAGGTGTGTGCGGTCAGTCTCCCGGAATTGAAGGCCGACCTTGGCGACTGGGTCGGGCCGGAGGTTGAATTGGTTTCGATGCGGCCGCAGACGCTGAAGGAGGTGCTCGATGAGGCCCTGAGGCTCGGACGGGCCATGGACCGTTTAGAGGAGGCCATGCAGACCCTTGGCAACCTGGAGACCGGCCTTCGGACGCTTCGCAATCAGATCGGCGTCAACCGCGATACCAATCCCCAGTCGCTCCCCTCCGTGGCCTGCATCGAATGGCTGGAGCCGCTCATGGTAGCCGGGCACTGGATGCCGGATGTCGTCGAGATGGCAGGGGGACGCGCCGTGCTCACGGAGCCCGGGACGCCGAGTCGACGCATCGACTGGGCCGAATTGCAGGAGGTCGATCCCGACCTGATCGCCGTGATGCCCTGCGGGTTCTCTCTCCAGGAAACTCAACGGGACCTGCACTATCTGACCGAACGGGAGGGATGGACCGAGCTGTCAGCGGTGCAAGACGAACGAGTGGGGCTGTTTGATGGCAACGCGTACTTCAATCGTCCGGGCCCCCGCCTCTACCGAGCCATCGAAGTCCTCGCGTCGTTCCTCTATCCCAACCTCGACATCCAGCCTCCGCTGGCCGAGTGGGAGCGTCAGCCCCCAACGAGAGCAAAAAAGCCAACCTCCTGACGAAGAACCGGTGGGCCGGGATCATCTGCTTTCGTCCCATGGTTTAGTCCGGATGTTGTGCGGATGGAGCCTTCATGCGTCGTCCGTTCGTCCACGTTCTTCCCCCGCCCTATTTCTTCGATTTCCGTATATGAAACGATCGGAGTTCAGCTACGAGTGCCCCGACGAACTGATCGCCGAGTATCCGACCGACCCCCGGGACGATTGCCGGCTCATGCTGGTGGACCGGGAGGACCACGAGGTGCAGCACGAGCACTTCCAGAACCTCCCGGACTATTTTCGGGAGGGCGACGTGCTGGTGGTGAACGATACCAAGGTGTATCCGGCCCGGCTCTACGGGGAAAAAAACAAGACGGGCGCCGATATCGAGGTCTTCTTGCTCCGGGAGTTGAACCCCGAAAGCCGGCTCTGGGACGTAATGGTGGACCCGGCCCGCAAAATCCGGATCGGGAACAAGCTGGTGTTCGACGACGATCTGACCGCTGAGGTGATCGACAATACAACCTCGCGTGGGCGGACCATTCGCTTCTCCTTTGACGACCGGAACGAGGCGTTGTACGCCAAAATCCGGGAACTGGGTGAAACGCCTCTCCCGCCCTATATCCAGCGGGACGTGGAGGAAGAGGACATCGAGCGATACCAAACCATTTTTGCTGAGCACCGCGGGTCGGTTGCGGCTCCCCCCGCCGGCCTCCACTTTACCGAAGACCTGGTGGAGCGCCTGGAGAAAAAGGGGGTACAGGTGAAGCCCATCACCCTGCACGTGGGCCGCGGGGTTTTTCGCGAGGTGGGCGTCGAGGACCTCACAAAGCACCGCATGGACTCGGAGGAGTTTATCATTCCCCAAGACACCGCCGATGCGGTCAACCGCGCCCTGCGGTCGGACGAGAACACCGTCACGGCGGCCGGCACCACGGTGGTGCGCGCCCTCGAATCCAGCCTCTCGGCGGACAAGATGTTGAAGGCCGACCACAGCTGGACGGACCTCTTCGTGTATCCGGAGTACGACTTTAAGATCACAGAGCGATTGCTTACAAACTTTCACCGGCCGGAGAGTACGTTCTTGATGATGGTGGCGGCCTTTATGGGATACGACTTCACGTTCGAGGTCTACGATACGGCGATCGAAGAAGAATACCGCTTCTTCTCCTTCGGCGACGCCATGCTGATCGAGTAGGAGTTTGTTTGTTGGTCTCACTTGCTCCGTGCCCACCATGGTTGATTCGACGGAAACTGGAGACGCCAATGAGATCGCCGTTCTCGTGCCGGCGGCTGGGGAAGGACGACGCCTGGGGGGCACCCGAAAGCAGTTCCGCACCCTGGGCAACCGGCCCCTTCTGGTCCAGGTGTTGTCTCTGTTTGAGCAGCACCCCGACGTGGGGCACCTCGTCGTTTCTGTGCCCGAAAATGTCGTAACCAGCGTGAGCGACCGGCTGCAGGCGGAGGGGCTGACCAAGCTGACCGCTGTGGTGAGTGGAGGAGAGACCCGACAGGACTCGGTCCGCCACGCACTTCGGGCCGTGCCCGCACCCGTTGAGGCGGTTCTCGTCCACGACGCCGCGCGGCCTTTCGTCACGGCCGGCGACGTGCGCCGGGTGGTGCACGCCGTGCGGCAGCACGGGGCAGCGGCCCTCGCTGTGTCTGTGGCGGATACGCTGCGGCGCTCTGGGGAGGGGACGGTGTTCGGAGACACCGTGCCCCGAGAGGAGGTCTACCGCATGCAGACGCCGCAGGGCTTTCGGCGCGCCTGGCTGGAGGACGCTCACGCGGCCGCAGCCGACGCCAACGACCCCGCCACCGACGACGTGGAGCTTGTTCAGAGGGCCGGGCGCGATGTCCACGTCGTCACCGGAAGCCGGCGCAACTTCAAAATCACGACTGCCGACGACTGGTCGTTGGCTCAACAGCTCTGGGGGCCCTGGATCAACGACCCGGACCGCACGGCACTCTCCTCTAATTAGTTCGCTGTTCTTCCACGACGTCTGGTGTTCTGTGTCTATGCGGGTTGGCTACGGGTACGATGTTCATCAATTGGCGCCGGAGAGGGCGCTCGTCCTCGGCGGCGTCACGATTCCGAGTGAAAAGGGGCTCCTGGGCCACTCGGATGCCGACGTTCTCGTGCACGCCGTTATCGATGCCCTTCTGGGGGCCGCCGCCCTCGGGGACATCGGGCGCCACTTTCCCGATACAGATCCGGAATGGGCGGATGCGGACAGCGTGGCGCTGTTGCGGCGCGTGGGACGTCGGGTGTACGCGGAAGACTACCGTCTCGCCAATGTGGATGCGACCGTGATTCTGGAACGCCCCAAGGTGCAGCCGCACATCGATGAGATGCGACAGAACATTGCAACGGCGCTCGACGTGACGGCCGACCAGGTCTCAGTGAAAGCGACAACTGCGGAGGGACTCGGGCCGGTGGGGGAGGGGAAGGGAGCTGAAGCCCGGGCGGTCTGTCTCCTTGACTCCGACATTCCCGCATCCCAGTAGAGTCCCGACCTCCGAACCCATGGCGATTGAGTGGTTCTCGAACTTTTTTTCGTGGATGGAGGCCTTGTCCCCGGTCTGGGCCTATCTCGTGGTGTTGGTCATTGCGTATGGGGAGAATGTCATGCCGCCTATCCCCGGGGACATGGTGGTGGTGTTCGGGGGATACCTCGCCGGCCTCGGAAACCTGAACCTAGCGGTGGTGATCGTTCTCTCCACGATAGGCGGCGCCCTGGGCTTCATGACCGTCTACGCCGTGGGCTACCATCTCGGTCGGGAGGTCCTGTCGTCCGACCGTTTTCAATGGCTGCCGCGCGACGGGTTCGAGAAGGCCCAGCGGTGGATCCACCGGTACGGCTACGGGGTGGTAGCGGCCAACCGGTTTCTCAGTGGGGCCCGGTCGGTGATTTCCCTCGCTGCTGGGATTGCCCAGATGGAGCCGTGGCGGACGGCCTGGTGGTGCACCGTGAGCGCTCTCGTCTGGACTGGCCTGATCAGCTATGCCGGGTACGCCGTCGGGGAAAACTGGGAAATCGTCGTGGTGTACCTCCGGGCGTATGGGCGTGGGATTCTGATTCTGCTCGGGGTCCTGGTTGTCGGGGGTGGTGCGTACTGGTACTGGAATCGGTCGCGTCGAACGGCGGACTCGTCGGAGGCCGAATCGGGACCCCAGCCGTGAACATTCGGGGCTTTCTTACGTGAAGAAAACTGCGATTTGGATTTTCAGCTGACGTAGCTCAACTGGTAGAGCAGCGCACTTGTAATGCGCAGGTTGGCGGTTCGAGTCCGCTCGTCAGCTCTTTCTCGTGTGTTCGTTCATTCGAAAGAGGCCGAACTAGTAAGCATCGGGCCGGCGTGCGGCTCTTCATTTGGAATTCGACCCCCTTCCGGGCAACTTTTCCGGCGGTTGCGTCTTGAATCTCAATCGCAAGCACGGATGCTGTGTCCGGAACGTACGGATGCGGCGTGTTTCGTTTGTCGGAGACTAAACTACACACTGCGGGTCGGTAGCGAAGTTTGGTCAAACGCACCAGACTGTAAATCTGGCGGCTCTGCCTTCGGAGGTTCGAATCCTCCCCGGCCCACCG
>JBKHEM010000164.1:0-5004 GCA_046540815.1 Salinivenus sp.
GTCGGTCGCAACGTGAACGTCACACGGTTGCGTTCAGCACCAAGTACACAATACGCTCAGTTCGCTGCGGCGTGCAGGTGAAACGAGGGCACCGACACGCGAAACTGCTCCCCGTCGGTCCGCTGCACGAGGTAGCTGCCCTTCACCGTGCCGTTGAAGGAGGTGAGGGTGCAAAGGCCGTCGTGCACGTGAATGTCGCCCGCCGGCACCACCGGATGCCCCGGAAGTTCGGAATCGCCCTCCAGGTCCTGCCGGCTGCCGTCCGCCTCTTCGATCACCCACCGCCGGCGCAGCAATTGAACGTCCTTGCGCCCCGAATTCTCGATAGACACGGCGTACCCGAACTTAAACTCCCGGTTCACGACGTCCGAGGGCTCGTCGAGATAGATGGGGCGAACCGTCACCGTGATGTCGCGTGTCGTCGTCGCGTAGCTGATCATAGGCAGGACGATGCTTCGAGAAAGCGACCAATGCGTTACCCCATTGTGGAGAGCCAGAAGCCTCCGGCATACAGATGGTGGTACTCCATAATGATAAATTGTTCAAACTGGGAGGAGAATTTCATGGAACCCCTTCCGCAGCGGGAACGCGCTTGATGCCGGTCCGCTCGTCTGGTTGTTTGGTATCGGTTTTCGGAAACTGCCCCCGCTGTGTCTGCGGGGCCTCGTGTTCGCTGGTTGCTGCATTGTCCCGTTTCGTATGGCTTCCGTCCCCGAGACGCCGTCGACCGACGCCTGGACGCGCACTCGCCTCTCGGCCCTCAACGCCCAGTTTGAGCCGCGGGCCCCGCAGGTCGTGCTCGACTGGGCCGCGACCACCTTCGGCGACGATCTGGTGCAGGGCACCGGCTTCGGCCCCTCGGGGATCGTGATTATGCACATGCTGTCGGAGGTGCGGCCCGGCACCACGGTCTTCTATCTCGACACCGACCTCCTCTTTCCGGAGACCTACGACCTGCGCGACGAGCTGGACGAAACGATGGACGTGTCCATCACGCGCGTCCACGGCGGCCTTTCGCTCGACGAACAGGCCGAGGAAGAGGGCCCCGGCCTCTGGAATCGGGACCCGGACCGGTGCTGCTTTCTGCGAAAGGTGCAGCCCCTGCAGAATTTTCTCGCTGATCGCGGCGCCTGGGTCACCGGCGTGCGCCGCGACCAGTCTCCCGCCCGGGCCGACGCCCCCATCCTCACGTGGGAGCCGGCCTACGGGGTGCTCAAAATCAATCCGCTGGCCACCTGGACGCGCAAGCAGGTGTGGCAGTACCTTTTCGATCACGACCTGCCCTACAACCCGAAGCACGACCAGGGCTACCCCAGCCTCGGCTGCGTGCCCTGCACCGCCCCCGTGGAGGATGCCGACGGCTACACGCGGGACGGGCGATGGGCCGGCTCCGACAAGACGGAGTGTGGCCTGCACACCCCGGCGGACCCCGACGAGTAGCCAACGCAGGACAACAGCCCCCCGTGGTTGTGAACCTGTCGGAAAGCGATCGAGCTGCGCGCGACCGCGCCCGAACGATTCTCTGGGGCTGGGCGTAGGAGTGCCCGTTAATTTAGAATCGTTCCAAAGCTTTCTGAGCATGAGCGCGACCGCGCCCGATACCGACACGCGGGAAATTCCCGAGGCCACCGTCCTGTTTGCGGGAGACTCCGGTGACGGCATGCAGGTCACTGGGTCGCAGTTTACACTGGCCTCGGCCTACGCCCAAAACGACCTCGCGACGCTTCCGGACTATCCCGCCGAGATCCGTGCGCCGGCCGGCACCACCTTCGGTGTCAGCGCCTTCCAGCTGCACTTTGGAGCTCAGGAGGTGCGCACGCCGGGCGAAAAGGTGGACCTCCTCGTGGCCATGAACGCCGCGGCCCTCAAGGTGCACCTGCACCGCGTGCGGGCCGGCGGCACCATCATCGCCAACGTGGACTCGTTCGAGGAAAAGGACCTGAAGAAGGCGGACCTCGAATCCAATCCCCTGACCGACGGCACGCTCGACGACTACCAGGTGCTCGAGGTGCCGCTCACGACACTCACCCGCGAGGCGCTGGCCGACACCGACCTGTCGCGCCAGCAGGTCGATCGGTCGAAGAACATGTTTGCCCTCGGCCTGGCGCTCTGGATGTACTCGCGCCCCGTTGCGCCCGCGACGGAATGGATTCGGGAGAAGTTTGGGGACCGGCCGGAGATTCGAGACGCCAACCTGCGCGTGTTGCGGAAGGGGCATCACTACGGCGAAACGGTGGACGCCATTGCGGTGCGCTATGAGGTGAACGAGGCGGCGATGGCGCCGGGCACCTACCGCGCCATCCAGGGGGCGGAGGCGCTGGCCCTTGGCCTCGTGGCTGCGGGCGTAAAAAGCGGCCGACAGGTGTTCTACGGCTCGTACCCGATCACGCCGGCCTCGGACATCCTGCACGAACTGAGTGAGCACAAGAATTTCGGCGTCATCACCTTCCAGGCCGAGGACGAGATTGCGGCCGTGGGGTCGGCGCTGGGGGCGGGCTTCAGCGGCCACCTGGGCGTGTGCGCCACTTCGGGGCCCGGCGTGGCCCTCAAGACGGAGACGATCGGCCTTGGGGTGATGGCGGAGCTGCCGCTCGTCATCATCGACATGCAGCGCGGCGGGCCCTCGACCGGCCTGCCTACAAAGCCGGAGCAGGGCGATCTTCTTCAGGCCGTCTACGGGCGGAATGGCGAGGCGCCCCTCCCGGTCCTCGCGGCCACCTCCCCGGGCGATTGCTTCCACACCGCCTACGAGGCCTGCCGCATTGCCACCAAGTACCGCACGCCCGTGATCCTGCTGGCCGACGGGTACCTCGGCAACGGGTCGGAGGCCTGGCGCATTCCAGACACCGACGCACTCCCGCCGTTCGAGCTCAACCTGGAAACGGAAAAAACCGACCGCACCATCCACAAGGACCAGGACGGCAACGACCAGTTCTTGCCCTACGTGCGCGATCCGGAGACGCTGGCGCGCGCCTGGGCGACTCCCGGCACGCCGGGGCTGGAGCACCGCATTGGCGGGCTGGAGAAGGAGCACCGCACCGGGGACGTCTCCTACGACGCGGCCAACCACCAGAAGATGGTGGAGCTCCGGGCCCAGAAGGTGCAGAATGTGGCCGACGAGTATTCGCCGCTTCAGGTGCACGGCGCCGATTGTGGCGATGGGCTCGTGCTGGGGTGGGGCTCTACGAAGGGTGCGATCGAGGAAGCGACCGAACGGGCCCGGGAGGAGGGGCTGCGTGTGGGAAGCGTGACGCTGCGGCACGTGTGGCCGCTGCCGAACGATCTTGGCGACGTAATCGACCGGTTCGACAGGGTGCTGGTGCCCGAGCTCAACAACGGCCAGCTCATCCGTGTGCTGCGCGACCGGTTCCCGAGTCGCGACTTCACGCCGCTCAACAAGATTCAGGGCCGGCCCTTTCGCGCTGAAGAAATCCTGGAGGAAATCAAGCGCCTGCTGGGAGAGCCGACGCCCGCCTAAGTGTGTATTTCGTATCGGGGATTCGCCCGGGAGACAGACGCAATACGCACTACGCAATACGATGCTGCAGGGAATAGACTCCGCTGACGGAACTGCTACGAACTCATGAGCAACGACACCCCCGATCCACGCCAAAACGGCCAGACGCCCGACGGCACCAAAAAGCCGGACCTCCCGCCGGGCCTTTCGGATGACGGAGGCGCTGAGCAAGAGCCGTCCGCGGAAGAGCCGTCGGGGACGAAGAAACCGGACCTGCCGCCGGACCTTGCGAACGGAGGCGACGAGGCCGACGACGCGGGGTCGGAGGAGCGCCCGGGGACAAAAACGCCGGACCTTCCCCCCGGGCTCTCAGGCAACGACGCGGACGACGATGGTTCGCCCGAAAGCACGACGAAACCCGCAGGTCCGCCGGGAGCCAAGAGCCCTGCAGGCCCTCCTGCCGGAGACGATGGACCGACGCTTCCCCCCGGCTACAGCGGCGACGGGGGCGGCGAGGCCCTCTCGCGCACCGACTTTCAGTCGGACCAAGAGGTGCGCTGGTGCCCCGGCTGCGGCGACTACGCCATCCTGTCGACCGTGCAGCGCCTGCTGCCGGAGCTGGACGTGAAGAAAGAGAACCAGGTGTTCGTGAGCGGCATCGGGTGCGCGGGACGCTTCCCGTACTACATGGACACCTACGGCATCCACTCGATCCACGGCCGCGCCCCGGCGATTGCCACGGGCGTCAAGACGAGCAATCCCGAGCTCGACGTTTGGATCGTGACCGGTGACGGGGACGCCCTGTCCATTGGGGGCAACCATCTGATTCACGTTCTCCGCCGCAACCTTGACACGCAAATCCTCCTCTTCAACAACGAGATCTACGGCCTCACGAAGGGCCAGTACAGCCCCACTTCGGACCTCGGCACGGTCTCCAAGAGCACGCCGCACGGCTCCCTCGACCGTCCCTTCAACCCCGTCTCCGTGGCGCTGGGGGCCGACGCGTCGTTCGTGGCCCGCACGATGGACCGCGACCCGCAGCACATGAAATCCATGATGCGGGCGGCCCACGAGCACGACGGCACCGCCTTCGTGGAGATCTACCAGAACTGCAACATCTTCAACGACGGCGCCTTCTTTGAATTCACCGAGCGGGAGACGAAGTCCGACCGGGCCCTTTTCCTGGAGCACGGCGAGCCGATGACGTTTGCCGACGGCTCCAAGGGCATTCGCCTCGACGGCCTGCAGCCCGAGGTGATCGACCTCGACGCGGGCCGCTGGTCGGTTGAGGACTGCCTGGTGCACGACGAGACGTCGCCGGAGCTGGCGAATCTGATCGCCCGCATGTCGTGGCAGAATGAGGACGACGACATTCCGCGCCTCGACGAGGAGACGCCGATGCCGCGTCCGTTCGGCGTGCTGCACCGCACCGAGCGGCCCACCTACGAAGCACTCGTCCACGAGCAGCTTCAGACGGTCACAGAGGAGCGGGGCGAGGGCGACCTCGACGCGCTCCTCCGCGACGGCGACACGTGGACGATTGAGTA
>JBKHEM010000165.1:0-5004 GCA_046540815.1 Salinivenus sp.
CCGGCGCCAGCGCCATCGGCGTGCCCGGGTGGCCGCTCCCCGCCCGCTCCACCGCATCGGCCGACAAAAACCGGATCGCGTTGATGGTCTGTTGGGCGACCGTTTGTTGTTCCAACGGCTGACCCTCTGCGGTGGATTGGAACTCCGAAGATGGAGAGGCGATGTCGGCGTTCCGAGAACGATCGGTGCTCATGGACGAAGAGAGAAATGAGGAAGGAGAGAAGGGCCGATCCCGTTGTCTGTTTGGACCAGGACGGGGCTGTAAGTGGGGCTCGGGAGCGGTCCATTAAACCGCCAGGATGGAACGGCTTCCAGGGGCACATTCATAAAATGAATTTACTACTCTAATTGCAAGCGAAATCAAAATGCTGCTGTCCCGCCCGGTAGCGACCGAGGACGCGTCGTTTCGTGCCAGGTGGTTTCTTCCTTATTTTTTTGTTGGGTAGAAATTAAAACCGGGCCCGGACTCTTCTCCAAACGCTCCTTCTTGTCCATGTCTTGTGCCGTCCGTTTGCGTGTTCTTTCTCTTGGTTTGCTCCTCATTCTTCTAGGAGAAGCGCCGTCTATGGCGCAGGAGACGTCTTCTCTACTGCATCCGGTGTTTCAGGATCATGTGGTCCTGCAGCGGGACACCACGCTGCGCGTCTGGGGGACGGCAGCGCCTGACGACACGGTGGCCGTGAGCGTCGCGGGGGCGTCCGGGTCAACCGTGGTGAAGGAAGACGGGGCGTGGTCGGTGCGGCTGTCGCCGCTGCCTCCCGGCGGACCCCACCGGCTCATTGCCCGGTCCTCAAGCGGGGCCGTACAGGTCGTGCGGGATGTGCTTGTAGGCGACGTGTATCTGTGTGCCGGGCAGTCGAACATGGAGCTGCCGGTGGATCGGACGCTCGATGCCCCCAACGAAATCCAGCGGGCAGGCAACGAGCAAATCCGCATGCTGGATGTTCCCCGAACGGCCGAGATCACTCCCGCCTCGCGCCTTCCCGAGTCGGTTGGCTGGGAGGTGGCAGGTCCAGAAACCGTGGCGGACTGGTCGGCCACCTGCTACTACTTCGCCCGATCCCTCCAGCCAACAGTAGACGTACCCATTGGGCTCATCAACAGCTCGTGGGGCGGATCGAAAATTCAGGCCTGGATGAGCGAGGAGTCCCTTGACGCCGTCGGGGGATACGACCGGATGTTGTCGCTCCTCGACCGCTACGAGCGTGACCGGCGTGGGGCGCAGCAGGCGTTTGGTGAGGACTGGGAGGCCTGGTGGGAAGAGACCACGGGGACGTCCGATGCCGATGCCCCGTGGCGCCCCGCAACAGGAACCGACTGGACTCGGGCACCCGAGGGGCTCGGCAACTGGCTCGACTGGTCGGGCACGGCGGTGGAGGGCTTCCACGGCATGGTCTGGTTCCGGAGCACGGTCGACCTCACAGCGGAGCAAGCCGAGGAGGGAGCGGTGCTGTCGCTTGGGCCGATCGACGAAATCGACCAGACCTGGATCAATGGGCACGTGGTGGGCAACACCTTCGGCTGGGGCACCGAGCGTATGTATGCGGTGCCAGGGGAGCACCTGCGAGAAGGAGAAAACGTGGTGGTTACGAACGTACTCAACACCTACGGCTCCGGTGGGCTGCTCGAAACGGAGGGGCTGCGGGGCCTCGAAACCGGGACGGGCGACCGGCGCCCCCTCCGCGACTGGCGCTTTAAGAAAGCTGCCCCTGATCTCAGCTCGCCTCCGCGGACACCGTGGCACTCGGTCGGCGGGCTCACTACCCTCCACAACGCCATGGTGGCACCCCTTCACGGGATGAGTCTGAAGGGAGCGATGTGGTACCAGGGAGAGTCCGACACCGATCGCCCCGAAACGTACCAGTCCAAGCTTGAGGAGTTGATGGCCCAGTGGCGGGAGACGTTCGGGGAGAACCTGCCGGTGTTCGTCGTACAACTGGCGAATTACGGCGAGGTGCCCACCGAGCCAACGTCCTCGAACTGGGCTGAACTCCGGGAGGCGCAGCGCCGGGCCGTGAAGGGGGACCCCAATGCTGCGCTTGCCGTCACGATCGACATTGGCACCAGCTACGACATCCACCCGCCAAATAAACAAGAGGTCGGGCGACGGTTAGTGCGAGCGGCCCGGCACGTGGCGTACGGCGAGGAGGGGCCGCCGTCCGGGCCCGTCCCGGTTGCAGCAACTCGTGAGGCGGCAGACGACCGTATTACTGTAACGTTCGAGGACGCGGTGGGAGGCCTTGTTGCTCGCGGGGACGACAACCCCATCGGCTTCGAGCTCTGCGGGGGCGAAAACGATGATTGTCACTACGCCAACGCGGAGATCGACGGGCGGGACGTGCATCTGCGGTCCGATCAAAGTGGATCCCCTACGCGTGTGCGGTACTGCTGGGGAGACAGCCCGGTGTGTACGCTTTACGACGAAGATGACATGCCGGCTGGGCCCTTCGAGATGGAAGTGACGGCCGAGTAGGCGCGAGGGTCGAAACAAAAAACGGAGGACGTGAGGCCCCAAGGGGCGCCGCGTCCTCCGCTCGTTTGTGGGGTGCCCGTCGCTGTCGACGAGGAGAAAAGCAGAAACGTGCTACGCAACCGGTTCAAAGTGGTCGTCGAACCAGTTCTGTGCGTCGACGACGGCGGCCCGCATCAGGTCCTCGGCCTTGGCCGTGTCGCGGTTGGTGAGGTGAGTGCGGAGCTCGTCGCCGTCCAGGGTGGACGCGGCGTGCTCGCAGGCCTCCCAGCTGAGGATGGACCGGACCACACGATCGAGCGCCTGGTCGGTGTCGTCGTAGGGACGGGCCTGCACGTCATGCCCCTTCCAGCGGTCGAAGCCAGCGTCCTGCATCAGACGGGCGATGGCGATGTTAAAGCCATTGATGCGTGTGGCCTGGTCAATGTCGAACCGGCCGGGGCCGCCCATCGAGATGCCATCGTTGTAGCCCTGGCTGTTGAGGTGGGTGTGGTGCATCATCTCGTTGTCGAGCTCCTCAATCGTGTCGTGCACCTGATCGAGGCCTACCATCTCGGAGTGGCCAATCTCCTTGTTTATGCCCTTCCGGTCGAGGGACACGTCGAACTCGTCGGCGATCCGGTACCACATGACGATGGCGCTGGCCACGGTGGGAAGGAGCATGGCCGGATGTCCCTCGTTCGGCTTCGGCTCGAGGGTGATGTAGATGTCGCCGCCCTGCTCGGCCTCGTACTGGCACAGCGTCGCGAGGCTCTCTTTCAGATTCTGGTACATCTGGCGCAGCTCAGGGGTCGCGAGGTCGTACCCGAAGGAGCCGTTCCAGACGACGAGGGAGGGGGCCTTGTCCGGGTCGTCGCTCCAGCCGGGACGCAGTGGCCCGTATGCCACCTCGACGCTGCGCTTGGAAAATTCCTCCGCGCCGGCGCGCTCGTCGGGGTCGAGGGAGGCGATGCCGCCGTAGGCGTAATGCAGGTGGGCCCCCGGCGAAATCATGGCCAGCGACAGGTCCGTCTCGCTTAGGGCCTCGCCGATGGCCGCGGCGTTGTCCTCGTTGTATTCGTTGTCGTAGTGCAGCTCCACGCCGAGCTCAACGTGGTCGGGCAGGCGGGGGGCGACCTCCTCCTGGACGAGGTGGACGAAGTCGACCGAGTCGAATTGGTCGGGGCCCCACGCGGGACGTACCCCGCTCGGGACGAACCGGCCCACGCCCTCGTGGAAGGTCCAGCGGCAGAGGCTATGGAGTGAAGAGTCAGACATGGTTAGGATGAGCGATTTAGTTGATGATCGAGAGTACGAGTCCAGCGGTCGTATGCCTCGGCGTAGGCCGAGGCGTGGTCAGAATTAGGCGTCACGGTCTTCACGGGCTCAAGGCCTTCGAAGGCGTCGTTCGGCGTCGAATAGAGGCCGGCCCCCACTCCGGCGCCCCGAGCGGCACCCTCGGCCCCGTCCGTTCGGAGGAGCTCGACGGTCGTGTCGGCAATTGTAGCAAAGGTGGTGGCGAAGAGGGGACTCAGAAACATGTTGGCGTGGGCCGCGCGGACCGTTTTGGCGGAGAGGCCCATCTCGCGCATGATGTCGAGGCCATAGCGGAGAGCGAACACGATGCCCTCCTGGGCACCGCGGAGCAGGTGCGATCGGTCGTGCACGTTGAAGTTGAGGCCGTGCACCGAGGCCCCGAGGTCGCGGTTGCCGAGCGTGCGCTCTGCCCCGTTGCCAAACGGAAGAACCGTAAGTCCCTCCGCCCCGATGGGCGCCTGCGCGGCCTCCTCGTTCATTCGTTCGTATGAGAGGCCGTCTCCGTCGGTGAGGGCATCGTGCAGCCACCGGTTCAGGATGCCCGTGCCGTTCACGCACATGAGCGTCCCGTAGCGCGGATGCGTCTTCGGGGTGTGGTTGACGTGCAGAAAGGTGTTGACGCGAGACTGTGGGTCGTAGTCCGGGGCGTCGCCGACCCCGTAAATGACGCCGGACGTGCCGGCGGTGGCGGCAAGTTCTCCCGGCTCCAAAACGCCCAGCGAGAATGCGTTGTTGGGCTGGTCGCCCGCCCGGTAGGCGACGGGAATGCCGCTCGGCAGGCCCAGGGTCTCGGCCGCAGTTGCCGTGAGAGTGCCCTGCTCGGAAAAGGTGGGCACGGGCTCCGGCCACAGGTCCGTGTCGAGGTCGAAGTAGTCAAGCAAATCGACCGCTAAGCCCTGGCGTTGCACGTCCCAGAGCGTGCCTTCGGAGAGGCCCGAGGGTGTAGTGCGCACGGTGCCCGTTAGTTTGAGAGCCACGTAGTCGCCGGGGAGCATGGCCTTGTGAATCCGGTCGTACACGTCGGGCTCGTTGCGCTTCACCCAAGCCAGCTTCGAGGCCGTAAAGTTACCGGGGCTGTTGAGAAGATGAGAGAGGCACCAGTCGGGTCCCAAGGCCTCAAACGCTTCGGAGCCCAGGTCGACCGCGCGGCTGTCGCACCAGATGATCGATGGGCGCAGCACCTCGTACTTCTCATCCACGAGGACGAGGCCATGCATCTGGTAGGTGATCCCGACGGC
>JBKHEM010000166.1:0-4998 GCA_046540815.1 Salinivenus sp.
CAGTTCGTCTTCCGCATGCGGGAGTTCGAGCAGATGGAGATGCAGTATTTCGTAAAGCCGGGCACCGAGCTCGAGTGGTTCGAGACGTGGAAGGAGCGCCGGATGGCGTGGCACGAGAGCCTCGGCATCGATCCGTCCAACCTCCGCTTTCACGAGCACGACCAGCTCTCCCACTACGCCAACGCGGCGGTCGACATCCAGTACGACTTCCCGATCGGCTGGAAGGAGCTTGAGGGCATCCACTCCCGAACCGACTACGACCTGAGTCGGCACGAGGAGTATTCGGGCAAGAAGATGTCGTACTACGACCCGTGGGAGGAGGAGCGCTACACGCCCTACGTCGTAGAGACGTCCACGGGCCTTGACCGCACGCTCTTTATGCTCCTCTGCGACGCCTACTACGAGGAAGACGTGAAGGGCGACACGCGCTCGGTGCTCCAGTTTCACCCCGAGGTGGCGCCCGTCCGCGCCGGCATCTTTCCACTGGTGGACAAGGAGGGCCTGCCAGAGATTGCTCGTGACATCGAGGCGGATCTCAACCAGCATTTCAACGTCCGCTACGACGACCGCGGCTCAATGGGCAAACGCTACCGCCGCCAGGACGAAGCGGGCACGCCGTTCTGCATCACCGTCGACTTCGACACGCTGGAGGACCAGACGGTGACGGTGCGGGACCGCGACACGATGGAGCAGGATCGCGTGGCCATCGATCAGCTTGCCACCTACATCTTCGACCAGACGCGGACCTGGTCCCGCGACGAGTCATGAGCCGTCCGGGTCAGTTCGCTCCTGTCGCCTGGCGCATGGATGGAGCCCGTACGATCCCCATGCGAATGCCGCGCAGACGTGCGGGGAGGGAACGGCTTCGTGGACTCGATTCTCCATTTCCGGACCAGAGGCCCCGGTCCGATCCGCCTGCCTATGTGGTTGACCCCGAATGCTGTACGGGGGTGGCCCCGGCCTCGTCGGGGGACTGCCCGTACGTCCACTGCACCGCGTGCTGCAGGAGCTCAGAGACTGTGTCGAACCCCAGCTTTTCCTTTGCACGCCGCCGGTAGGTTTCGACTGTCTTGCGCGCGAGACCCAGCTGCTCCTTGATCTCATCGATGCTGTATCCCTGGCCCAGCATTTGAAAGACTGACATCTCCCGGTCGGTAAGCTCGTCAATCGGAAAGCTCGGGTTGCTGCTTGCCCGATTCCACGTCTTGCCCAGCACGCGGTCGGTCATCTCCTTGCTGAGGTACACGTCCCCATTATGGACACTCCGGATGGCCTCAATGAGGGCATCGGTCGGGGCGCTCTTCGTCACGTATCCGGACGCACCGGCCCGTATGGCACGCTCGGCGTAGATCTTCTCGTCGTACATTGAAAAGACGATGGGCCGCACCTCGGGGATTTGCGTGCTCAGGTTCTTGATGAGGTCAAGCCCGTGCCCGTCCGTCAGTGAGATGTCGACGATGGGGACCTCGGGGCGTAGCTCTTCGATGTCTCGAAAGGCTTGCTCCGAGGAATCGGCTTCCCCGCACACCTCCATGTCGATGAGAGTCTCAACCCTGTCACGGATCGCGTTCCGAATGGCGGGATGGTCGTCGACGGGATAGACCTGAATGTGGCCGCTGTTATTGTCACTCATAACACTGCGTAGAGAGTCAAAAGCAGGCAAGCAGAGGATTGGCGCGCCCCAGGTTTGAAGGCATCTCCATTCAACACCAACTCCTTCAAGGCTCTCCCTGCCAAGATTTGCGGCGAGTTTCCATCGCAAATGGAAAATCAACGTAAAGAGGATTGCCCTGAGGTCCGTCATCTTTTGGATGACGGAGGCTCAGTGCGGCGTCTGTTGGCCGTGCCGGCCGAGGAGAGGAGGGCGTGGACGCGTTCCCGATGCCGGGGACCGACCGGCCGAACGCCGCGGCGAAAGGGGCCACTGCACTCCTAGACGCTGGAGGGGCGGCTGTCGGTGAAGCCTACCGAACGTGAACGGCCTTTGCTTTCGATAAAGACCGAACTTTGTCCTCGGTGTACCCGAGACGGGTGCGGAGGATGGACGCAGTGTGCTCGGCGTAGTGGGGGGGCGGCCGGAGGGACTCCAGTCCATCGGTGGGGTGCGGGAAGGCCGTTTGTCGCAGTCCGCTCGGGCCGTCGGTGGGATCAAGGACCATTGCCTGGGCTGCGGACTGTTCAAACACGGCGGGGACGTCCCGAACAGGACCGGCGGGGACGCCGCGCTCGTGAAGCGCCGGGAGCAGAGTGTCGTGCTCGATCCGACGGATACAATCGGCCAGTTCACGCTGGAGGGCAGCGCGGTGGGCCACGCGCTGGGCGTTGGTGGCAAACCGGGGGGCGTCGGCAAGGTCGGGCCGGTGTATCACCTCGCACAGGGCCGTGAACTGGCGGTCGGTGCCCACGGCGAGGACAATGGAATGGCCGTCGGCGGTCTCGTACGGGAGGCCGTAGGGGGCGATGTTGGGATGGGCCGAGCCCATGCGCTGCGGGCTGTGGCCGGCCACGAGCCAGTTTGTCGCCTGGTTCACGAGGCCGCTCACGGCAGACTGGAGAAGCGAAACGGGCACGTACGTTCCTCCGCCATCGTCGGACCGCTTCAGCAACGCCACGAGCAACCCCTCCTTCAACTGATGGGCCGCGAGCACGTCCATCAGGGCCACCGGCAGTTTGGTTGCCGGACCGTCGTCGGGGCCGTTCATGTGCATGAAGCCGCTCTCGGCCTGGAGGACAGCGTCGTATCCGGCGCGCGATCGACTGGGGCCGTAGCCGGTGACGTGGCCGTAGATGAGATCGGGATTTGTATCTGCTAGCGTTTCGTAATCGGCCCCTAAGGCCTCGGCCGTGCCGGGGCGGTAGCTGGCCAGTACGACGTCGGCCTGGCGGGCCAGGTCGTGCAGGAGAGATTGCCCCTCGCCAGTCGACAGATTGAGGGCGATGGATTGCTTGCCGTGGTTGCAGCAGCAGAAGTACGCGGAGCGATCGTCGCTGCGGGCCGTCTCGTTCGGGACCGTCCACCGTCGCGTCACGTCGCCGTCCGTCCGTGGGTTTTCGACCTTGAGGACCGTTGCGCCCAGCTCGGCAAAGAACTGGCCCACGCTGGGGCCCGCAAGAACGGACGCGAGCTCAAGGACCACCAGGTCGTCAAACATGGACGGCGGGGGCGGCACGGAGGGAAACAGCGGCGCTACGCGTCATTCTGGAGACGCTCGGCGGTTGCCTCAACGTCCGTCCACACTCGCAGGACGTTTTCCCCCAGGATTTTCTTGAGGTCCTCCTCCGAATAGCCGCGCTCCAGGAGCTCGGCGACGAGGTTCGGGTAGCCTGTGGGATCCTGCAGGCCGTCCGGGAGGGCGAACACGCCGTCGAAGTCAGAGCCGATCCCCACGTGTTCAACCCCCACAAGGTCCACGGCGTGGTCGATGTGATCGGCCACGTCCGCCACGGTGCCGATGGGGTTTTCATCCCGCACCTGCTCTTCGTACACGATGGCCTCCCGGGAGTCGGAGGCCCAGCCCATCGAGTCGATGTGCGCGTCCATGTCGGCGCGAATGGGGTCGTCCTGCTCGCGGTACTCGTTGCGCAGGAAGGAAGAGCCGAACGTAATCATGACGACGCCGCCCGTCTCGGCCACCTGTTCGATGAGTTCGTCGCTGATGTTGCGCTCCCAGCCGGGCGTGAAGTGGCGGGCCGAGGAATGAGAGGCGATGACGGGAGCGTCGGACCGGGCAATGGCGTCTCGCGCCGTGGCATCGGTTACGTGTGAGATGTCGACCATGATGCCGAGCCGGTTCATCTCGTCGATCACCTTCTCACCGAAAGGGCTGAGGCCCTCCCACCGCGGCTCTGCGTCGTCATAGGAGGAGTCGCCAATCCGATTGTGTTTCCCGTGTGTGAGGGTAATGTAGCGGATGCCCCGGTCGAAAAAGTGCTCGACGTTGTCGAGCTCGCCGCCCAGGCCGGCGCCATTTTCCATGCCCATGGGCAGTGCAATTTTGCCGTCGTCGGTGATCCGCCGGACGGCGTCGGGGGAGGAGGCAATCTCGAACGTTTCCGGACGGGCGTCTGTCACCTTCTCGACGAGGTCGATCAATGTGTCGGCCCGTTGGATTGCGGCATCGGGGGTGTCCTGCAGTTCGGTCGGGATGTAGATTGACATGAAGGGGGCATCGAGGCCACCGGCGCGGGCGCGCGGCGCGTCAAAGTCCCCGCCGACCGTAGAGTCGGCCGGATCTTCGTAGAAGTCGTTCAGGCGATACGGGAGGTCGATGTGACCGTCTACGAGAAGTGAAGCCTGGGTGAGGCTGTCTGCGCGGGCGGCTACGTCCATCTGAGCGTCGGAGGAGGTTCTTTGGGAGTCGGGCGACTGGCAGCCGACGAGGAAGAGCAGGGCTACAGCGTAGGCGAGGATGACAGAGCGCATGGGCGGACAAGGGGTTTGTACAAAGCCGACAGGCAATGAATGTATCGAAGCCGGAAAGAAGGGACAAAACGGGACGGCGGGCTGAGCGGCCAAGCACTCGGCGTTTCCCCTCGGGAGGGTATCCAGGATCCCGGCCAGGAGGTCATCCGCACTGTCCGGGCAAGACCGCATTCGCGGGGTAGAAGCGCGAACGTACGCTGGCCTGAATCCGAGCTGGTCTTGTTGTCCAGATGTCAAGGCGATTCCGATCGGTGCAGGTCTGAGGGTGCGGTATTCGACCGGGAAAGTCGACAAATCACCCCTTTGGGGGATTGACCCTGGACGCCCCGTCCAGTTTCGTGATTAGAGGGAGGCGGGCCCAATCCCGGTCGGGCGAATCCTCAACAGAATCGGGGGACTCCGCATCGCCGGACACTTCCATTCTAAAACCCGCACAAATGGCCATGGACTCGTACTATCCCGTGATTGTCGTTGGAGGAGGCCAGGCTGGACTTGCCACCAGCTATTGCCTCACCGAGCGAGGGATCGACCACGTCGTCTTCGAGAAGGACCGGATCGGAGAGGCGTGGCGCTCC